>JAGQIK010000726.1 GCA_020431405.1 Myxococcales bacterium
ACCGTCGCCCTCGCTGCTGTCGCCGTCGCCGTCGCTGCGCGCTGCGCGCTCGGCGCGCTCGGCACGTTCGGGACGGTCTTCGCGGTCGTCACGATCGCTACGATCGCTGCGATCGTCGCGCTCTCTTCGCTCCGAGCGCTCGCTGCTGCGCGAGCGCGTGCGACGCGTCGTCGAGCGCGTCGGCTCGGCCTTCTCCTTGGCCAGCGCCTCGACCAGCGCGTGTCCGATCAGCGCTTCACCGTCGGGCGTCGACAGCACGCGTCGCGCCAGCCGCCGCATCTCGTCGGTGGTCTCGCGCTGGCCGTAGCGCTGCACGAGTTGCTCGTAGAGCTCGGCCTCGCGGCGCGTGGCGAGCTCCACCGCCGTCGGCATGTGACGCTCTTCCGGCGAGATCTTGTGGATCAGCCGCAGGTAGTAAAAGCTGCCGATCTCGCGCGGCGAGACCAGCGAGACGGCTACGCCCGACTTGCCGGCGCGGCCCGTGCGGCCCGTGCGGTGGACGTAGACGTCGGCCGACTCGGGGAAGGTGTAGTTGATGACGTGCGTGACGTCGTCGATGTCGATGCCGCGCGCCGCGACATCGGTGGCGACGAGGAAGCGCAGCTCGCCGTCGCGCATGCGCTTCATCACGCGCTCGCGCTCGCGCTGCGTCAGGTCGCTCGAGATGCCCTCGGCGGCGAAACCCTGGTGCGCCAGGAAGTTCGCCACGCCGGCGGTGTCGCTGCGCGTGTTGCAGAAGATGATCGCCGCCTGCGGGTTCTCGTAGGCCAGCACGCGCAGCAGATCCTGCTGCCGGTCGCCGCCCGAGATCATGTAATAGATGTGGTCGATCTCGCGCACGCCGACGAAGTCCTCCGAGAGCTTCAGCGTGACGGGGTCGTCCTGGTAGCGGTCGGCGAGCCGCTCGATCTCTTTCGGGATCGTCGCCGAGAAGAGCATCATCTGACGGTCTTCGGGCAGCCGCTCGATGATGGCGTTGATCTCCTCGAGAAAGCCCATCGAGAGCATCTCGTCGGCCTCGTCGAGCACCAGCACACGCACGTTGTCGGGCTTGAAGGTGCGGCGCTTGAGGTGATCGAGCACGCGTCCCGGCGAGCCCGAGATGAACTGTGCGCCGTCCTTGAACGCCTGCACCTGCGGCCCCATGGCGGCACCGCCGTAGACCGCCAGCGTGGCGATGGGCGACTCCTGCGCGAGCTTCTCGGCTTCGGTTGCGACCTGCAGCGCCAGCTCGCGCGTGGGGCAGAGCACCAGCGCCTGCGGCTCTTTGAGATCGGGATTGATCAGCGACTGGATGATCGGGATGCAGAACGCGCCCGTCTTTCCGCTGCCCGTGCGCGCCTGGACGATCAGGTCGCGGCCTTCGAGCGCGGCCGGCACGGCGGCGGCTTGCACGTCGCTCGGGTACTGCCAGCCCATGGCGCCGATGGCGAAGAGCAGCGAGTCGCTCAGGCCGAGGTCGCGAAAGGTGATCGATGGTGTCGTTTGTTCGTCTTCGCTGTCGTCGTCGATGGGGCGCGATTCGAGGTCGGAGTCGTGCTCGTGCGTGTCTTGCTCGTGCGTGTCTTGCATGTTGTTCGAGTTCTCTAAGTCAATTGCGCGCTCCCGCTAGCGTCGGCATTGGCGCTAGCGGCGCCGCGCTCCACGTTGATCGATCATCGCTCGCACGGCGGCGAGGTCCTTGCGCAGCCCGCGCAGTCGGTCGGCGAAACGCTCGACGAAGCGGTCTACGACGCCGCTGTAGCCGAGCTGCAGCTCGGCCAACACGCGGTGGATCGCCTGCATGCGATCGATCTCTTTGCTCTTGCCGCTGCCGGCGAGCTCGCTCAGGCGGCAGCGTCTGTCCAACTCCCGCCAGCGCGCCCGCCAAGCCTTCGACCAGTTACGCCACTCCACGGCGGGATCGATCTTGGGGTACTTCAGCGTGCGCGCTTGCAGCGTGAATGTCTTGTGATGGAGGTCTGTTAGCAATCGTTCGAGCCGCTGGTGGCACCGCCTGAGCTCGTCCGGGTTGTCACCCTTGTTGATGATCCGAGGGCCGCGCAGCGCCGCCGCGGCCGACGGCGGGCGCCAGCCGCAGTGCACCGAGAGCATCGAGAGCAGGGCCCACAAGCCGGCCAGCACGGTGAACGCCAGGTAGATCGAGTAGAACGCCTTGCGCCAGCGTCGGACGGTTTGCTCGCTGCTCGGTGCTGCCTCTGCGCTAGGTTCCTTCTGCTGTGTCTCGCCCAATGCTTCATCGCGCCGCGGGGTTAGCTGCTCGCGGAGCGATCGCGGTAACTTGCGTCAGAAGTGCTGTGGAGTCAAGGCGCAGCGGCGGCTGCAGCGCATGCTGCCGGACAGAGGCCAGCGGCGATACGCGCCGCGAAGCGGCGCCTGATCTCGACGTCCTACTCGGCGAGAAGCAGCGAGAACTTGCCGTCGGAGCCGGTGCGCGTGCTGGCGCGCAGAAGCGCGCGATCACCCACCTGCTCGTAGGCGTTGACCGCGAAGTCGGGCGCGGGCGCGCCCTTGAGGTCGAAGAGGCGCCCGGCGAGCACGCGCGCGGCGGGGGCTTTCAGCTCCAGCCCGTAGGTCGACCCCTCGACGCTGCGGTTGTGCAGCCAGAAGTTGGGCAGCGCGGCCGCGGCCGGCGGCTCGATGAAGAAGTCGAAGACGCCGGGGTCGACGTAGAGCACGAACTTGCCCTCGGCGTCGCTGGTCGCGCTGGCGCTGCCCGGCGTCAGCTGTGATGCCACCAGCGAGTAGCCGGCGCTGACGGCGGCGCGCGCGTTGATCACGGCGCCGGCCACCGGCTTGCCGGCGGCGTCGACGACGGTGCCGGACAGCTCGTGGCGCGGCTCGAGCTCGAGCGTCTGCAGCACGCCGCCTTGGCTGCCTACGGCGACCATCAGCTTGCGGCTGGCGTAAGGGCTCTCGGCCGGGGTCGTGACCGTCACGGTGTAGTCGAGGTTGGTTGTGCTGCCCGGCAGCAGCGGCACCTGCACCTTGCCCTCGGCGTCGGTGGTCTTGGTGATGCTGTACTCGGCCGTGCACTCTTTGGCGCCGTCGAGCTTGGGCGTGGGCAGCGACAGCGTGAACGTCACGCGCGCACCGACGATCGGCGGGCGGTCGGCGTTGCCCGCCGCGCTGCCAGCGGGCGCGCCGCCGACCACGCTGAACGTGTAGTTCTTGCCGAACTTGAAGGCCGGCATCTTGATCGGCCCCTCGAGCGTGATCTCGGCCAGACCGGTATTGTCGAGCAGGCCCAGCACGACGCCATTGCACTCGATGGTCGGCACGACCTGCAACACGCCGTTGGAAGACTGCGCAGCGTCGGGCACCGGCTCGACGCGCACGACGTAGTTGCCCGGCCCCGTGCTAGGCGGGATGCGGATCGCGAACCCGCCGTTGGCCTCGGTGGTGAACGACGAGCCTGGACAGTGCTGTACGGCGTTCTGGCTGCACGTCCAACCGACGGTGCTGCGGCGCCAGCTCGGGTCGTCGCTGTAGGCGCGCACGCGCACGGGAAAGGGAAGCGGGGCGTTGCCGCTGGCGTCGGTAACGCTGCCGCGCACGGTGACCACGTCCGCGTCGCCGTGCACCGCGAGGTCGAGCTTCTTGTGGTCCTTGATCTCGATATCTCGATAGCGCGCCGGCGGAAAGCGCGTGTCGAACGGCGCCTCGGGGGTGACGATGATGTTGTACTTGTAGCCGGGCTCGACCCACACCTGGTAGCCGACGTCGGGTGGGTCTTTGCGCGAGGAGCGCTTCACGGCTGCTTCGTCGAGGGCTGTAGCGTTGATCTCGACATCGGGTCGGCCGGGGATCGACGACGTACGCCAGACGCGGATGCGTGCCGGGATCGCGGTCGTCTCGTCGCCCGAGGCGTAGACGATGCCCTGCAGCGAGACGGTCTGGCGCAGCGTCAGCTTGGCCACGCCGTCGGGGCCGAGCGTGGGGTTGGGAAACTCTTGCAGCACCCAGCCCTGGTTGTTGTTGTTGGTCGGCAGCACCTCGATGGCCGGCGCGCGGCTGGCGCGGGTCTGGCACTGCCCAGTAGCGAGGTTGCAGGCATCGCCGCCGCAGTCGGCGTCGCTCTGGCAGACGCCGCTGGCCGTCTGCTCGGTGGAGCAGGCCAGCGCGAAGAGCGCGAGCAGGGGTGCGAGTCGGGACAGCTTCATCATCTAGTCGATCAACAAGCGCTAAGAAGTACTACGGTTGAAAGTCTACCACCGCCCAGATCATCCACCAGCCGGCAACCGGCAGGTGATGACCCACTTGATCACATCGCGGGTTCCTTTGCGTCCGGTCTCGGGATCCTCGGTGACCTCGTTGAGCGGCTGAGTGTCCTGAAACGTCGTATCGGTAACCCAAGCCTCGAAGGTGTGCGTCGCGAGGTCGTTGAGGATGTCGCAGAATCTCGGGATCACGACGTTGCGGAAGCGCTGGCCATCCGAGGTCGGATCGAGCGTGAACGTGGTCTGGAGGCCGAACGGCGGAAACTCGTTGTACTCGACCTGGTCGAGGAAAAAGCGCAGCTGCAGCGGCTCGGGATCGGGGTCGTCGACGGTGAGGTTGAATCGCGTCACGACGTCGGGGCCATCGACGGGGCTGGTGAAGATGTCGAATCTGCTCGCGGGCGGAGACGTGGTGGGGCCAAAGCGCGGTGGCGTGTTCTCCGAGACCACCGCGATGGGGCTGGGGAAACACGCGCTCGTGGCACAAACCATCGTCACGAGCGCGATGTAAAGCAGCGTACGTGCCAGACGTCGGGCTGCTTTGTAGAGGCCTGATCGCAAAGCGCTTTCCGCTAACTCGCCCAACGCCTTAGTCAGCCGATCCTGACAGCCGTGTCACGGGGGCACTCCACCCTACCTTGGCCCCCGCGGTTTTTGGAAGCAGTTACAAGCGCTATCGGCCCTTGGCCTTGAGCTCGTCCTCGCGCTCCAGGTGCCGAAAAATCGTGCGCGGGTCGACGCCCAGGTCGCGCGCGGTCTTGGTGCGGTTGCCATTGTTTCGCGCCAGCACCTCGTTGATGTACGTGCGCTGAAACTCCTCCTTGGCCGCGGCCAGAGAGAGGATCGGGGGCAGCGCGTCGGAGGTGATGTCGAGGTCCTCGGGTGAGAGCGACGCTTTGTCGGCCAGCACCACCGCCTTCTTTACGTGGTTTTCCAGCTGCCGAATGTTGCCTGGCCAGTCGAACTTTTTGAGCGCGATGGTGGCGTTGGGCGAGAAGCCTTTGACCTTGGCGCCGAACTCTTCGGAGTACTTTTGCAGGAAGTACTTGGCGATGACGATGATGTCCTCGCCGCGGGCGCGCAGCGGCGGCAGGTGGATGTTGACCACGTTGAGGCGGTAGTAGAGGTCCTCGCGGAAGTTGGCCTTGCGGATCTCTTGCTCGAGATCGCGGTTGGTCGCGGCGAGGATGCGGATGTCGACCTGCTCGGGGCGCGTGTCGCCGACGCGCACGATGGTCTTTTCCTGCAGCGCGCGCAGCAGCTTGACCTGCAGCTGCATCGGCAGCTCGCCGATCTCGTCGAGAAACAGCGTGCCGCCGTCGGCCGCGTGGAACTTGCCCTTCTTGTTGGCCACCGCGCCGGTGAAGGCGCCTTTGACGTGGCCGAAGAGCTCGCTCTCGAGCAGGCTCTCGGGGATCGCGCCGCAGTTGATCGTGACGAAGGGGCCGTTGGCGCGCGCCGAGCGGTCGTGGATCTCGCTGGCGATGAGCTCCTTACCGGTGCCGGTCTCGCCGGTGATCATCACGGAGATGTCGGTGGTCGCGACCTTCTCGAGCTTCTTGAAGACCTCGAGCATCGCGTCGCAGGCGCCGATGATGCGGCCGAAGCGCTTGGTCTCGAGGCGCGTCTGCAGCTGCTTGCGGTCGACGTTGAGCTCGTTGATCAACATCGCGTTCTTGAGGATCAGCGAGGCTTGCGCGCTGAAGATCGTCAGCACCTCGAGCGACTGCTCCTCGAACAGCTCGACCACGTTGTCGTTGCCAACGTAGATGAGCCCGATGAGGCTGTCCTTGTCCATCAAGGGCACGCACATCACCGACACCACGTTGAGGTTGATGATCGACTTGCTGTTGGAGAACTCGTCGTCGCGCAGCGCGTCGCTGACGATCAGCGGTTTGCGCGTGCGGATCACCTTGGCGATGATCGAGTCGGAGAGCTGATCGACGGCGTCGTTGATGTTCTCCGAGCGCAGGTTGCGCGCGACGGCGATGCGAGGGTTTTCCCCCTCGAACAGCACGAGGAAGCCCTTGTCGGCGTTGGTCACGGTGATCACCGTGTCCATCAGCGCCTCGAGCAGGCGGTCGAGCTCGTAGCTTCCGAGCAGCTTGCTCGAAAACTCGAACAGCATGCGGTACGGCGAGACGTCCACCGACGTCGCCGACGCCTCGGCCTCCGCCACCGGCTCGTCGTAGAGCGAGAACACCATGTCGCTCTTGCCGATGCGCACCTCGTCTTGATGCGAGAGGTCGTGTTTGCGGCGCCGCTTGCCGTTGATGAAGATGCGGTTGTCGCGCTCGGTGGGCGCGAGATGAAAGACGCGGCCGTCGAAGTGGATGTGGCAGTGCGTCGACGCGACGTCGGGATCCTCGACGACGACGTCGTTGTCGGCCGAGCGACCGATGGACGTGACCTTCTTGTAGAGGTGGTGCACCCGAGTGTCCTTACCGGGTGACGTGATCCGCAAGGTGGGCATGCGGCGGAATATAGCAGCCCTAGAAGACCCCCGTAACTCCCACCGTGGCGCCGCCTGGCACGGCCGCGCCCGTCGGCGCGATCAGCGCGTCGGCGATCTTCTTGCGGTAGCGTCGCTCGCGCGTGCTCTTGGGCGTGTAGTAAGCGAGCGCGTCGATGATGCCGTAGAGCACGGCCGCACCGAAGAGGCCGAACGTGATGTAGCTCGCGGTGGTCATGCGATCGGCGAGCGCGCGGTCCGATGAGTTTTGACCGACCCCGCCCTCGAATCGAACGCGCCGCGCGACCTCGAGGCCGATGGACGTGAGGCCGAGGGCCGACTGCAGGCTCAGCATCACGTAGCCCTTGGTGGTGTGACCGTTCTGAAACTGGCCGATGCCGAAGGGCATGAAGCTGACCCAGAAGGGGTGCAGGATCGTCTCGCGCTCGATGACCACCTGCGAGAGGGCGCGCTTGCGCGCGAGCTCCTTTTGGCGCGCGAGCTCGGCGGCGCGCTTGGCCGCGGCGATGCGCGCGAGCTTGTCGGCGTTGCGCTTCTTGACGATCTCGAAGCGCTTGATCGCCGCCGCGGGGTCGACCATCGGGTCGAGCGCGTAGCTCGGGTTGGCGTTGAGGATCGCGAGGAACTCGTTGTCGGCGGCCGCGTTGTCCTTCTCGAAGAAGAAGCTGATGCCGAGCATCTTGTGTGCGGCGAGCACGTCGTCGGCGCTCGAGAGACGGATGCTCGGATAGAGCAGCGGCTTGAGCAGCGTGATGGTGCGTTTGTAGTCGCCGCGCTGGTAGGCGCTCTGCGCCGAGGCGAAGTCGGCGTCAGGGTTGCCGGCGGCGCGCGCGAGAGCGGGCAGGGCGCAGGCGGCGACGACGAAGGTGACTGTCAGCGCGAGGCGTTTCACTTGCTCGGTGAGAGTGTGACCGTCGTCGTCGTCATCGCGTTGGCTCGAACCTGCACGCGCTTTGTCTTCGTGGCGAAGCCCGGCGCGCTGACCTTGAGCTCCACCGTGGTGCGACCATACGCCTCTTTGGCGGGGATCTGTACCTCGAGCGCGTGGCCCGGCCGCCCGACGATGCTGCCGAGGATCACCTCGGCCTTGGCGCGCTTGGGCTCGACGAGCACGCGCAGCCGACCGGGCTTCCACGGCAGCCGCACGCGCAACACGCCTGGCCGCTTGTCGGCGCCGATGCTGATGCGCTTGTCGAAGCAGCAGGCGGCGTTGCGGAACTTGAGCTCCACGTCGCCAGCGGGCAGCGTCAGAAAGCGCAGGTCGGGCCCGTAGGCGCCGAGCTTCTTACCGTCGACAAAGATCGTCACCGCCTTGGGCGTGGGGATGATCTCGACGCGGCGCGCCTTGACGACGGCCGGCCTGGCGCTGCCGGTGCCCGCGCCGACGCGCGCCTTGAGCAGCTTGTTCGCCCGCGTGGCGTGACGCTTGGGCCGCCGCACCGAGCCGTTGACGGTGGCGGAGGCGAGCTTCACCCCCGGCATCTTGCTCGCGACCGCGGTTCCGCTGCTCGTCCCCGCAGCAGCGCTGCCCGTGCCCGCAGCCGTGCCCGCCGCGACCGCACCCGTGCCCGCAGCCGTGGCGCTTGCCGCGCCCGAGGCGCCGCTGCTCGAGCCGACACCCGCGACGACCGCGCGCGCGCTCCCGCTTCCACTCCCGCCAATCGCCACCGCCGTCGCGCTACCACTGCCGCGCGCGCTGCCGCCACCGCCGAGCGGCCAGTACTGCCCGACGCCATACGCCCCGCCGCCGAGCAGCAGCACCATCGCCAGCACCACCATCACGCGCCCCATGCGCCGTCGACGCGCGATCTGATCGAGCAGCGCCAGCACCTCCGCGTTGCGTGGGTCGGCGCACAGCACGCGATCGAAGTACGCCAGCGCCGCCGCCGAGCGTCCCTGCTCGAGCGCGCTCTTTCCGCGTTGGGTCAGCGCGCGCACCACGCGCTCTTGCAGCTCGCGGCTGTACTCGGCCGGGTCTGCGAAGTAGCGCCGCAGCTCGGCGCGCGGCTCCTCGATGTCGACGTCGCCGAGGAAGTCCATCAGCGCGCCGTGAAGCTCTTCCACCGAGCGATAGCGCTCGGCCGGATTGCGCGCCAGCGCGCGGCGGATGATCTTGCCCAGCTTGTCGCCCACCAGCGGGTTGACGGCCTCGGGCGCGACGAAGTTGCCGTCGGCGATGCGCTTGAGCACCTCGTGCGGGTTCTTGCCCTTGAACGGAAGCTCCGCCGTCGCCAGCTGATAGAGCAGGGTGCCGACGCTGAAGATGTCGGCGCGAAAGTCGATCGCTCCGCCTTCGACCAGCTCGGGCGCCATGTACGCCGGCGAGCCGAGCAGCTGCCCCGTCACAGTGAGCTGCTGCATGTCGACGATCTGCGCGATGCCGAAGTCGGTCAGCTTCACGCGCCCGTCGGCGCGGATCATGATGTTCTCGGGCTTGATGTCGCGATGGATGATGCCGACGCCGTGCGCGTGACCGAGCGCGCCCGTCACCTCGGCGATGATCATCGCGGCGATCTCGGGATGCGAGATCGGGTGGCGCGTGAGGAACGCCTTGAGCGTGTGGCCGTGGATGAACTCGGTGACGATGTAGCTCTCGTCCGACTCGAGCCCGGAGTAGTCGTATATCTCGAGGATGTTGTCGTGACGCAGCTTGGCGACGGCCTGCGCCTCGCGCTGGAAGCGGCGCTTGGACTCCTCTTGGTCAGCCAGATGCGGGTGCAGGATCTTGACCGCCACCTCGCGGTCGAGCGACGTGTCGTGGCCGCGATAGACGACAGCCATCCCACCCTGACCGACCTCTTCGACCAGCGTGTACTTCTCTAGCTGTCGGCTGGTCTTGGCCGCCACCAGTGGTCCTATTCACCGAGAGTCTTCGAGCCGCGCGCCGGCTCGGACAAGGTCAATAGTCTAGGATAGATGCGGCGAACCACTCAAGCGCCACCCGCAAGCGAGGACGTGCAAGAACACGAGAAGCGCCTCAACCGGTGTCTTCCACGCACGGTTCATACGGTTCAGACAGCCGCGGAGCCTTAACTCGGGAGGGCTATGGCTCCGCGACGAACACCGACTGAGGCGCTGATCTAGGCGTAGCACACCCCTTCGCGCCGCGCACTGCATGATTCAAGAGGGCGAGATATAACGCGTTCCGTGGCTCTCTGCGGGCTCGGGCGTGAGGTCGGGTCAGTTTGGCGCACGCGCCTCGTCGGCCTGGCGCTGCTGCTCGAGCCCCAGCTGCGCCACGAAGGGCATCGCCTCCGCCGCGAGCTTCAGATCGGGGGCCAGCTCTTTGCCCACGCCTTCGATCACGCCGATGGCGAGCCCGATCATGGCGAAGGCCGGATCGATGCGCGCCCACTGCTGGCTGATAGTGCGCAGCATGTCGGCGAGAAAGTCGCCGACGTTGACCTCGCCCACGGGCCGATCGCCGTAGCGATCGAGCAGCCGCTCGATGTCGACACCGAGACGCTCCGGATCCGCCGGCTGGTGGCCGTAGAAGGCGACCTGGCTGATGCCGTCGGCGACGAGCTCGATGTCGCGCGTGATCCAGCCCTTGAGCACGTCGATGAGGCCAGCGCGATGCCGCGCCGAGAGCCGCGCCACGAGCCCGACGTCGAGCAGCACCAGCTTGCCGTCTTCGCTCACCAGCAGGTTGCCCGGATGCAGGTCGGCGTGGATCAGCCCATCGACGAAGACCATCTTGAGCACCATGCGAAAGCCCGCGCGTGTCAGCGCCTGCGCCTGCTCGGTGTCGCGCTCGCCTTCGAGGATCTTGCTGCCCACGACGAACGCCATCGTCAGCACGCGCCGGCCGCTCAGCTCGGGCACCAGGTCGGGCACCTCGATGGCGGGCTCGGTGCGGAAGTTGGCGGCGAAGGCGCGATTGTTCTCGGCCTCGATGCGCAGGTCGAGCTGCTGCCAGATCGCCTCGGAGAACATCTGCACCGCCGCGCGCGGCGACAGCGTGCGCGCGCGCGGGATCAGCGCCACCACGCGCGCCAGCGCGCCGATGAGCATCAGATCGCAGCGCACCAGCGCTTCGATGTTGGGGCGCAGCACCTTGACCGCGACGTCGCGGCCATCGGCGAGGCGGCCGCGGTGCACCTGGCTTATGGACGCCGCCGCGACGGGGTAGGGGTCGAGCTCAGTGAAGAGCTCCTCGGGCGGCGCGCCGAGCTCTGCGGTGATCGCCTCGCGCACCTTGGGAAACGAGAACGGGCCGACGTTGTCGTGCAGCTTGCTGAGCGCCTTTCGCATCGGCGCCGACGCGATGTCGGGGCGCGTCGAGACGATCTGCCCCGCCTTGACGAAGGTGCCGCCGAGCAGCTCGCAGTAGCGCGCGGCGTAGGCGCCGACGACGCCCTCGCGCCGCTCTCGCGGCCGGCGCGCGACGAGCAGCACCAGCAGGTGAAGGCCGAGGGCGAGCCCGAAGGCGATGCTTACGACGACGATGGTCAAGGAGCGTGCGGCGAGACGCCAGATCATGGGAAACCTCGAAGGATTAGCTGTCCGAGATCATACGCTCGGGTGCCTTGACTTTTCCCGCGAGTCGAACTACTTAGCCCGTCGGTCGCGCCTTGAAATTCAGGCACGTAGCTCAGTGGGAGAGCACTACCTTGACACGGTAGGGGTCGGCGGTTCAATCCCGCCCGTGCCTAGCCCCAAACCTGCCCAACCCAACCTACCGACCTACCCAGCACGAGACGCGGAGGTGCCCCGATGATGCCCAACGAGATGACCCCTCTCGACCGGCTTCGTCACAGCACCGCGCACGTGATGGCCGACGCGGTCAAGCGCCTCTTCCCCGAGGCCAAGATCACCATCGGCCCGCCCATCGAAAACGGCTTCTACTACGACTTCGACGTCCCCAAGCCCTTCACGGACGAGGACCTCGAGCGCATCGAAGCCAAGATGAAAGAGATCATCGCCGAGAAGCACCCCTTCAAGTGTGAAGAGATCGGGCGCGACGAGGCGAAGAAGCTCTTCTCGGAGATGGGCGAGGACTACAAGCTCGAGCTCATCGACGCCATCCCCGAAGGCGACCCGATCACGCTCTATCGCCACGGCGAGTTCGTCGACCTCTGCCGCGGCAACCACGTCGAGCACACCGGGCAGATCAAGGCCTTCAAGCTCACCGACCACGCCGCCGCCTACTGGCGCGGCGACGAGAAGCGCGCCCAGCTGCAGCGCATCTACGGCACGGCATTTCCCGACACCAAAGCGCTGCGCAAGTACCTGCAGCAGGTCGAAGAGGCCAAGAAGCGCGACCACCGTCGCCTCGGCAAAGACCTCGACCTGTTCTCGTTCGACGAGACCATCGGCGGCGGCCTCGTGCTGTGGCACCCCAAGGGCGCCTACATCCGGCACCTCATCGAGACCTTCTGGCGCGAAGAGCACATCAAGGGCGGCTACCAGCTGCTCTACACGCCGCACATCGCGCGCGAGAACCTCTGGCAGCGCTCGGGCCACCTCGAGTTCTACAAAGAGGGCATGTACTCGGGCATGGACGTCGACGGGCAGGACTACCTCGTCAAGCCGATGAACTGCCCCTTCCACGTCACGATCTACAAGGACCGGCTGCGCAGCTATCGCGAGCTGCCCATGCGCTGGGCCGAGCTCGGCACCGTCTATCGCTACGAGCGCGCCGGCGCGCTGCACGGCCTGTTTCGCGTGCGCGGCTTCACGCAGGACGACGCGCATCTCTTCGTGCGACCCGATCAGCTCGCCGAAGAGGTCGACCGCGTGCTCGAGTTCTGCCTCTACATCCTCAGCACCTTCGGCTTCGAAGAGTTCGAGCTGTATCTCAGCACGCGCCCGGAGAAGTTCGTCGGCAGCGAGGCGCAGTGGGATCACGCCGAGTCGATCTTGCGCGAGCGGCTCGAGAAGAGCGGCCGCGAGTTCTTCGTCGACGAGGGCGGCGGCGTCTTCTACGGGCCGAAGATCGACCTCAAGATCCGCGACAGCCTCGGGCGCCGCTGGCAGTGCTCGACGATCCAGGTCGACTTCCAGCTGCCCGAGCGCTTCGACATGACCTACGTCGGCGAGGACGGCCGGCGCGACCACCGCCCGATCATGATCCACCGCGCGCTTCTGGGCAGCCTCGAGCGCTTCTTCGGCATCCTGATCGAGCACTACGGCGGCGACTTCCCGCTGTGGCTGGCGCCGGTGCAGGCGGTGGTGGCCAACGTCACCGAGGACCAGGCCGACTACGCGCGCGAGGTCGCCGAGGCGATGCGCGCGCGCGGGCTGCGCGTCGAGGCCGACACGCGCAACGAGAAGCTGGGCGCCAAGATCCGCGAGGGGCAGCTGGCCAAGATCCCCTACACGCTGGTGGTCGGCGACAACGAGAAGGCGTCTCGCTCGGTGGCCCCGCGGCGCCGAAAAGAGAAGGGCGGGGGCGCAGTTTCACTTGAAGAATTCATCGACTCTATGCTAGTCGAGGCCGCTGTGCCCCGAGGCGGGCAAGAGAAGGCGAAGACCGATGCCTAAAATGAAGAGCAATAGCGGCGCGAAGAAGCGGTTTCGCAGGACCGGCAAGGGCAAGTGGAAGTTCAAGCGCGCCTACAAGAACCATATCCTCACCCACAAGACGACCAAGCAGAAGCGTCGCCTGCGTGGCACCAAGATCGCTGCTGACTGCCACGACGAGCAGATCAAGCAGATGCTGCCGTATCTGTAGGAGATTCGCCATGTCTCGCGCAAAGCGTGGAGTGAAGGCGCGCCGTCGCCGCAACAAGATCCTCAAGGCCTCCAAGGGCTTCGTCGGTGGTCACCGCCGACTTTTCCGCACCGCTGTGCAGTCGGTTCGCCGCTCGTGGCGCTACGCCTATCGCGATCGTCGCGTCAAGAAGCGTGAATTCCGTCGCTTGTGGATCGTGCGCATCAACGCGGCGGCCCGCAAAGCAGGCACGAGCTACAGCAAGCTGATGGGCGCGCTCTCGGCCGCCGGCATCGAGCTCGACCGCAAAGTCCTCGCCGATATCGCCGTGCGCGATTTCGCCACCTTCCAGAAGCTCGCCGCCAGCGTGGCCTGATTTCGCCCCGAAATCCCGCCGTTGACAAGCCTCCGGCATCCCCGGTACAACTACTGAGAAACGTTCCAGTAACCTCTAGGTGGCTCTCCACCAGAACGGGGCGGCGGCTTTATGACCAAAGCGGACATCATCGAGAACGTCTACGAGAAGGTGGGCGGCTTTTCTAAGAAGGAAGCGGCCGAGATCGTCGAGACGGTTTTCGACACCATCAAAGAGACGCTCGAGCGCGGTGAGAAGATAAAGATCTCGGGCTTCGGCAACTTCGTCGTGCGTGACAAGAACGCGCGCGTGGGCCGCAACCCGCAGACGGGCGAAGAGATCACGATCAGCGCGCGGCGCGTGCTGACCTTCAAGCCCAGCCAGGTCCTCAAGAACGCCCTCAACAGCTAGGCCGAGGGCGCGAGCATGCCTCGCATCCCCGAGGGCAAGCTGCACTTCAAGATAGGCGAGGTCAGTCGGCTCACCGGCGTGAAGCCGCACGTGCTGCGCTATTGGGAGAGCGAGCTCTCCGCGCTGCGCCCGGAGAAAACGCCGAGCGGACAGAGGCGTTATCGCCGTGCCGACGTCGAGATGGTGCTCGTCATCAAGCGCTTGCTCTACGACGAGGGCTACACCATCGCCGGCGCCAACGAGACGCTCAACAAGCGCAGCAAGAACCCGCACGGCGCCGCGGCCGTCGCGCAGCTCGTCGAGACGCTGCAGCAAGCACGCGCGGCCGTGATCGAGCTCATCGAGCTGGTTGACGAGCGCAAGGCGCCGCGCAAAGCGCCTGGCACCGCACACTGAGACGCGCACTGTGACGGCGTAGGCGGCAACCGCGCAGGTTGGCGCGATCACTGACACGCGCGCTGGCACCCGCGCTGCACTTCTGCGCGGCGGAGGTGCTCTCATGCCGCGCGCGATTCTGTCCGCTCTGATGTCGCTGTTTCTGCTCGTGTCGATGACCGCTTGCGAACCGGACGACGCCGGCGACGCCAACGGAGCCGGCAATTCTGCAAGCTCAGCTGGCAAGGGCCCGTTGGGCTGCTGCACCTACCACTACAAGTCGAGCTACTTCGACGTGACCACCGGCGGGAGCACGCACGAAGGCGACGAGGCCAAGACCCTCACTGAGGCCGAGTGCAAGGCGCTGTCGGGCGACATCAGCGCGGAAGGCGACTGGGGCCACACGCTTTCGATCAGCAACCGCAAATGGGAGCTCACGGCATGCTTCAGCGAAGGCGTGATCGGCAAACGATGCAGCCACGATGATGTCTGCGCGGGGGCCGATTGCGTGCTTTTCGAGCCGGGCCGCGGCTTCTGCTCGTATCCATGTCGTGGCGAGACCCTGCGCTACGATCGGCTCTACTCGAAGCCTTACTGGTGGGGCGCGACCTACCCGGACTCGGCCTTCACCGACGGCGACTTCTACGTCGCGTCGGGCTGCGTGTTGCCAACCCGATCTGGCGTCTCGCACATGGCGCCGCTCTGCACCCTCGATGCGCCGGCGGACAAGGCGATCAAGTGCCCCGACAACCTCGTCTGCGGCCAGGATGTCGGCACCGATGGGGCCTTCCGCTTGGGGCTGTGTACGCCGCGCTAGCCCTCGGTCTTGACACCGCACGGCGGCGCTACTATTACCGCGGAGTATCGGGGCGTAGCGCAGTCTGGTAGCGCATTTGACTGGGGGTCAAAGGGTCGCTGGTTCAAGTCCAGTCGCCCCGATCACGAAGGGTGGGCAGGAGCCCACCCTTTGTTTTTTTGTGAGACGCGGACGGAGGCCTAGAATCGCACCGTGCCCCTGATCCTGGTCACCAACGACGACGGCATTCAGAGCTCGGGCATCCGCCTGCTGGCGGACGCGCTCGAGCCGCTCGGCGAGGTCATCGTCGTGGCGCCCGCGCGCCAGCAGAGCGCCGTGAGCCGCAAGATCACGCTCGGCGAGCCGCTGCGCGTGCGCCGCGTGGCCGAGCGGCGGCTGGCTGTCAGCGGCACGCCCGCCGACGCGGTCTTCCTCGCGCTGCACTTTCTGCTCGAGGGGCGCAAGCCCGACCTCGTCGTCTCGGGCATCAACCTCGGCTGCAACATCGGCACGGACCTGTTCTACTCGGGCACCGTGGCGGGCGCGCTCGAAGCCACCAGCAAGGGCATCGCCGCCATCGCCGTCTCGCAGGAGCTGCCGCACCGCGAGGAGGTCGCGCCACAGGACTCCGAGGAGGCGCAGAAGGCAGAGCGCTTCGACGAGCTGGCGCCGCGCGCACGCCTCGAGCCGCTGCTCGAGACGGCGGCAGCCTTCGCCGCCGAGCTGAGCGCCGTGGTGCTCGAGCGGGGCTTGCCGCAAGGCATGGCGCTCAACGTCAACGTGCCCAACCGGCCGGCAACGCGCTTTCGCTGGACGCAGGTTGGCGGGCGCGTCTATCGCGGCGACGTCGAGATGCGGCGCGACCCGCGCGGGCTGCCCTACTACTGGATCGGCGGGCCGCACGTCGAGCGCCCCGAGCCCGAGGGCAGCGACTCGCGCGCGGTGCAAGACGGCGTCATCTCCGTCTCGCCGCTGTGGCCGAGCTTTGCCGGCGACCACCCGCCAGGGCACGATGGATGGTCGCTGGGGCAGGGCTTCTCGCGCGACGGCAAAGACGGTCTCGACGTCTCCGGCAAGCGCCAAGGGCGCGCCGGCGAAGATATCGACTGATGGTATGGGCGCCTGATCTCGCGCGACGCGAGATGGTGGAGCGCCAGCTGCGCAAGCGCGGCATCAGCGACGAGCGTGTCCTCGCGGCGATGGAAGAGGTGCCGCGACACATCTTCGTCGGCTCGCGTGAGGACGCCTACGGCGACCATCCGTTGCCCATCGGACAAGGGCAGACCATCTCGCAGCCCTACATGGTGGCGCGCATGGTCGAGCTCGCCGAGCTCGAGCCGAGCGACCGCGCGCTCGAGGTTGGGGCCGGCTGCGGCTACCAGGCGGCGATCATGTCGCGCTTGTGCGCGGAGGTCGTGGCCATCGAGATCGTGCCCGAGCTCGCCGAGCGCGCGCAGCTCGTCATCGAGCAGCTCGGCTACGACAACGTGCAGGTGGTGCTCGGCGACGGCTCGCAGGGTTATCGCGCGCGCGCGCCCTACGACGCGATCATCGTCGCCGCCGGCGCGCCGCGCGTGCCGCCGCCGCTGGCGGTACAGCTGGCCGACGGCGGCCGGCTGGTGATCCCGGTCGGCGATCGTTTCCTGCAGTCGCTCAAGCGCTACATCCGCCACGGCGACGAGCTCGTCGGCCAGGAGGACACGCCGTGTCGGTTCGTGGACCTCAAGGGAGAGCACGGGTGGGCCTGAGGCGCGCGCTGGCGTGCGCTGCGCTGTGCGCGCTGCTCGGGGCATGCGCGACGAGCGGGCCGGCGACCACGGGCGGCGTCGAGATGCCGCCGCGCGCCAAGTCGCGCCGCGCGCTGGCGCGCAAGCTGCGGCCGGTGGCGCTGCGCGGGCGCTGGGTGCAGACCAATGACGGCGAGACGCTCGACGACGTCGCCAAGCGCACCGGCGCGCCGATCCTGGATCTCGAAGAGCTCAATGGTCTGCCGCGCGATCGCGCGCTCGCCGCCAACAGCCGCGTGTTCGTGCCGCGCGCGGCGCCGTTGCCGCCGCGGCAGCGCCGCGCAGCGAGGCGCGCGTCGTCGTCCAGCGCACCTGCGCGCGCGAGCTCGCGTTCACGGTCGCGATCGCGTTCTCGCGCTTCCGCGCCGACGCCGACGCCGCCCTCGCCATCCACGCCAGCGCCGCGACCGCTAGGGAAGGGTGCCCCCGCGAGCGGCGGCATGCTCTGGCCGGTGGCTGGCGGCACGC
>JAGQIK010000096.1 GCA_020431405.1 Myxococcales bacterium
GAGCCTTCCGCCGTGCCCGCCGCCGCCGCCGCCGTACCGGCCGCCGGGTCCTTCTTCGCCGAGCCGGCCGCCGCCTTCTCGGTGGTCGCGCCGCTGCCAGCCGCCGCCGAGCCAGCCGCCGCCGCCGCCGTGCCAGCCGCCGTACCGGCGCCTGGCTTCTTCTCCTTCTTACAACCGCTGACCACGAGCGCCGCGCTCGCGACGAGCAGCAGCAGCATCGAAAGTGAACGTTTCATCGGTTCGTCTCCTTCGGCCGTGCGGGGCCTTCTATCGCGCCGAAGCACGTGGTTTTGCCGACTCTCGCGAGCCGATCGAGCGCGCATCTACGATGCGAGGGGCGGGATTACAAGGAAAAAGCCCGACCACCACCGGTGGCCGGGCTTTCCAGATCTGATGCGCGATGAGCCTGGGCGAGGGTCTAGGCTGGCTGCGGCGTACAGCGGTGAGCCAGTGTCAACTCGTCAGGCCATCGGACACGCGCCGACGGCAACAGCTACTTGCTGCAGTCGTCGACCCACTTCTTCATCTGCGGCGACGCGGCAGCGGACTTCTTCCACGCGTCCATCGCAGCCTTGCAAGCGGTCGCGAGACCGGCTTTCGGCATCTTCGCCCAGGCGTCGACCGTCGTCTTCCACGCCTTCTTGGCCGGACCCGACGCGGCAGCCGGGAGCTTGCCGAGGTAGCAGCTGTACATCTTGAAGTACGACTTGCACTCCGCGACGCCCGCGACGGCCTCGGGGACATCGCCACCACCGCCAGCGGCCGTGCCCGCAGCGGAGCCGGTGCCCGCAGCGGCCGTGCCTTCTGCGGTGCCGGCCGGCTTGCTCGCCGAGCCGCCCGTGCCCGCGGCAGCCGTTCCGGCAGCGGCGGTGCCAGCAGCAGCGGAACCGGTTCCGGCGCCGTCGCCCTTCTTCTTCTTGCAGCCCGCCAGGGCGAGACTGCAAACAAACGTGATAGCGAGAAGCTTGGTAACGCGTTTCATCGTGTGTCCTCCTTTAGAGTTTCAACATTCACCAGCCGCAGCCAAGCGCTGAGGGAAACTTCAACTTCAACTGCGCGCAGCATACACGAAAGCTGCGCCTGCGATACACCCTGCCTCGACCGACGTCGAGGCTTTCTTGAACATCGTGAAGGTTGCTGTTTATCACACTGTCGGCCCTGCTGGCCAATTCAGATCGTGGCACTTTCGTGGCAGCGCCCAGCCGCGAAATAATACGTAACTGGTGAGAATCATAGTAGCGGTGGCAGGTTTGTGGCAGGAGGCGGGAATGTCGCGAGCTGCTGCGTATATTTAGACATAGCCCCACACGATATCGCGCCGAGGAGTCTGCCCATGCATGCCTGTGCAACCTTCGACAGCACCTCCTCTGCCTGCGTCCACGCCGGCCACGACGCCTACCGCGGCGCGTCGATCCGGCCGCTTTGCGGCGTCTGCAATCACACCACCACCGACGGCATCGCGTGTCCGCGCTGCAGCACACCACTATGCACCGAGCATGCGACGACGGCGGGCGAGCGCTGCGGCGCGTGCGAGGCGACCTACACGCGCTTGCTCGACGACCGTCGCGCCGATCCGTTGCCCACCTGGACGCTGCCGCTGATCTACGTGGCCAGCTCCGTCGGTGCTGCGTTGCTGGTGCCGCTCGTCGCGGCGGCCACGCGCAGCGTCGCGCTCGCGTCGCTCAGCGGTCTCGCCGTCGCGTGCCTGCCGCTGGCCGTCGGCTGGTTTCGCAAGCGGCGCCTTCGGCCGCGCTTCCTGCGCGAGACGCCGTCGAGCCGCTCGCTGCAGGTCAACCACGTCCCCTTGCCCGCCGAGCCCAAGCCGAAGCTGCCCATCTCGGTGTGGGGTGTCGCCTCGTTCGTGACGAGCCTCGTCTTCTTCATCCCGCTGCTGCCGCTCGCCGCCATCGTCTTCGGCGGGCTGAGCGTTCGCGACCAAGGCCTTCGCGACACCACGCTGGGACGCACCGGCCTGATCGTCGGCATCGTGATGCTCGGGATGCAGGCGATGGTCTTCGGGCTCGCGATGATGTGCAGGGCGTTCTAGCGCGCGCCTCGCTCCGCCCCGCCCCGCCCGCTCGTAGCCCCCTGCTCGTAGCTCGCGTGCCACGCTCGACAGGCTCGGACGAGACGATAACAATGGGCGCATGAGCGACAGCGCGATCCCTGCACCCGACCTCGACGCCAGCAAGACGCAGCGTCTCGCCCGCGGCGAGGTCATCGTCGAGAATGAAACCGTCGCCGGCGTGTCGGCGCCGATGGTGCGTGCCTACGCGCGCATCGATGCGCCGCCCGAGCGCGTCTGGCCGCTGATCGATCAGACCGCCAACTACGAGCGCACGATGGTCGGCGTGAAGCGCTCCGAGGAGCTCAAGCGCGACGGCAACCGCATCCACGCCAAGGTGACCGTCGGTATGCCCTTTCCGCTGCGCGATCTCACGTCGGTGACCGAGGCGGTGCACACCGTCGAGCCCGGCGTGGCCTATCAGCGCCGCTGGAAGCTGCTGTCGGGCGACTACCAGCGCAACGAAGGCAGCTGGGCGCTGTTTCCGTTTCCGGGCGCCGAAGGCGCGACGCTGGTGCGCTACGAGCTCTGCGTCGAGCCCAACATCCGCATCCCCAAGAAGCTGCAGAACTTCGCCCAGACGCGCACGGTGCCCAAGCTCATCGACCGTCTGCGCGAGCTCTCCCGCTGAATGGGGACAGTTGTCCGTTACAGAAACGCTTCAAATCCCCGCTGACCGCCCGCTAACCCGTTGAGATCCGGGGCGCCACAACTGGCCCCCGACTTGCTCTCCCACTTCGCACCGAGCGGTAGCCTACAATTCGTCTCAACGGCGCTACGCTTCGGTCGCGGGGGGAACCAATGAAACGCTCGATCGCCACGTTGTGGCTCGCATCGCTTATCGCGCTCGCCGGCGCGTGTGGCGAAGGCAGCATCAAAGGAACCGGTGACGGCGGCGGGCCGAGCGGCGGCGACGGGACGAGCGGCGATCTGATGTTCAGCGGCGAAGGTGGCGGTCCTCCCGGCGACTGCGCCTCGACCAGCTGCCAGAGCGGCTTGGTCTGCTACCAGGGCAAGTGCGTCGCCGACAACGGCCCCTGTCAGGGCGGCGACGAGTGCCTCGGCGACAGCTTCTGCCACCAGGGAAGCTGCGTGCCCTACGGCCCCGAGACCAAGCAGAACGACCCCAAGTGCAAGAACGACGGTTTCGCAGCCGAGGCGCTCGAGCAGCCGGTGGTCAAGTGCAGCTGGACCGGCGGTCAGGTGCGCATGAGCCCGATGGTCGCCGACCTCGACGGCGACAAGAAGCCCGAGATCATCTTCAACCTGCACGACGGTACGCTGATCGCGATCCGCGGCGACACCTGCAAAGAGGTCTTCAAGAACACCAAAGCCAACCTCGCGCTCGGCCAGAACCCGGCCATCGCCGATCTCGACGGCGACGGCGTGCCCGAGATCGTCGGCATCGCCAAGGGCGATCTCGTCACGGTCTTCGACAACAAGGGCCAGCAGATCGTGCAGACCACGACCAAGCCGAAGCGACAGTTCAGCGAGTCGTCGGGCGGCGCGGCGATCGCCAACACCGACGGCAAGGGCCCGCCCGAGATCGTCTACGGCGGCATGGTGCTGCGCTACGAGAACAAGAAGCTCACGGTGGTCTTCAACAAGCCGGTCTACGGCGGCTACCGCGGCGTGTTTTCGACCGTCGCCGACGTCGACCTCGATGGCGTGCAGGAGATCATCTCCGGCAACACGATCCTCGACGCCGTCACCGGCGCACATCAAGCAGCTCAAGGGCGGCCACGTCGCCATCGCGCAGTTCGACAAGTCGACACCCGAGCCCGAGATCGTGATCATCTCGTCGCTCAGCAACTCGGCCGCCGAGGTGCGCGTGTTTCACCCCGTGACCGGCAAGGTCATCTTCGGCCCCTACACGTTCGGCCAGCGCAACGGCGGCGCGCCGACGGTGGCCGACTTCGACGGCGACGGCGAGGCCGAGTTCGCGGCCGCCGGCTACATCGGATACGCCGTCTTCGATCGCGAGTGCGCGGCGACGCCGCTGCCGCCGCACTGCTACGCCCCCGGCATGCGCTGGTTCAAGACGACGCAAGACAAGTCGTCGGGCGTGACGGGCTCGTCGGTGTTCGACTTCAACGGCGACGGCAAGGCCGAGGTGGTCTACCGCGACGAGTGCTGGCTGCGCGTTTACGACGGCAACACCGGCAAGGTGCGCTTCGCGCACGCCATCACCTCGGGCACCAAGATGGAGCTTCCCGCCATCGCCGACGTCGACAACGACGGTCACGCCGACATCGTCGTCTCGAGCGACAACTACAACAGCTGCAGCGGCAAGGAGGCCGAGCTCGGCCTCACGCACACCGGCACCACGCAGGGCGTCTACGTGCTGCAGGACCCCAAGAACCGCTGGATGTCGTCGCGCCCGCTGTGGAACCAGCACGCCTACCACATCACCAACATCAACGACGACCTCAGCGTGCCGCTGGTGGCGAAGAACAACTGGGACACCTGGAACAACTTCCGCCAGAACACGCAGGGGCTGCTCAAGACCGAAGAGCCGGCGCCCGACCTGACGACGGCGAGCGCCTCGGGCATCGACTCCGCGTCGGACTGCAAGACGGCGTGGGTGCTGCAGGCGCGCGTGTGCAACCGCGGCACCAACCGCACGGGCGCGGGCGTGGTGGCGGGTTTCTACGACGGCGACCCCAACGGCGGTGGCACCAAGCTATGCACCGGCCAGACCACCGGCGCGCTCGACCCGGGGCAGTGCGAGGTCGTCAAGTGCACTTGGCAGAATCCGACCAAGACGTCGCTGGACCTGTGGATCAAGGCCGACGACGAGGACCGCGAGGTCGAGTGCAAGGAGCTCAACAACCTGCTGCACCTGCCGGGCGCGCGCTGCGACATCATCGGCTGATCGGCTGAGCGGCTAGTCGCGGCCTGCCTGCCCTTCGAGGCAGGCCTTGAGGCGCGCGAGGTCCTTTTCGATGTTCTTGCGCAGCGAGCGGGCCACCAGCGGCCCGGCGAGGCGAAAGAACCAGCCTGGGTTGCCGCCCACGTCGAGATCGACGCGCGTGTCGCCGTCGCCGTCGCCGTCGCCGTCGCTGAAGCGGTAGGTCACGCGCATCGGAAAGGGCGCCTTGATCGAGCGCATGTCGAGCAGCGCGTCGGGCTCGTAGCCGACGACCTCGAGCACGTAGTCGATGCGGCGGCCGAGAAACTTGGCGACGCGCGCCACGGTGGTGCCCAGCTCGAGCGGTGGGTCGCCGACAAGGCGCGCCTCGACGATGCCGCCGATCCAGCGCGTGTCGTTGTCGGGGTTCATGGCGAAGCGCGCCACGTCGGCGCGCGGCCGCGCGATGGTGATGCTGGCGTTGACGTCTCTCATGGGTTCGAGCTTCGCCGGCGTACCGCATGGAGACAATGTGCACTCGCGAGACAGATTGTCTTGTCTGTGAGACAATCGCGCGCGTGACCGTGCGCCTCGACGACATGCGCATCTTCGCCGCCGTGGCGCAGCACGAGAGCTTCACGCGCGCCGCCGAGGCGCTCGCGCTTCCCAAGCAGACGGTAAGCCGCCGCGTGGCTGGGCTCGAAGCAGAGCTCGGCGTGCAGCTGCTGACGCGCACCACACGGCACGTGCGCGCCACCGACGCGGGGCTCGAATACGCCGAGCGCTGCGCCGACCTGCTGCGTCGCGCCGACGAGGCCAACGACGCCGTGCGGCGCGCCGACGCCGAGCCGCGCGGGCGGCTGCGCGTCACAGCCGATCCGGTTTTCGGCGAGTCGTTTCTTGGCCCGATCATCTGCGAGTTCGTCGCGCGCTACAGCGCGGTGGAGCTCGAGGTGGTGCTCACGCGACGGCGCGTCGATCTGGTCGGCGAGGGCTTCGACGTGGCGATCCGCGTTGGCGCGCCGCGCGATCCGGCGCTGACGGTGACGAGCCTCGGGCCAGCGACGATCTGCTATCTCGCCTCGCCCGACTACGTCGCCCGCCACGGCGCGCTGCGTGCCCCGGCGCAGCTCGAACGGGGCCATCGCGCCATCGTGCTGCTCACCGAGGAAGGCCCCATGCCGTGGGTCTTTCGCACGCGCGGCGGCGCCGACGATGGGGCGCTGGTGCGCCACGTGCCGCGCGGACCGCTGGCCGTCAGCAGCTTGCGGTTGGCGCGCGAGGCGGCGCTCGCTGGCCTCGGCGTGGGGCTCTTTCCCGCGTTCTTTTGCGCCGCCGACATCGAGGCCGGCACGCTGCGGCCGCAGCTTTCGCGCTACGTGCCGGCCGTGGGCAGCGTTTACGTTGCCTACCCGTCATCGCCGTTTGTCTCGGCGCGGGCGCGGGCCTTCATCGATCTCGCCGTCGAGCGGCTGCGCGCCGCGCGGCCATGGACTTGAGGCGCGGTTAGCGTCTATAAGCCTACGCCATGCGAATCGGACTCTGCGGCTACCCGGGCTCGGGCAAATCCACCGTCTTTCAGGCGCTCGCGCCCGGCTCGTCCACCGAGCGCGGCGGCGTGTCGCTGGGCAACATCAAGGTGCCCGACGCGCGCGTCGATCGCCTCGCCGAGCACTTCAAGCCCAAGAAGAAGACCTACGCCGAGATCACGTTCATGGACGTCGGCGGCGGCGGTCGCCCCGACACCGGCGCCTTCCCGCCCGAGGTCGTGCAGCAGATGCGCAACGCCGACGTGCTGGTGCACGTGGTGCGCGGCTTCGAAAACCCGATGCTGGCCAAGGACGCCGATGTCGCGCGCGACGAGGCGCTCTTCGACGACGAGCTCCTGCTGCTCGACCTGTCGGTGATGGAGAAGCGCCGCGCGCGCTTTCGCAAGGAGTCGCGCAAGGACCGCGCGGCCGACGTCACCGAGAAGGCCACGGCGCACCTCGAAAACGGCGAGCCGCTGCGCACGCTCGAGCTCGATGACGACGATCTCGCCACGCTGCGCGACACGCAGCTGCTCTCGCTGACGCCGCTGATCGTGCTCTACAACCTCTCCGAGGAGCTGTGGAGCGACGACGCGTCCAAGGCGCTGCGCGAGGCCAAGACCCCGTCTCACAACCGCCTCTCGATGGCGATCTGCGGCGCTATCGAAGCCGAGATCGCCACGCTGTCGGGCGAGGACCAGGCCGAGTTTCTTGAGGGCCTCGGCCTCGGCGAGCCGGCGCGCGACGAGTTCATCCGCCAGGCCTACCGCCTGCTCGATCTGATCAGCTTCCTCACGGCGGGCCCCGACGAGTGTCGCGCCTGGCCGATCCGACGCGGAACGGTGGCGCGCAAGGCGGCCGGCAAGGTGCACAGCGACATCGAGCGGGGCTTCATCCGCGCCGAGATCTACCAGCTCGAAGAGCTGCTCGAGCACGGCTCGGAGGCGGCGCTCAAGTCGGCCGGCAAGATGCGCCTCGAGGGCAAGGAGTACGTCATCCGCGACGGCGACGTGGTCAACTACCGCTTCAACGTGTAGAGCAGGTGGCCAAAGTCGCCGTTACGTTTCTCTTTTCGGAGAGGCCGCGAGGCAACAGTCGCCGCTAAGCTGTTGAAAAGACGTGGGCGCGCCGTGGATCGGGAATTGCTCTGACCTCGGCCATGCATTTCGTCGGTCTATCACGCTGGCCTCGGAGCAGTCGTCCGCGGCGCATCCGCCTCGCGGTTGCCCTGCTGGTCGTCTCGTTCGTCACCACGTCCGGACTGGCGCTGGCGCCGCGCGCCGAGGCTGCCCCCTGGTCACGAGGCAAAGCCCGCGTCGGCAAGCGGCGGCTGACCCGCGACCTCAAAGCGCTCTTTCGCCAGGTCCCCAAGACCGAGCTTCACATGCACCTCGGCGGCTCGACGCCGATCAAGATCCTGCGCGACTTCCACGTCGAAAACGGCACGCCGCGCCGCAAGGTGCGCAAGCAGACGCGCATCGCGCCGGTCTTCCGCAGCCTCAACGACTTCCTCAAGACCTACTACCGCGTGGCCATCGACCAGTCTCCGTCGCAGATGGAGCGCGCCGCCGAGGCGCTGGTCAAAGAGGTGGCCAAGGAGAACGTGCGCTACGTCGAGATCCGCAGCTCGATCACCGGCAAGAAGGGCACCGAGCCGAAGGAGATCGCGGCGGCCATCGAACGCGGCATGAAGAAGGGCGCCGCCTGGGTCAAAAAGAAGAAGGGCTGGGACATGGGCATGAGCTTCATCGTGCTCGGCCAGCGCCACAAGTCGCCCGCGGAGTCGCTGCAGGCCGCCAAGCTCGCCGTCGAGCTGGCCAAGCAGCCCGGCTCGCTGGTCGGCGGTTTCGACCTCGCGGGCAGCGAGAGCGATCACAACGTCGACAAGCACCGCGCCGCGCTCGAGTACATCCGCGACCACGGTCAAAAGAACGGCGTGAAGCTGACCATCCACGCCGGCGAGGTCGAAAACTCCGAGCACCTCAGCGGGCTGCAGTCGATGTGGCACGCGCTCGCCTACAAGCCCGATCGCATCGGCCACATCACGCAGGCGTACAAGGACCCCAAGCTGATGAAGGCGCTGCGTGACCAGGGCGTGCACGGCGAGCTCAACCCGTGGTCCAACGTGCAGCTCAAGAGCGTGCGTGACTACGAGCACTACCCGCTGCGTCAGTTCCTCGCGGCCGGCCTGAGCCTCAGCCTCTCGACGGACAACCGCACCATCTCGAGCATCGACCTCACCAAGCAGCTCGGCCAGCTCTACCAGCACCGTCAGATCATGAGCTGGCAGGAGATCAAGAAGCTCACGCTGGACGGCATCTCCGCCGGCTTCGCCAGCCAGGCCGAGCGCGATCGCGTGACCGCCGAGGTGCAGGCCGAGTTCGCGCGCATCGAGTCCGACCCGCGCCACAAGCGCACCATCTCCAAGTACCTCACCCCTTGAGCCAGGCGAGCGCCTCCGCACGCGTGGCGAAGTACGCGGTGGGGTAGTCTGCCGGGCCTTCGCGCGCCGGCGCTTTGCCGATGGCCGGCATGCCGGCGGGCATGATGAAGGCGAACTTCGTCAGGCCCGCTTTGTTGTAGCGCGGCACGATGTGCTCGTCCCGCCAGCCCATCGACATCTTCTTGATGTCCATGTGGAACTGTACGGCGTCGACCAGCGCGCCCGAACGGCCGCAGCGCTCGACGTGTGAGGCGTAGGTCGACAGGAAGTCGTTGAAGTCGTCGCCGCTCATCGCCGATGTGCTGTCGAACCAGCGGATCTCCACGCAGTGATCGTCGGCGCGATCGATGATGTCTCCGAAGCGATCACTGTAGAGCAGCTTGTTTTCGCCCACCGCGTTTCCCTCCGATGTCTGACGGTCAATGTCGCGCGCGGACAAAGTGTCCACAAACGAAAAGATTGCACCTGTTCGTTTCCAATATGGAAACAGTTAGAATGACGCGATGGAGATCCATCGCGTGCGGGCCTTTCGCGCCATCGTCGAGTTGGGCGGGCTGACGCGCGCGGCGTCGGTGCTGCACGTCACGCCGAGCGCGCTGTCGAAGTCGATGCAGCGCCTAGAGGACGAGGTGGGGCGCTCGCTGTTCGAGCGCGAGGGCCGCGGGCTGCGCCTCACCGAGCAGGGCAAGCGGCTCTATCACGCCAGCGCCGAGTTGCTCGAGGCGCACGGCCGCGCGTTGCGCGCGCTCGATCTGGCCACCGACGAGGCGGCCGAGCGCACCGTGCGCCTGACATCGTTCGAGGTCTTCACGACGCACTGCTTGGCGGCGATGGCCGAGCACGAGGCGCTGAGCGACTGCGCGCTGACAGTGCTCGACCTGCGCGTGGGCGAGATGGAGGCCGCGGTCGCCGAGGGGCGTGCCGACGTCGGCATCACCTACGTGCCCGTGCCGCGGCCGGGGCTCGTCTTCACGCGCGTCGCCGAGATCAGCTTTCGTGTCTACGTGCGCCGCGGGGCGTTTGCCGGGGCGCGCTTTGGCGAGATCCCGTTCGCTATCCCGACGGCGAGCATCGAGGCGACCCTCGGCGACGTGCTCGGCATCGACTGCTGGCCGGTGCAGCGCGCCTCTCGGCTGGTGCGTTATCGGTTGACCTGCATGGAGTCGGCGCTGGCGCTCTGTCGCGACGGGCGCTGCGCGGTGTTTCTGCCGCGCTTTGTCGCGGGGCTGCACAACGTCTCGATGCCGCGGCGCCGGCAGCTGGTGGCGCGCCGCGGGCCGCGCGCGCTCGGGCAGGTGACACGGCCGGTGCACTTGATCTGCCGCGAGGGAGATCGCGATTCTCCGGCGCTGGCGGCGGTGCGCGAGGCGCTGGTGGCGGCGATGGCGCGCGGCGAAGGCGTCGCTGAGGGCTGAGCGCGCGTTGGCTAGCGCGCGCCGGGCAGCGGCAGCGCGGCGACGTTGCGGCGCGGGTTGTCGCGGTCGAACAGCACCCACAGCGGCGTACCCACCGGCGGTGGCTCGAGTGTCTCCACGGTGCCGTTGATCGTGTCGCCGGCGGGGCTTTCGAAGACATAGTGCACGCGCATCACCGGTCGGTTGTTCTGCCGGCCGGACGTGCGTTTGACGCGTTCGACGCGACCGAGCACGGGCTCGCCATTGCGGTACGTGCGACGCTGCCGGCTTCGCGCGCGCAGCAGCAAGAACAGCGGTATCGCGAGCGCGAGCGCGACGCCGAGCGGCAGCAGCACCCACTTGCCGAACAGCGAGGCCGTGTTGCCGCGTACGCGGTTGCGCGACGGGTTTTGCGGGTCGTACTCGACGGCGAAGACGCCGTGGTTTTTGCCGGCGCTGATCTCGCGCTGTTTGAGCGTGATGTACGAGACGTGATGCTGCTTGCCCGACGGGTCTTTGAAGCGCGCGTGGATTCGGCGATAGGTGCGGCGATTGTGGCGCATGCTGGTGAGCTCGACGCGATAGGCGCGCGCCGTGGTCTTGACGCCGCGCGCGTCGAGGATCCAGTCGTCCCAGATCGGACCGCCCACGAGCGTGAAGACCGTCGTGCAGGTGACGGCGATGCCGAACCAGGGCACGACGAAGATCAGAAAGAAGCGCACCATCCACGCCACGGCCTTGGACGGCACGGCGCGCGGTGCGTCGGGCGGGCGCTGCGGCGTGGCGGTGTGGGCGCTGAAGTGAAGCATCGCGCGGGGCGCCGGTCAGTCGGCGCTGCCGAGCAGGTAGCGCAGCACCAGCGCGCAGATCTCGCGCTCGAGGGTGCCGTCTTCGAGCTTGGCCGCCGACGCGTCCGACTCGAGCACGGCCATGTGGATCACGGCGTCGACGGCGTGGCAGAGCACGAAGGCGGCCGTGTCGTAGTCGTCGGGCAGCACTTCGTCGGCGTGCGCCTCGAGATAGGCGCGCACCAGCTGCTGGGCGCGGCGATCGAACTTGCGCGTGTGCTCGAGCCCGATGTGCATCACCTGCTGTACGAGCACGCGGTGCAGCTGCGGGTCGAGGGCGTGGGCGGCGAGCATCGCGCGCACGAAGGTGCGCACGGCGTCGGGGATCGGCGCGGCGCCGAGGTCGGCGATGGTGCGCTCGAGCATCGCGATGAGCTGGTCGCTGTGGCGCTCGACGACGGCGATAACCAGCGCCTGCTTGTTGGGAAAGTACTGGTAGAGCGAGCCGACACTGACCCCGGCGACCTCGGCGATGCGGTTGGTGGAGGCCTTCTCGTAGCCCTCGCGCTTCAGAACGCGAGTCGTGGCGGCCACGATGGCGTCGTAGGTTTCGCGGCTGCGTTGCTGCTTCGGGCGTTTTCGGGGCTTTAGCGTCGGCATGGCGTGCGCTCGGGGAACGCGAGTTTACAAAAGCGAGCGGTCGCTCACATTATAACGCGAGTAATCGCTCGGAATCTAGCCGTCCCTGCCGCTCCTGAGAAGCGAGCCTGACAAGCAAGCGAGAGGCTGCCATGAACCTCGCGTCAGCGCTGCACGCGCGCCCCCGTCCCTGGATGCCCGCCACGTCGAGCCTGCTCGGGCATCTGCCCGACTACAGCCGCGATCCGCTGGCTTTCACCGATGGGCTGCTGAGAAGCGGCCACGACGTGGTGTTCTGCCGCTTCGGGTGGGTTCGCTCCTACTTCGTCTTCGACGCCGACATCGCGCACCACGTGCTCGTCGGCAACGCCGCCAACTACGGCAAGAACACGCGTGGCATCCGCAAGCTGAAGCTGCTGCTGGGGCGCGGGCTGCTGACCAATCAGGGCGACGCGTGGCGGCGGCAGCGGCGCATCGCGCAGCCGGCGTTTCGGCGCAAGGCGATCAACGCCCTCGGCGAGATCATGGTCAACGCCGCGCAGCAGAGCGCGGCGCGCTTCGCGGCGCGTGGCGCGCATGTCGATGACATCACGCGCGAGCTCAACGCGCTGACGCTGCGCATCGCGGCGGAGACGTTGTTCTCGGTGGACATCGGCGACGACGGCGCGCGCGTGGCCGAGTCGCTGACCACCGCGCTGGCGCACTTTCCGCGGCTGGTCACGGCGCCGCTGCCGTATCCGGAGCTGCTGCCGACGCCGGGCAACCTGCGCTTTCATCTGGCGGTGCGCAGCATCGATCAGATCGTCTGCCGCATCATCGAGCAGCGCCGGCGCGAGCTCGAGCGCGGCGGCGAGCACAAGGCAGACCTTCTGGGGCTGCTGATGGAGGCGCGCGATCCGGAGAGCGGCGAGGCGATGAGCGATCGGCAGCTTCGCGACGAGGTCGTGACGATGATGCTTGCCGGGCACGAGACGACGGCCAACGCGCTGGCGTTCACGCTGATGATGCTCGGCAAGCATCCCGATGTGGCTGCCGAGGTGGAGCACGAGATCGACACGGTGATCGGCGGGCGCGCCCCGACGGCCGCCGACGTGATGCAGCTTCGGCGCACGCGCTCGGTGCTGTTCGAGTCGATGCGGCTGTATCCGCCGGCGTGGACCACGGTGCGCACGGCCGAGGGTGCGGACCGGCTCGGCGAGTACCCGATCAGCAAGGGCGCCTACGTCTATATCTCGCCCTACGCGCTGCATCGCTCGCCGCGCTACTGGCGTGACCCCGACGTGTTTCGGCCCGAGCGCTTCGACGACGAAGAGCAGGCCAAGGCGCGACCGAAGCTGGCGTTCATGCCGTTTGGCGCAGGGCAGCGCAAGTGCATCGGCGATCACTTCGCACAGCTCGAGGCGACGCTGGTGCTCGCGGTGCTGCTGCGGCGGCTGCGCTTTTCGGCGCTGCGCGGGCAGCTCGTCGAGCTCGAGCCGAGCGTCACGCTGCGTCCGCGCGGCGGGCTGACGATGAGCGTCGCGCCGCGCTGATCGCGCTCGCGCGCGGCCGTCATCCGGACGGCGCCGGACCGTTATCCGCACGCCGGACGCCGCGCGGACGAGATCGCGTGCGCAACGGCGCGGGATCTGGTCTGCGTTGATCTGGCGCGCGACGTGCTCTCTCCGTCTCCATCAAGGAGGCGCGAAGATGAGCAAGCTCAGTGAACGTCTCAAGGCGCTCAAGCAGTGCCTTGGAGCGATCGAAAAACAGTTCGGCAAGGGGGCGATCATGTCGCTCGGCGAAGGCGCCAAGATGCCCGCCGTCGACGTCGTCTCGTCCGGCTCGGTGATGATCGACCGCGCGCTGGGTGTCGGCGGCCTGCCGCGCGGGCGGCTGATCGAGATCTTCGGCCCGGAGAGCTCGGGTAAGACGACCATCGCGCTGCAGGCCATCGCGCAGATGCAGCGGCGCGGCGGCACGTGCGCGTTCATCGATGCAGAGCACGCGCTCGACGTGACGTACGCGCGCGCGCTGGGTGTCGACCTCGAGGCCTTGCTCGTCAGTCAGCCCGACTTCGGCGAGCAGGCGCTCGAGATCGCCGATCACCTCACGCGCTCGGGGGCGGTGAGCCTGGTGGTGGTCGACTCGGTGGCGGCGCTGGTGCCGCGCGCCGAGCTCGAGGGAGAGATGGGCAGCACTCACGTCGGTCTGCAGGCACGGCTGATGAGCCAGGCCATGCGCAAGCTCGCCGGCACCGCCCATCGCACGGGCACCATGCTGTTCTTCATCAACCAGACGCGGCAAAAGATCGGCGTCACCTACGGCAGCAACGTCACCACCACCGGTGGCAACGCGCTCAAGTTCTACGCCAGCGTGCGCATCGACATCCGTCGCATCGGGCCGGTGAAGGAGGGCGAGCAGCTCATCGGCAACAAGACGCGCGCGAAGATCGTCAAGAACAAGCTCGCGCCGCCGTTTCGACAGGCCGAGTTCGAGATCCTGTATGGCCACGGCGTGCACGTCGAGGCGGAGATCCTCGACCTCGCGCTCGACCTGGGGCTCGTCAAGCGCAGCGGCTCGTGGTTTTCGATCGGCGAGACGAGGCTCGGCCAGGGGCGCTCGGCGGCGTGCCGCTACCTGACGGACAACGGGGAGGTGCGCGAGGCGTTGCTGCGGCGCTGTCTGGAGCTGCAGTCGCCAGCGGCGACGCCCGACAAGCGCGGTGACGAGGAGGGCGAAGCGCAGGCGGCCTGAGTCGCGTCCGAGGTGTTTGGCTAGCGGAAGCGGATCGCCTGGCCGTGGACGTAGCGCAGGTAGATGCTGTAGGTGCTTACTGGCTTCTGCACGCAGAGGCCAACCTCGTAGCTGCCCGCGGCGAGCGCCGGCGTCACCATGTGCGCGGTGATCGACGATCGCTGAGTCGAGTCGTCGCTAACGAAGTAGAACAGCGTGTTGTAGCCGAGCTGCAGCGCGCCGGTGGTGCCGAGGCGATAGCAGCCACGGTAGTAGATGTACATCGACCCGGTGCCGCTGCCGTTGCGGTGCACGACCGCGCTCACGCTGAAGCTGATGCGATCACCGGCGTTGACGGCGATCTGCGTCGTCTCGGGATAGATCGTCGTGGCGGTGGTGGCGTCGGCGATGGCGTAGCTGCTCATGGACAGCTCGCGCGCGTCGAGGATGCCGGGTGGTCCGGTCGGTCCGGTGGGCCCCTGTGGTCCCTGCGGTCCTTGTGATCCCGCTGGGCCGGTCTGTCCGGCTGGCCCTGCAGGGCCCGCGGGGCCGGCGGAACCAGCGGGGCCGGTCGGTCCGGCGGAACCGGCTGGGCCCGTGGGACCTGCCGGGCCTTGCGGGCCGGCTGGGCCTTGTGGACCGCTGAGCCCGGTAGGATCGCCGACCCACTTGCCGCTAGCGTCGATGACGGTTTTGCCGGCGACGCTGACCGAGCGTGGCGTGATGTCGCCGGTAGCGTTGTTGGCGACGAGGGCGTAGGGCACCGAGTGGAACGCGACGCGCGGTGTGAGCGTCTCGTTGCCGACGGTGATCTCGAGCCAGCGCGTGGAGCCATCGAAGACGGACTGGCCGATGGGCGTGTTGGCGCCGAGGTTGACAGCGAAGACACCGCCGACCGCCGTGACCCCAGGCCAGCTTTCGGTCCACAGCTGCGTGCCGCCGCTGGCTTGGTCGAAGATGGCAAAGGTCACCGCGATGGTGCCGACGACGGGCTGTCCGTTTTGTACGAGGCGGCCGACATAGGCGACCTGCGTGGGCACGGCCAGCGCTCGCGTGGCGAACGCGAGCAGTAGGAGCGCGCTGAGCGTCGACAGGGTTCGGCGTACGAGACGACTCGAGAACATAGCCTCTCCGTTGCTCACCACGGGATCACCGCGGCGTTCCAGCGCAGCGCGTTGGTGGCGCCTGATTGCAGACCGGGGCCCAGCGGCATGCCGACCTGCGACTGCAGCTCGTAGCTGGCGCTCGTCGAGCGGCCGGCGCCCGAGACGATCTCGTTGGCGCGCTTGGGATCCGGCAGCGGCAGATCGGGCCGCATGTCGGCGACGCGCTGGTCCGCCGCGAGGTCGGCCTGCGCGTCGGTAGGCGGCGGCGCCGCGCCGTCGGCGTCGCGCCGAGCGTCGGAGGGTGTAGTCGTGCCCGAGCTGCACGCCGACAGCACGACGACCCCGACCAGCAATGCCAGCGCGCAAAATCTTCGCATTCAGCCTATCCGTCGCCCTATTCAGGGTATCACAGTCGATCCGCTGGGGCGGGGGTTTGGCGCCTGCCGCAGGCCCGCGGCCACGGGCTCGGGACGGTCGCGACGGCTAGAACGACTACGAGGAAGTCGCGAGCCAGCCGCAGAGCGTCTCGGCGATGGACACCGCTTGGCTCTTCTGCGGGTTGTGGCCGCCTTTGCTGAAGCGCAGCCGCGGACCGTCGGGCAGCGCGGCGGCGAGCTCGTGCGCGATGTCGCGCTCGATCAGCGGATCGTCCTCGCACCACGCGACGAGGGTTGGCAGCGCCACGCGGCGCACGTTGTCGGCGTGGCGCGCGATGGAGGTATGCGTGACGCAGGTGATGGTGCGAAGCAGCTCGCCGTCGGGGTAGCCGCGAAAGCCGCTGCTGCGAAAGAGCGCGCGCAGCGCGGGCGTCAGCGCCGGTCCGAGCAGCGGCAGCGAGAGCAGTGTGTTCATGGTGCGAAAGGGCAGGCGGCGCAGCATGGTGTGCGGCCTCAAGCCGGGCGAGGAGAGCAGGGCGAGGCGCGCGAGGCGGCCGGGTGGCGCTGCGACGGCGGCCGCGCAGGCGACGACGCCGCCCATGGAGTGGCCGAGCAGCGTCGGGGGCTCGAGGTCGAGGGCATCGATGGTGGAGAGCACGAAACGGGCGCGGCCTTCGGGCGATGGATCGGGCTCGGTCGCCGCCGGCGTCTCGCCGAAGCCGGGCAAGTCGATGCGGATCACGCGCGCGCAGCGTGCGAGGTGCGGCGCGAGGTGGCGAAAGTCGCGCGCGCTGCCGGGCAGGCCGTGGACGGCGACGATGACGGGGCCGCGGCCTTCGTCGGTGTAGGCGGCGTGGCCGCTGCCGAGCGAAACGGTGAGGCGCGGTGGATCGCTCGGCTGAGGGGCTCGCGTCGACATGGGTCAGTGCGCGGGCGCTAGCGCGCGAGGTCGGCGAGGGTCTGTTTGTAGGCCGCTTCGAGCAGCGCGCGCACGGGCGCGGGCGGTGGCGGGCGCAGCTTGCGCACGATCGCCATGAAGCGCTGGGCGAGCTGGCGCTGCCCATCGCGCTCGAGCGCGACGAGGCCTTTGGTGCCGCGCGGCAGGTCGCGCGCTTGGCGGCTGGCGAGCAGCATCATCGAGCGGATCAGCTGCGCGTAGAGCGGGGCGATGGTGTCGGGGCCACCCGTCAGGTTTACCGGATAGCCGCCGTTGAGCACTAGCAGCTCTTGATTTCCGCGTTTTAGTGGCTGATGCCAGTGTGTTGGGCTTCCGGAGACGCCGAGAAGCGTTTTCTTTCCGGCGAAGGTGACGGTCTGGGCCTGCTTGGCCAGCGCTTCGTAGCTCGGCGTGCTAAAGCCATCGCGCGCGCGCAGGCTGAACTCCTTGTTGGAGCTCGACGCCGACGCGAGCCAAGCGCCGGAGGGCAGCCGGGCGATCTCGCGCGGCGACAGCCACGGAATGCCGACGCAGCCGACGACGAGCTGGGCGTCGAAGCGCTCGGGCACCTCGCTGATCACGTTGTGACGTCCGAGCTCGCGCACGGCCCGCTCGCCGTTGGCGCTCAGCTTGCCGTCCGCGCCGCGCGGCTCCTTGACGATCACGCGGTAGCCGAGCGCGCGCAGCAACGTGGTGACGGTGCGGCCGGTGGAGCCGTAGCCGCCGACGAGGATCGTGCGCGGGCGGCGATGTCCCTGGCGTGTGAGATCGGAGATCGTGCGCTGTAGGTCTTCGACCACCGACCATCCGATAAGCGCGCCGACGATGTGCGTCTTGAGCGGCGCTTCCGCGAGGTTGACCACGCCGAAGGCGAGCTTGGCGCGTGCGAGCTTGCGCGCGCCGTCGCGCGTGCCTTCGACGCCGGAGACATGGTGTCGAACCTGCGCGAAGCTGCCGAAGCCGTACCACGGCACGCCCTTGGCCAGCGGGCGCGAGATCGGCTTGAAGGTCTTGTGCTCGGCGCGGTGGCGGTCCTTGACGAGGGCGTTGAGATAGAGCAGCGCGTCGGCGCCCTCGTCGATGACCTGAAAGTGCTTGCCGCCGTCGACGCCGACGGAGCGCAGCTCGTCGAGCAGCTCGTGGTAGAGGTTGGGCGAGCTGCCGCGCACGTGAAGCGCGCTGAGCACGTTGTCGCGATCGGCGACCACGTTGCCCATCAAGCTCGAGGTGCTGAGCCACGGAACCGAGGCGGTCTGCTCGGCGACCACGGCCTCCGACACGGAGTAGTTCTTGCCCACGCGCGTGGTGCGTGGGCCGAGCACGTGCGCCAGCGTGGCGTTGGAGCGCATCATGTGCTGCCGAAAGAAGATGTGCGTGTCGTAGGGGTCGCGCTTGTTGGGGCGGATCTTGTCGACCAGCTTGACGAGGGCCATCGGTTTTTCGCGCAGGCGGCGCTGCTCGGCGACGACGGCGCCGCGTACGCCGCTGGCAAGATGTGTCATCACGTGCGGGACGCCGAAGGGGGCGTCGACCTGCTGTTTGATGCGGGCTCGTCGCGGCATGCGATCGAGCGCCGTGATCAGCGTCTCGATCTCGCTGCGCCGGCCGCGAAGCTGCGTCGCGTCGATCTCGCCGCGGGTGTTGGCGGTGCTGGCGAAGAGCTCGGCCAGCGCGTAGCGCGCGATCTCTTGGCGCGCGACGCCACGCGCGAGCAGCATGGTGACGACGTGCTGTTGCTGCTCGCGGCCGGCGATGAAGCCGAAGCCGCCCTCGAGCCTGACGGCGTTTGGGTGGTCGTCGGAAAAGACGATGCGGCCGCCGCCGATGGTGTGCATGCGCTCGCTGATGGCGCGCAGCTCGCGCGCGAGGCGGCCATTGCTCGGGAGGCCGAGCGCCTTGATCAGCGGTGCGATCTCGCCGCGCGGTCCCACCGCAGGGAGATCGATGCGCAGCAGCAAGCTCATGAAGGTGGAGACGGGCAGACGGTCGCGCAGCGACAGGCGCGCGCGGCGCGGCGCATGGTCGACGCTGCGCGGAGCGAACGCTGGGCGAAAGCCGTGAACGAAGCCGCGCAGACCGCGCATCTCGACCCGGCGCGCGACGCGCGAGGGGCGCGCGCCGGCAACGCTGGCGCCGCCGACGAAGGTCGCGAGCAACAGCGCTGCCGAAAGCCACCTCATCTCCGAGGTCGTAAGAGCAACAGCCGTTCCAGCACGAAGGCCTCCAAGGCCCTGAAAGTAGTGGCTCGCCGGAGGCGGGGTGTGGCGTGCAGGCACCACACGACAGCTGCAGTGGCCGCCGGCGGTCGGCCACCACACGCTACGCTCCCATCTGCGCCATCGACGCCTGCATCTGCTCGATGGTCGGCTCGGCCGTCTGCGTCGCGAGCGACCAGCGGTGGCCGTAGGGGTCTTCGACCTGACCGAAGCGGGCGCCCCAGAATTGGTCGCTGGCGGGCATCAGCAGCGTCGCGCCTTCGGCGACGGCGTTTTCGATCGCCTTGTCGACGTCGGGCACGAAGAGGTGCAGCGACGTCGCGGTGCCGCCGATCTGGCGCGGCGAGCGCGTGCCGAAGCGGTCGTCGGCGTCGGCGAGCCACAGGCGCGAGTCGCCCACGCGCACGTCGGCGTGCATCACCTTGCCGGTCTGCGGACAGGCGAGCCGGCCGATCTCCTCGGCACCGAAGGCGCGGCGATAGAAGTCGATCGCCTCGGCGGCGTTGTCGACGATGAGGTGCGGCGTGACGCTGGCGTGGTCGCTCGGACGTCCGTTGGTGATGGTCATGGTGGATTCCTTTCGTGTCTGTTTGAAGTAGGGTCTTGGGTTTGGCGGTGCCGCGTCGTGCGGGCCGCGTCAGTGGTTGCTACTTACGAGCGCGGCGCGGCGTGCGGCCGCAGGTGAGAAACACTTCACACACGCGCGGCGGGCGGAGGCGATGTGATGACGAGCGCGGCGGCGATCATCGCGCGCAACCCGATCTTCAGGCACGCGTCGTCGGCGTCCGTGGCGGCGCTGTGCGAGGCGTCGACAGCGCGCACGTTCGCGGCCGAAGAGATCATCCTGCGCGAGGGTGAGCCCGCCGAGCTGGTCTACGCGCTCGACAGCGGCTCGGTGCGAGTCTTCCACGGTGCGCCGCGGGCCAAGCAGATCGTGGTCAAGCTGTTTCGCGGCCCATGCTTCTTCGGCGAAGCGGAAGCCTTCGCGCGCATCCCGTGGCTCGTCAGCGCCGCGGCGGTGGAGCAGGCGTCGATCCTGTGTATGCCGCCACGCGCGATGCTCGAGTTTCTGCGCCGTGAGCCAGAGTGCGCGGTTCGCATGGTCATCGATGTTGGCGTGCGTCTCGCCATCGCCTCGTATCACGAGCGGTCGCTGGCGTTCGATCCCTCGACGATCCGGCTGGCGAATTACCTGCTCGACTACGGCGCGCACGCCAATCCCGAGCGCGAGCAGCGCTGGCGTATCGACCTGACGCAGGAGGCGATGGCGGCGGCGATCGGCGTCACTCGACGCTCGGTGGCCGCTGACATGGCGGCCTGGCAGAAGGAAGGGATCCTCGCGCGCGAGGACGGCGCCTACATCGTGCTCGACGTCGACGCGCTCGTGCGCTACGGCGACCCAGGGCGTATGTCGCTGTCCTATCGGTTGGGTGACGACATCGAAGCGCTCTTCGGCGAGTCGCGCCCGGCACGCGACGACGGCGAGCGCTAGGGCGCGCTAGGCTGCGGCTAGGCTGCACCCTCGCAGCGCTGCTTGAGTCCGGCGGCGAAGGCTTCGAATGCCTCGCTCATGTCGGGCAGCGACTTGGCGACGAGCTTGAGCATCGGCCCGCTGAACACTTCGCGCAGTGTGAACGCGGTGGTGCCGTCAGCCGTGTGCTCGAGCGTGAAGGTGCGCACGCCGCGAAAGAGCCCCAGCGGTGCCCCGCCGCGCCAGGTCATGCGGCGCGCGGAGTCGAGCTCGACCACTTTGACTTTGAAGCCGCGGCCAGGCGCCAGCCGCGAGAAGGCTTTGATCTTGTTCCCCAGCGCGACCTGCCCCTCGATCTTCTCGCAGTAGGGGTCCCACTCGGGGTAGCGCTCGGTATCGGTGAGGACCTCCCAGACTTTGTCGGGGTGGGCCGAGATGGTCGTGCTCGCTGCGAACTCCATGACAGTGTCTCCTGATGCATCGCGTTGTTGGGTGGTGGTGGCGGCGGCGACCACACACTCCATTTACGAAGCACCCCGGGAGTACATCCGGCCTTTGCGGCCGGTGTGAAACACTTCACATCGGGCTTGCCACAAACGCGGCGCGGCTACTTCGAGGCGGCCGGGCTACAGCTGCAGATCACGAGCGCGTCTTTGCCGGCGCGCGCGTTGCCAGTGAACACGGCCGACTTGGGATCGACGTAGGAGCGAAAGGTCTGGCCGCGCTTTTTGCAGCAGGCGGCACAGCCTTCGATGCTGGCGCGCGCCGAGGCGCTCGCGTTGCAGTCGCGGGCGGTCTTCTTGCTGCAGCCGCACGCGGCGAGCGCGACGAGGAGCAGCAGGAGTCTGGCGAGCCGGCGGGCTAGCTGTGGTGCGTCGCTCATGCGGGGTAGTATGTAGCCCATGAAACACATCCTGAGTAGCGCGCTCTGCGTCGCCTTGTTGCTGCCCGCGGCCGGCGCGAGCGCCAAGGCTAGACCGTTCTACTACAAGCGCGCCATCACGCGAGCCGATCTCGCCGGCCGCACGTTGCGCGAGCTCAACCTGATGCGCAACTGGATCTTCGCGCGCGTGGGCAAGCGCTTCCGCAAGAAATGGCTGCACCACTACTTCAGCAAGACGCGCTGGTATGCGCCGAAGAAGAAGCCCAGCTACAAGAGGTTGAGCAAGGTCGACTGGGACAACTCGAAACGCATCGTCGCCTACGAGGCGAAGCTGCCCGACGCCGAGCTTCGGCGCCATCAGAAGGCGTTGGCTGCCAAAGCGCGCGCGGGCAAGCTCACCGTGCCCGAGATCATCGAGGTGCGCCTGCTGTCGATCCGGCTCGGCAGATGGGCCGGCGTCGGCGCAGCGAGCGCCAACCCGCTGGAGAACCCCTCGCTGCTCGATTCGCAACTGACACTGGCGCTGCTGTCCGATCTTTCGCTGCGCGACCTGCGCGTGCTGCGCAACATGGTCTACGCGCGGCGCGGCCGACGCTTCAAGAACCCGGCGCTGCGCGCCTACTTCAAGGTAGCCAAGTGGTACAAGCCGGTGGACAAGTTCGTCGCCGGCAAGCGCCTACGGCGTGTCGACTGGCGCAACATCCGCATCATCAGCAGCCTCGAAAAGAAGCTCGGCGGGCCGCTCAAGGATCGCGGCTACGGCTGGTTCGCCGACGCCTGATAGGGCGCCGCCGGCGTCCCGTGTGGACGCGACATCCGAACGTGCGACCTCGGCCTCAACGAATCCACGCCACGCCGCCCTTGACGTCGAAGGGCGAGCTTTCGAGCGCGCGCAAGAGCTCGAATACGCCGGCGGCGTCGCGCGAGGGGCGCGCCGGCTGACCGGGCTCGCGGCCCACATCGATGGGGGCCACCGCGGCGGCGAGGTGCTTGCCACGCCGTGCGACGTAGAGCAGCAACCCTTCGCGCGCGCGCGAGCAGCGGCACGCGAACACCAGATTGCCGAGCCCCCAGGCGATGACCGCGTCGCCGCGGCGTTCGATACGGGCTAGCTCGTGGGTGCCGTGCGCGACGACCACGCGCGCGCCGGCGGCGATGGCGATGTCGACAGCGCGCGCGAGGCGAGGGCTCGGCAGGTAGCTCGGCGGATGCGCCACGTGAAAGGCCACGGCGAAGAGCGCGCTGTCGCGGCTGCCGCGCGCGCGCTGCAGCGACGCCGCCAGATCGGCGGGCAGGCCGCGCGAGAGATCGACGGCGGCGACGATCGCGCCGGCGAGCCTGGCCGGCTGCGCGTCGTCCGCGGTGCGCAGGTCAGCCGCCGCGAGCACGCTTCGCGTGCGCGCGCGACCGCTGGGGCCATCGTCGCCGGCGTGGTTGTTGGCCAGCGTGGCCACGGCGACGCCGGCTCGCGCCAGCTGCGCGGCGACGGACGGGGCGTTGAACAGCAGCCAGCGCCGATCGGCGCGTTGGCGAGTGGGCTGCGAGGCGATGGGGCCTTCGAGGTTGATCACGCCGCGCGCGCGCGCGAGCAGCGGCAGCGCGTGGGTCAGCAGCGGCGCTGCGCGGCCGGCGCCGACGTGCACGTCACCGCCGAACCACAAGCGTACGTGCTGCGCCTCGGGCGCTAGCTGGCTGCCCGCCAGGGCGGTGCGCGCGCCGCGGGCGGGCGTCGTGGGCGCTTGGCAGGCTCCGAGCGTGCCGCAGGTCAACGCGGCCGCGGCTGCAGCGCTGAGCCAGACGGGAAGCGCGCGTGTCGCTAGTCCGATGACGCGTCGGGCTCGAGGTCGATCACCTCGGCCTTCTTCTCGCGCGACACGGTGTAGGTCAGCAGCTGCTGCTTGCCCCGCAGCACGACGAAGGTCATCTCCTCGCCGGCGACCTCGAGAACAGCGACGCAGTCTCTGAGGGTGCGGATCGGGCGCCCATCCATCGCGATGATGTGGTCGCCGCGCTTGAGCGGCCAGGTCGACGCGATCGACCCGGGAATGGCGCCGCGGAACACGATTCCGCCTTCCCATTCCTTGTCCCAGAGTGCTTCCAGGTCTACTAAGTCGTTGCGCTGCATGCGCGGTACCTCATAGGAAATTCTAGCGCATCGGACCTTCGCTGCACCCCCCGTAGTCGAGGTTTCGCGCGTAGATCCCATGCGTTAGGTAGGGAGACATGCCACCCGTCACGCCACTTCACGACGCTCACGCGCACCTGACCCACCCGCGGCTGCGCGACGATGTCGACGCCGTGCTCGACCGCGCCCGCGATGCCGGGGTCACGCGCGTGATCGCCAACGGGCTCAACTACTCCGACAACCTGGCGGTGCAGGCGCTGTCGCGGCGGCGCCCCGATATCGTGCGCCCCGCTTACGGGCTCTATCCAGTCGACGCCGTGCTCGAGGAGATGACCGCCGCCGGCGTTGACTACCCTCGCGACCCCGGCGAGATCCGCGCCGAGGAGACCATCGCGTGGGTGCGCGAGCACGCCGGCGAGGCCATCGCCATTGGTGAGGTGGGGCTCGACGGCAAGTGGGTGCCGTCGGAGTTCTGGCCGCTGCAGGAGCAGCGTTTTTGCGCGATGGTCGAGCTGGCGTTGGCCGCGGACCGCCCGCTGATCATCCACAGCCGCAAGCGCGAGCTGCGCTGTTTCGAGCTGTGCCGAGAGCTGGGCGCCGAGCGGGTGCTCTTTCACGCCTACTCGAGCAAGCTCAAGCTCGCGCAGCGCATCGCCGAGGCTGGCTACTACCTCTCGGTGCCGAGCAACGCGCGGCGCGCCGACCAGTATGGCGCGTTGGTGCGCAAGATCCCTCGCGAGCGCTTGCTGCTCGAGACCGACGCGCCCTATCTGAGCCCCGATCGCGAGCGCTGGCCGCGCAACGAGCCGGCGACGGTGGCAGAGACGGTGGCGTTCGCGGCGGAGGTCTGGAGCGAGCCGGCGCCCTCGGCCGCGCAGGTGTTCGCGGATAACTACGAGCGGCTGTTTCGCGAGCCGGCGAGCTAGGCGGCGAGCGTCTAGCTTCCGAAGAGGGCGGTGCGCACGACCGGGTTGATCACCACGGCCAGCGCGAGCGAGACCAACAGGCCGATGCCCGCGAGGATCACGTCCTTGGTGATGATCCAGAGAAGCTCGCCGCGCGAGCGCCGCTGGTGCGCGGGCAGCGCGGCGTTGATGACGATCTCGCGGCCGCCGAGCAGTCCGATGAAGACCCATGTCGTGCTCATCGGCATTCGGCTCACGACTTTGAAGACGTAGAGGATGGCCGCGTAGACGAGGTTGACGAAGGTCGCCGGGCGCGTGTCGAGCACGTCGCTCTTTTCGGTGATGACGCCTTGGATGCGACCGCCGCGACGCTTGATGAGCAGCACCAGGCCAGCGGAGAGCAGCGAGCCGTAGAGCACGAGCTCCCAGATCGACAGCGAGCGCGGCAGGAAGACGGCGACGTTAGCTGCGTCTTGCATCAACCAGACGGCCCACAGAATGCCCGACGTGGCCCATTGGCCGACGCGCCAAGCAGGGTGCGCCTCGCCGCGCGCCATCAGGCGGCGCGTCAGCGGCGCGAGCGCGAGCCACATCACGATCGCCACGGCGAACGCGACGCCGTAGCCGCTGACGCTCTTGATCAGCACGCCCCACACGCTGCCGCTGGTGCTGGCAAAGCAGGACAGGATCAGGAAGGTGGTCGAGACGGGCATGCGCAGCCGCGTCAGCACGAGCAGAAACAGCGGCGCCGTGATCTGCAGGTAGCTGAACGAGGTGGGTGCCGTGGCGAACCCCTTGGCCATCAGTCGCCCGTAGGAGACGTCACCGCCGTAGGTGAGCCAGCCGTAGAGGGTGGTGACGAGGAAGATGCCGGCCACGAAAAGCCACAGCGCCCACCAGGGCATGCGCATGTTGGCGCTGAGAAACGTGCCGATGGTCTGGATGCTGTCGTTGGCCACCACCGAGTAGCCCGCGAAGGCGAAGCCGAGCCACGCGGCGATGGTGGGCGTGCCGTAGCCGAGCGCGGCGACGAGAAAGGCCGCGCCCAGCACCAGCGCGAAGCCGAGCTCGCCGCGAATGACCTCGAGCCAGCCGCTGGGTTTGCGCTGCGCGGCGGCGGCGGGCGCTGCCTGGGGCCGGATGACGGAAATTGAAGGGATGGAGTGCTCGGTCATGGCGCCAGGTCCTCGTCGATGCGGCTGCTGTGCAAGGACAGAGCCGAAACGCCGGCGCGTGGATCTGGGGGCTTACGGAGGTCTTGTCACATAACTGGTCACTCAATTTTCCATGTGTCTCCGAGGGGTTGTGACAGCTATGTGACAGGAAAGGATCACGACGCGAGCGCGTGTTTCTACGCGCGTTGAGTTCGGCCGGTGGGCGTCGTATGAACGAGGCGTGGGCGAGGCAGTCTTTCTGATCGGCGCGGCGCTGGCGGCGGCTCTGCTGTGGCGCATGCGCCCGCGCCGCGGCGAAACAACGCTCGAGGTCGACGCTGACCTGCAGGTCGTGTTTCATCTCGCCGAGCACGAGGCGCGCGTGCGGCGCCACGCCCGCGTCGAGCCGTTGCACCTGATGCACGCGCTGCTGCAGAACGAGGAGATCTCGGCGGCGCTCGCACGCGAAGGCGTCGACATGGCGGCGGTGGACGCGCATTTTCAGCGCCGGCTCGAGGCGCTCGACGACAGCGCTACGGCCGACAGCGAGTCCAAGGGCGCTTGGTTGTGGTCGCCCGAGTCGCGGCAGGTTGTGCTCGAGGCGTTGGCCGAGGCGCGCGCGTCGCAGCGTGGGGAGGTGCGTCTCACGCAGCTGGCGAATCGGCTGTCGCGCATCTATCCCGAGTTCTTGTCGGAGGTGGAGGACGCGAGGCTTTCGCGGCCGGTGTTGCTCGCGGCGATCGCCCACGGCGCGGACGAGGACGAGGCGCCGCCGCTGATGCTAGAGGCCGGCGAGCGCGCCGAGGTGTTGCTGCACAACGATGACTTCACGCCGATGGAGCTGGTGGTCAACGTGCTCTGCGAGGTCTTCGGCTACGCGCAACAGGCGGCGATCGACAAGATGATGGCGGTGCACAACGGCCCGCCGGCGGCCGTCGGCTGCTACGACGCCGAGGAGGCCGAGCGCAAGCTCGGGGAGGCCACCGACCGGGCGCGCGCCGCGGGCTTTCCGCTGCGCTTCTCTTTGCGGAGACCAGCGTGACACGACTTCAGCGCCTCGGACGCGTGAGCAACGCCTACAGCAACTTCCTCGAGGTCGTCGCGCTCGACGCGCTCGATTGCGCCAAGCCGGCAGGTGACGTGTCGATCGAGGTCGGCGGGTGCGGCACGTCCGATGTGTTTCGCGCGGGCGACGTGCTCGTGATGGTCGAGCACTACAGTGACGATTGGGATGACGACATCGAGCGCGACTTCCTGCGCACGGTCGTCGAGCACCCGACGTCGAGCGCGATCCAGCGGCTTGGCTGCGTGCAGCTGCGCAGCGGCGTGTTGGCGCTGGTGCCGACGCTCGAGCGCGAGGACGTTAGCTTCTCGTCGGGCGAGGTCGCCGCGGTCTCGGCTGCCGGCGGCGCCAAGCAGCACGGCGCTGGCCTGCTGGTCGCGCTACATCCGGGGCGCTATGACGTGTGGGCCGAGGCGTTCGAGATCAAGGGCGAGTGGGGCGCGATCGCTGGCCGCTTTCGCGTGGTGCCCGCGGGGCGCGCCGTGCGCGCGGGCGAGCCGCTGGCGAAGGCTGATGATGCGCCACCGGCTCGCGCTGGCGCCCAGGCTGCCGCGCTGCCCGCGGGCGAGCGTCGCGCGCTCGAGATCGCGAGCTGGGATGCGATCCAACACGTGGACGTGAGCCGCGACGGCGCCTTCGTCGTCGCTGGCGAGCACGGAGGCTCGCGCATCTGTTGCTGGCATGCCGACGGAACGCTGATGTGGCAGCACGCGCTGCGCCCGACGCCTGACCGCTCGCGCTATGCGCGCCACGTGCAGGTGCGTTTCGATCCGGATGGCGAGCACGTGATGGCCGTCGACTACAACGACGCGCTCGCACGCATCGCGGTTCGCAGCGGCGCGCTGACGCGTATGGCTTCGCCCAAGCCCGGTGCTCGCGCCCTGCGCGTCGCACCCGGCGGCGAGCGCGCCGTGCTGCGCGCTGGCACCGACACGTGGCTGCTTTCGTATCCGCAGCTCGAGGTCATCGGCCAGCTCGATGGCTATGCCAATCGAAACGACATCGCCTTCACGCCTGACGGCACCCTCGTCGCCGTTAACGGCATCGAGGTGCACGTCTATCGCGTCGACGGAGGCGAGCACGTGGCGAGCGTCAAGGGTCCGCAGGATCCGAAGGCGGTCGCCTTCAGCGCCGATGGGCAGCGGCTCGCGGTGGCGCACGGTGACGGCGCGCTGCGCTTCTACGACGCGAAGAAGCTCGAGCAGCACGCGCCGCTCGACGCGCTCGATGTGCTCGATGTGGCGCCAGAGCGCACGCGCAAGCCGGAGATTACCTGCGTGGCGTTCTCTGCCGATGCACGGCACCTCGCCGTGGCAGGAGATGACGGCGCCGTGCGGCTGTTCGACGCTGCGACCCTCGAGCCGCGAGCGACGTTCGCCAAGCACAACACCGCCATCCCCGACACGGGCGCGCGACGGCTGAGCGAGATCGTTTTCGCGCAGTCGTCGCGCTGGCTGCTCGTTTCGGCGTCGCTGAAGAAACAGCCCACAGCCGTCAGCGCCTACGCGCTGTCATCGCGCTAGGGTTTGCTGGAACAGCCGGCGTAGCGCACGCAGGTGCGCCATCCGTCGGTGCCGCTGCCGTGCTTGCTGATGCAGCAGGCCGTACACTCGGCGTTGGTTGCCTTGGCCTTGCACTCGTTGTCGGGGTTTTCGGCCTGACAGGCCTTGCAGCCGTCGAGCTTCTTCCACTCGTAACCACACTTGCCGAGCGCGCGGCATACCGCCTCGTGCACGTAGAACGGCTTCTCGCCGGCGCCGGGCGAGTGCGTCGCCGTGCACCAGAGCTTGGTCTTCTTACAGTCCTTGCTCTTCCATGCGGTGCATAGCTTGTCCCAGCAAGCCTGCGGCGGGTTGTCGGTGATGCTGCCCGTGTTGGGCCAGCAGCACTTTTGGCTGTTGCTCTGCGGTTCGACCATGCAGAAGCAACCGTTGCTGACGTCGCCTTCGGCGTTGGCGCAGTTGCCCGCGGTGAACTCGGCGATGTTGATCACGTGCCCCCAGGTGGCGCCGCCGCCGTACTTCTTCTTGCACTTCTCGCAGGTCTTTTGTTTGGGGTCGAGATCGGTGCCCTGGAAGCTGAGCTGACAGACGTTGTAGCCGTTGGCGAGACCCCAGTGCTGGCAGACGAGCGCGAAGTCGTCGCAGTCGAAGTGGTCGGGGTTTTCGCTCTGGTCGCCGCGGCACTTGGTGCAGCAGCCTTTGGGCCCGCAGTTGTAGACCATCTTGTCAGCGGGACAGTTGAATGGCCCGTCGATGGGTTTCTTCTGGCAGGTGTGGCCGCCGCTATCATCGACGCCACCATCGCTGCCTCCCGTGCCCGTGCCCGTGCCGGTGCCCGTGCCCGCCGCCGCCGCAGCGCACGCGCACTGCGAAACGGTGCACTCGCCCAGCGCCACCTGGTTGTCCTCGGTGCACACGCCGCCGAGGCTCGGCTCGATGCAGACCTCGCCGAGGTCGCCGAAGCCAAAGTCGAGCGCGCCGAAGACGTCGGACGTGGCGTCGGAGCATCGAGCGGCGTCGCCGTCATCGCCGGCGTCGGCGCTCGTTCCGCTGCCGCTGCCGTCATCGCCACCGGCGTCCATCGATACGGTGCCTGGTGCGACGGCGGTGGTCGTGCGATCATGGCCGCCGCCCCCGCCGATCAAGCCGTTGCAAGACATGACGATCATTGCGAAGGCGGCGCAGGCGAGGCAGACGACGACCGCCAGCGCCCGCCGTCGAAGGCGTGTGCTCATGTGGGGGCTCCTCCTGGGTGTATGTTCATGTACTACGTCGCGGACTGAGCGAACCTTGACCTTGGCGATCAAGACCGTGTTGTTTGGCAACCCGACGGCGCAGTCAGGTCGCGCCGCCGAGTTCATCGAGCGCGCGCGGGTCGAGCTCGACGAGGCGGGCATCGCGCACGACTTCGAGCCGACGCGCCCGCGCGGCGAGACGGTCGACTTCGTGCGCGCCGCCATCGACAGCGATCGCTACGCCGCGCGGCGCCTCATCGCGCTCGGCGGTGACGGCACGTTCTCCGAGGTCGCGCGCGGCATCCTCGCCTCGCAGCACGCAGGCGAGGTGACGATGGGCATGCTGCCGCTCGGAACGGCCAACGACCAGGGACGCTCCTTCGGGCTGCAGGCCGGCGAGGACGGCCTCGAGCGCAACGTGGCGGTCATCGCCGCGGGACACCTCGCGCTGCTCGACGCGGGCAAGCTGTCGCTGATCGATCGCGCCGGCAAGGTGCTGCTCGAGCGGCTGTTCTTCGACTCGGCGAGCGTCGGCTTCTCCGCGGCGATCCTGCGCACGCGCAATCGCGACGAGCGCAACGCCGCCGAGCTCGGGCCGCTGGGCAAGCTGTATCGCGGACACCTTGCCTACGTCGGCGCGGCGCTCGCCGAGCTCGCCAACACCTATGTCGATGACAGCGCCAAGCTCGACATCGAAGCCGAGCTCGACGGCAAACGCTATCGCTGGGATCGTCTGCTCGACGTGATCATCAAGAACACGCGCGTCTATGCCGGGCAGTGGGTGTTGGCTCCCGAGAGCCAACCGGACGACGGCATGCTCGAGCTGGTGCCGATCACGTCGCGACGCGAGCTGACCTCGAAGCTGCTCTCCAATCTCGACGGCTCGCTGCTCGACGACGAGGCGCTGCGCGGCATCGGCGTCGATCACGAACGGCCGATCTCGTTTTCGCAGCTGTCGCTGCACGTCAGCAGCGGGAGCGAGCCCCCCGCGGTGCAGGCTGACGGCGAGGAGCTCGGACGCGCGCGGCGCTTGCGCGTCGACGTGCTGGCGCGCGCGCTGCGCCTGATCGTGCCGCTGCGCTACGCGACAACCTCCTAGGCTCGCGGACTATCGAGCGGGCACTGGCATACGGCATGCTTCATCTCGCCGTATGGGCCGTTGGGCGTTCGCATTGCTGTTGCTGACGCTGGCGCTCGTGCTGCTAGCAGGCGTCGTCGCACCCGAATACGGCTGTGACTGCGCCGACGAGGGGCCGATGCCCGACGCCTTCACGTTGCCTCGTTCGACACCGGCGCCCGACCTGTCACCCTGACCCGACGCGTCGGCGAGAGGACACGGCAGCTTGCGAAGACGCTGCGACGCCGTGGCCCGCGCTTTACGGACGCTGCGCGCGCGTGGTCCCTCACGACACGACCTCGGCGCTGCCTCAGGTGCCGAGGATGCGAAGCCACATCCACTGCGCCGCCGGAACCACGAAGTTGTCCGCGGATCGCGGTGCGAGCCCTTCGGCCAGCGCCGCCACCAGCGCGCCGCTGGCGACGAGGCGCAGCGTGATCGGCGCGCCGAAGAGCGCGGCCGCGGCGACGAGCGCCAGCGCGCTGGCGAGCGCCACCGTCAGCGAGCCTTCGACGCTCTTCTGCTTGGCGTTGGGCGCGCGATAGTGCAGTCGCCCGAAGCGACGACCGACGAAGCCGCCTAGACCATCGCCTAGCGAAAGCGACAAGAGCGCAGCGCCCGCCGCGAAGCGGTGCGATCCAAGCAGGCCGGCGGCGGTGAAGATCGCGTAGGCGACTGCGTAGAGCGCGATGCCGCTCCAGCGCTCGCCGCGACCGCAGAGCGCAGCGAGCACGCGGCGCGCGCCGTGCAAGCGCGGCGCCGCGACGAACAGCGCCGCCACGCCGAAGCCGAGCAGCACGGGCACCCACGCGGTGTGCCACAGCGGCCAGCCGACGACCCACGCGGCGGCGCCGACATGCAGCGCGTCGCGCAGGTAGGTGGCTGGGACGCCGCGCCGGTAGAAGGCGACGCTGGCAGCGACGGCGAGCCCTGCCGCCGCGATCCACGCGAGGGCGAACAGCCCGTCCATTGCCAGCGCCGCGCTCATGCTTGGCGGCTCCGGTGAAGACTGCGCCGCGCCGAGATCCCACGCGCGGCGAGCATCGCACGTGCGGCCTGCATGCCCGACGAGGCGGCCATCTCGATCCCGATGCCGCTGCCGCCCGCGCCGTCGCCGCACAGAAACAGCCCGCGCACGGGCGTGGCGACCGGCAAGCGATCGCGTCCGACCTGTCCTGGCCACTGTCCGTTGGAGATCGCCGCGCGCGAGCGACGTCCCATCCATGCGCCGATCTCGGGCACGGGCGTGAGCTCGTAGAACAGCAGCTCGTCGCGCAAGCCGGGCACGATCTGCTCGAAGGCCGCGAGGATCGCGTCGGCCCAGCGCGCGGGATCGTCGATGGGCTCGCTGTCCGTCGGCGCGTAGACGCTGGCCGTGATCAGCTGCTGCCCGGCGGGCGCGAGGCTGGCGTCGTAGTTGGTCGGTACGGGCGCGTAGATCGCGAGCGGATCGCTGACGCGCCCCGATGCGATGGTGGCTACCGTCTCGCGCATCAAGGGCAGGCTCAGGTCATCTAGCGTCAGACCCGACAGCGAGACGCCGCCGATGATGCAGCCTTCGTCGACGAGCGGGCGCCGCAGCGCGAGCTTGATCTGGTGCGCGTTGCCAGAGGGCCGCACGTCGCGCGCGGCCTTGTCGAAGCTCGGCGGCACGATCAGGTGCGGGCCGAGCAGCTCGAGCGCTTCGATCGGCGCGAGGTTGGCCGCCACCTGCCGCGCGTCGTACTCCCTGCCGTCGTCGCAGCTGACACGCAACAGGCCGCCGCGAAGCTCGCGCTCGATGCTCGTCACGCGCGCGCCGACGACGATGTCTCCGTCAGCAGCGAGCACGCGCGAGAGCAGCGCCGCGGTGATGCGATCCATCCCGCCGCGCACGTAGGAGAGCGAATAGCTGCGCAACTGGCGGCGCAGCGCGCGCAGGGCTTCGCCGGCGGAAACCTGCCAGGGCGGCAGCACGAAGAAGATCGAAGCCAGGAAGCTGAACAGGAAGTACACGCCCGGATGATCGGTGTAGCGCAGCACGAAGCGCTCGAGCGACTGGCGGTCGAGCCGGCGCAGCTCGGGCGGCGTCAACGTCAGCAGGTGAAAGAGCAAGCGCAGGAGGTGCGCGCGCTCGCGCATCGACAGCCCGAGCGCGTTGGCGGCGGTGCGCCCGAAGCGCGGCAGCCCGCTGCGCCGGCGTGGTGCCGTCAGCTCGAGCATGCCGCGCGAACGCACGGGAATGGCGTGCGTGACGAACGAGACGGCCTTGGCTACGCCGGCGTCGCGCAGCGCACGTCCCACCGCGCCGCGCTTTCCACACGCGACGAGATGGCTGCCGGCGTCGATCTTGAACCCGTCGCGCGTGTGGGCCGCGAGGATACCGCCGGGAACCTCGTTCTTTTCGAGCACCAGCACGCGTTGGCCGGCGCGCGAAAGCAGCGCCGCGGTGACGCAGCCACCGATGCCGCTGCCCACGACGATCGTGTCGTAGCGCGGCCGTCGGCCACGACGTCGCAGCCGTAGATCGGGCGGTGCGACCCAGCGAAGCACTACGACCCCCGCCGTGAAAAGCCGCGGCTCGCGACGACCTGCGTGTGCAAGAGGCGGGCGCCACGCCGTAGCTGCCTGGCCCGCATCGTGGCGGGCGACTCGCACGTTGGTGGCAGATCGGGCATCGGTCTTCTCCTCCTGATCGCGGCGCCCGCCTGCTTTCAAAGACAGCAAGCCGCATGCCGGAGACTGCTTTCGCAGCGGGTCGTTTGTGTGTGGTGTCGCTAGCGCGGCACGTCGGTGATCGCGTGCGCGAATCGCTCGAGCTGCGGCAGCGAGCACGGCTCCTGCTCGAGCTGCGTGACGAGCGCGAGCTGGGCGGCGGGCGGCGCCGCGGCCGAGAGGCGGCGCGTCGCGGCGAGCTCGCGAATGCCCGTTGCGAGCTCGTGGCGGTACACGCCGGCGAGCCAGCGCGCCGGCACGCGCGGGTCGAGGCCTTCGGCGCGCAGCGTGTCGCCGAGCGCGTCGTCGTCGGAGGGCAACGCGGCGAGCTCGGCTCCGATGTCTGCGGCGGCGAGCAGCGCGCGCTGCAGCGCTGGCGCGGCGCGGTTGAGCAGCACGTGGGTCGGCGCCGCACGCGCGCGTGCGAGCTCGTCAGTGAAGCGCTGCGCGTGTTGTAGACCGCGCTCGCTGGCCTCGCAGACCAACAGGCGCGCGCAGCGGTCGCGTCGCAGCAGCTTGTAGACGGCATCGGCGCGCGCGCGCAACGGACGCGCTAGCAGGGCCATGGCGGCGAGGAAGTCGGCGACGTCGCCGAGGGCCGTCACGCCGACCGCCTGTTCTAGTCGCCCGAGCAGCGGGCGCAGGCCGCGCCAGCGCGCGGAGGCGGCCGCGCCGGCGCGATAGGGCAGAAACGCCCAGCGCAACAGGCGCCGCTGCAATAGCTCGAGCACGTGTCGCGGCGCGTCGACGAAGTCGAGCGCGTGCGCGGCGGGCGGCGTGTCCACCACGACCAGATCGTATCGGCGCGTCTCGAGCAGCGCGCCGAGCTGCTCCACAGCGAGCAGCTCGTGTGAGCCGGCGAAGCCGCGTGACATGCGCTGGTAGAAGCGGTTGGCCAGCACGCGCGCGCGCAGCGCCTCGTCGCTGGCGTAGCGCGCGACGAGACGGTCCCAGCCGAGCGCGGGATCGAGGACCATCGCGTCGAACGTCGCGCCGCCTTCGAGCGCGATGGCACGCGGGGTGTCGGCGAGAGCATCGACGCCGAGCGCGTCGGCGAGGCGCCGCGCCGGATCGATGGTCAGCACCACCGCGCGCCCTCCAGCGCGTGCGGCCGCGAGCGCCAGCGCCGCCGCGGTGGTGGTCTTGCCGCTGCCGCCACAGCCGAGGCAGAGCAGCACGTCGTGGCGCAGCAGCGCGTCGACGACGCTCATGGCACGGTATCCCGTGCAGGCAGCTCGTCGAGCGCCCCGCCGAGTGCCCCGTCGAGTGCCCCGTCGAGTACCTCGTCGAGCGCCAGCCAGGCGCTCTCGTCGAGCCGTCCAGCGCCCGCGAAGGGAAGCTCGAGCGCTGGTAGCTGCGGCAGCGCCGCGGCCAGCGTGCGGCGCGCGGCGTGCTCGTGTGTGACCAGCGCGACGCGACGTCTGCCAGCGGCCAGCGCCTCTGCGAGCAGCCCGCTCGCCTTCGGCGCCGCGCCGAGCAACGTGGCGATTCCAGCAGGCGCGTCGTGGCAGCCGTTTATAAGCAAGCACGCTGGCCAAAGCCCCAGCGCGCGCAGGCCCTCGACGAGCTCGAGCGTCTCGCTCACCACCAGTGCGCGCGGCTGCGTGACGACGCAGACGCTGGTCGTCGCGCGTGCGGTCAGCTCCGCGTCGAGCCGGCGCGCCTCGCGCGTGACCAGCGACTCGCCGAAGGTCTGCAACACCTCGCGCGGCATGCGCAGCGTGGCCAAGCCGTGGCCGGTGGCGGGCGCGTCGACGACCACACGCTCGCTGCCGCGGCGGGCGGCGTCGTAGATCTTTCCCAACGCGAGCAGCTCTTCGAGCCCTGGTGCGACCGCGACGAAGCGCCGGTAGAGCTCGCTGCGCAGCACCAGACCGTGCAGCGCTGCCGGCAAGACGCCGGCGAGATACTCGTCGAGCGCCGAGCGGCCATCGACGGCGATCTCGCGCACGCCCGGCGCCGCCGGCAGAGGCGCGCAGAGCCCGCGGTCGGCGAGGCGCACCAGCAGCACGTCCTCACCGCGCGCGGCGAGGTGGCGCGCCAGCAGGGTGGCCACCGTGCTCTTGCCGACACCGCCCTTGCCCACCACCCAGATCACGCGGCTACGCAGCCACGTGGGCCGGGCAGCACCGCCGCACGCGGGCATCGCTACGATCGCTGCGAGCGCTAGTTGTTGCCGGGAGGCGTGTTGCCGGCGCCCGGCACGGGCCGCTGCTGCGCCATCGGCGAGGCGACCAGCTGCGTGTTGCCCCAGCGGATCACGAGGCGCTTGGACGAGTCGTTGCCGAGCTCGCGGCAGGCCTGCATGGTGAGCCGGATCTCGCTGTTGCTGTCGATGAACTTGAAGCCGAGACGGTCGCGGTTTTCCGCCGACGTCAGGTCGCTCATCATCGGCATCGGCTGCTCGTCGCCCGAGCCATCGTCCATGAAGACGAACAGGCGCCGCTGCGAGCCGGTGAGGTTCATCGTGGCGCCGTTTTGGCGGATCGGCTCGACGGGGAAGGTGCAGAAGCTCTCGGCGAGGATCGCGAGGAAGCGCTGCGTGTCGTTGACGCTGTCGATGTCGACGACGTGGGCGAAGTTGCGGTCCGCGCGCGTCGAGTTGGCCGGCCCCGCCAGGCGCGGCAGCACCGAGTCGCCCTCGAGCCACTGAGAGAGGGCGCCGAGGATGCCGGTCTGGCCCACCGTGCGCAGGCCTACGGCGTGAATCGCGACGCCCGAGCGGCGTAGTGACTGTGCACCTTCGCGCGCGGTGGTGTTGGCGCTTTTCCAGCCGAGGAAGCCGACGTCGGCATCGAGGAAGTTGTTGCCGCCACTGGTCGGGTTGCCGTCAGAGATCAGCACCACGCGTTTCTTGGGGCCGGGGTCGTTGCGCATGATGTCGCGCGCGACCTCGAAGGCGCGCTTGAAGTTGGTGCTCGCCGGGTCCCACTTGAGGGGATTCCAGCCCATCTTGCCCTTGTCGACGTCGAGCCCCTGCAGGGCCTGCGTGATGGCGGAGCCGTTGAACGAATTGTTGCTCGGCGGTGGCACGCGGCGCGCGCCGTCGTCGACGTGGCGGTGGTAGAACATCACGCCGAGGCGCACCGGAAATGGGTTCGAAGCGAACGTGCTGACGACCTGCTTGAGCACCTCAAAGCGCGTCTGCGAGCCGCCCCACCTGACCGACGCGCTCATGGACGCCGAACGGTCGACCATCAGCAACGCAGCGGGCCACTTCTTGGCGCCGCCGATAGTGGTCTCGCGCACGCGCGCGCGCGAGGTGTAGATCAGCTCCTTGGTGCCGGAGTTGAAGACGTTGAAGGGCGAGGTGTACTGGGCGATGAGCTTGATCTCGACCTTGGCCCAGGTGGTGTTGCCTTGGTTTTCGCTGTCGAGCAGACGGCCCTCGACCGTGTACGAGAGCTTGGTGTGCGCGTCGATGACGTCGCGGATCGACTGCGTGAGCCCGATCTTGCCGTCCGCTTGCGGCGCCTGGGGAACGCCGTTTTCGCGGATCTGGGCGGCGAGCGCCACGGCGGCGGCGTCGGCGGCGGACTGCAGCTCGCGCTTGGTCGTCGCCGCGTGACCGCTTCGCAGCACGAGCATCACGATCGTGGAGAGCAATACCAGCGTCGCCGTCGCCGTGATGGCGACGCTACCGTCTTCGCCTCTGCGCCAGCGTTTGAACATCTTAGTTATCGTCCCCGCTGCTCTGCGGCGCCGCGGGCACGGTGAACGTGCGCGGCGCGTTGCGAGCAGCTCTGCTCTCTTTGCCCACCATCGTGTCGGTCGCCTTGCTCGCGAGCTCGGCCTCCATCGGCTTGAGCCACACGCGCGCGTCGGGGTCGCCGCGGCGGCGCTGCGCGCGGAAGGTCTTGTAGAACGACTTGCTGACGTCGTCGCCGAGGTGGCGCACCTTGATGCAGCCGGTGCCGAAGACGAGCAAGGCGGCCGCGATGACCCAGCGGAGTTTCCAAAGCATCGCTCGCATCACTTGCTCTCCTTCTTGCTCTTCGGCTTGCTCTTCGGCTTCGGCTCGGGATCAGCGGCCTGCGGCGCGTAGGCCGCGGCGGCGTTGGGGTCGAGCGAGCGCAGGTTGCGCAGCGCCGGCGCGAAGTCGGCGCGCTTTTGCAGCGCGCGCTCGTAGTAGCGCCTGGCCTGTAGCGGCCGGCCGCGCATCTGCGCCACGAAGCCCATGTTGGTCAGCGCCATCACGAGGCTGCCTGCCTGGCGGAAGGCCTTCATCGCCGCGTCACGCTTGCCTTGAAGCCCCAGCACCAGGCCGAGGTTGTTGAAGGCGCGTCGGTTGGATGGATCGAGGCGCACGGCCTCTTCGAGCGACTGCAGCGCGTCGGGCAGGCGGCGCTGCAGCAGCAGGCAGAAGCCAAGGTCGCTGTGGTAGCGCGTCGAGCGCGGCGACAGCTCGACGGCGCGGCGCAGCAGCTTCTCGGCCGCGTGCAGCTTGCGCTGCTTGGTGCGCAGCACGGCCAGCGCGGCATAGGCTGCCGGCGCCTTGGGCTGAAGCTGCACGGATTTGTGCAGCTCGCGCTCGGCGGCGCCTTCGACGCCCTGCTCGCGCAGGATCACGCCGAGCAGGTAGTGCAGCCGCGCGTCCTTGGGCTGCAGCGCCAGCAGATCGCGCACGTAGGGGGCCGCCTGCCCGTATTGCTCGCGCTGCACCAGCGCTTCGGCCATCGCGTAGCGCATCGCCAGCACCTCGCGGTCGCTGGGCTTGCGCAGCGGCGGCGAGCTCTTGGGATCGGGCCGCATGCAGGCGCCCGCGCTCACGCCGAGGCCGATCACGGCGGCGGTGGCGAGGAGCGTCGTGCGTCTGCGCGCGATGAGCATCTTCGAGGCGGCTCTCCGTTAGAGGTTCGACAGCAGCGAGAGGAACGACGGACCGACGAGCACCAAGATCGCCGCCGGCAACAGACACAGCGTCAGCGGCAGCGCGAGCTTGGCGCTCGACTTGCCGGACTTCTCTTCGAGAGCCATCAGCCGGTTGTGGCGCATGGCGTCGACGTGCTGGCCGAGCACCTCCGCGATGCGCGTGCCGAGCTGCGAGCCCCAGCCGATCACGCCCGCCAGCGACTTGGCCTCCTCGCTGCCCGTGCGGGTGGCGAAGCGGCGGAAAGCGTTGTCCAGCGAGAGGCCGAGCTTCAGATCGCCGAGCACCAGGCGCAGCTCGCTGACGAGCACGCTGTCGCGGCCGCGGCCGCTGGTGGTCACGCGCTCGAGCGCCTGCTGCAGGTTGAGGCCGGCTTCGAGGCTAACCACCAGCAGCGAGAGCACCTGCGGCAGCTCCTCGGAGATTTCGCCCTGGCGGCGGCGCGCGCGCTGGTCGAGCCACAGGCCGGGGCCGAGGATCGAAAAGCCCGCGAGCATGATCGCGACGGCGCCCCCGGTCAGCGTGTCGGGGTGAAACGCGAGTGCCAGACCGCCAGCGCCGAGGCCGAGCATCAGGATGATCAGCCGCACGCTGAGATACAGGTCGAGCGCGTCCTGGCCGTAGAGGCCGGCGTGCGAGGTGCGGCCTTTGAGGTCGGCCAGCGAGCGGTCGCCTTGCGGGCGCAGCATCGCGCCGAGTGCGCGCAGGCCGCCGCCGCCGTCCTCGGGCGCGAGCTCGCCTTCGCCTTCGTCGGCGATGTCTTTGTTGCGCGCGCGCACGGCCAGCACCAGACACGACACGGCGCTGAGCAGCAGCAGTAGAGCGAGCAGCGTCATCGCTTTGACTCCCGACAACTCATGCGGACTTGTTGCCCGGGCGCACCAACTTGAGCACCCACACCACCCCGAGCGCCCACAGCACGAGCGCCGCCAGCATCATCATCTGGCCGGTGGAATCCATCATCAGCTCTTTGACCTTGTCCGGCACCAGGATCGCCTGGAAGGCGAGCGCCGCGCCGGGCAGCGCCATCAGGATGTAGCCCGAGAGCCGCCCCTCGGACGTCATCGCGCGGTGCTTCGACTCGAAGGCCGCCTGCGCGCGGATCGTCTCGCTGACCGTCTCGAGCACCTGCACGAGGTTGCCGCCGGTGCGCTTGAGCACGACCACGGCCTCGACCAGCTGGCGCAGCGGGCCGCACTCGGGCCAGCGATCGCGCAGCTGCTCGAGGGAGTGCTCGATGGCGCGGCCGAGCTTGTACTCTTCGTGGCAGCGCGAAAGCTCGGCGGCGAGCGGCCCGGATACCTCGCGGCCGGCGAGGGCCAGCGCCTCTTCGAAGGCGTGACCGGCGCGCAGGCCGAAGACCATCATCTCGAGCGCCTTGGGCATCTGCTCCTCGAAGGAGCGCACCGTCGCCGAGGCGCGCCGCGCGAGCACGGCGTACGCCGCGCCGAGCCCGACGAGCGTGACCAGAAACGCCATCGCGCCGTCGCCGGTGGCGGCGATGGCGACCACGACAAACGCCGAGAGCGACACGCTCGAGACGAGCAGCACCTTCTTGGGCTTCGCTTTGACGCCGGCGCGCTCGAGGAACTGGCGCGCGCGTTCGCTGCGCGAAGGCTCGTCGCCGCGGCGCTCGCGGATCTTGATGCGTCCCGAGTCGCCGCCGTCGTGCAGCGCCTCGCCGCGCAGGCGCGCCAGCATCGCCATCTCGCGGCGGCGCGCGCGACCGCGCACCAGCCAGAAGATCGCGTTGAGCGTGAAGAACAACGCGAGCGACGAGAGGATGGCGATGCCGACATGCGGCGTCATGGCTACTGCACCTCCGCCAGATACTTCGACGCCAGGCGCGCGCCCGCGTTGCGGAAGCGATCCATCAGCGTCGAGTGGCCGTTGCAGTACCAGTGGCCCTCGTCGCGGCCCATCACCGGCTCGTTGCGCCAGACGAAGATCTCGTGCAGCTCGATCTCGCCCTGGTGTACGTCGCCCGTCTCGGCGACAGAGATCACGCGGCGCGTACCGTCCGAGCCGCGCGAGACGTTGATCACCACGTCGATGGCGCGCGCGATCATCTCGCGCATCATCGACTCGCCGAGCTGCGTGCCGGCCATGCTGAGCATCGACATCAGGCGCGTGAACGCGTCGCGCACGTTGTTGGCGTGCACGGTGGTCATCGAGCCGTCGTGGCCGGTGTTCATCGCCTGGATCATGTCGAGCACCTCTTCGGAGCGACACTCGCCGACGATGATGCGATCGGGGCGCATACGCAGCGCGTTGCGGACGAGGTCGCGGATGGTGACCTCGCCGGCGCCTTCGAGGTTGGGCGGGCGCGTCTCGAGGCGCGCCACGTGCTCCTGCTGAAGCCTCAGCTCGGCGCTGTCCTCGATGGTGATGATGCGCTCGCGCGAGGGGATGTAGCGCGACAGCGCGTTGAGCAGCGTGGTTTTGCCCGAGCCGGTGCCGCCGCAGACGAGCACGTTGCAGCGCGCGCGCACGACGCTCTTGAAGTAGTGCGCCATGCCGCTCGAGCAGGAGCCGCCCTCGATCAGCTCGCGCAGCGAGACGGGGCCGGTCTGGAAGCGACGGATCGAGAGCAGCGGGCCGTCGACGGCCAGCGGCGGGATGATCGCGTTGACGCGCGAGCCGTCGGGCAGGCGCGCGTCGACCATCGGCGACGACTCGTCGATGCGGCGCCCGATGCGCGCGACGATGCGGTTGATGGTGTTGAGCAGGTGCTCGTTGGAGCGGAAGCGCACTTCGCTGCGCTCGAGCACGCCGCGGCGCTCGACGTAGATGCTGTCGGCCCCGTTGACGAGGATGTCGCTGACGGTCGGATCGCCGAGCAGGCGCTCGATAGGACCGAGGCCGACGATCTCGTCGGTGATGGCTTCGATGACGCGGCGCCGGCCGCGGCTGCCGACGGCGATCTGGCGCTCGTCGATGGCGCGGCCGACCAGCTCCTGCACGCGCTCTGCGACCTCGCCGGGATCGAGATCGACAATACCGCCGGTGTCGAGGCGGTCGACGACCTCGTGATAGAGCGTCTCGAACAGCTCGTTGGCGATGGCGGGCGCTTCGCCGCCGCGCCGGTCGCGCTCGCGGCCGCGCGTGCGTTGGGCGCGATCGAGGTCGCGGTCGTAGCCCTCGCGCTCGCGTCGCGTGCCGCGCTCTTCGTGCTCGCGCCCGTCGCGCCCGTCGCCGTCGTCGCGATCGTCATCGCGGCGACCGCGACCGAGTCTCTCGGTGAGGCGGATCACGAGCGCTCCTTGCCGAAGCGGCGCTTCTTGGTCGGCTTGAGGCTCACGTGGAAGAGCCCCTCGGTCATCTCGATCACGTCGCGGGTGATGCGCGCGCGCTTGGAGATGCCCGAAAGCGGCGTGCCCGAGTCGAGCGCGCGGTGCGCGGTGTTGAAGTCGTTGGCGACGACGAAGCTCGGCTCGACGCCGAGGGCGTTCTCGATGGCGCTCAGCGAGACGTTGGCCTTGCGCGAGTAGCGGTTGAGCACCAGGTGCAGATCCGCGTCGCCCCAGCCGAGGCGGCGAAAGACGTCGAGTCGCAGCGACAGCCCGCGCATCGACGGCACGTCCTGCGAGCCCACCAGCACGACCTGATCGGACTGATCGAGCAGCGCCATGGCGTGGTCGTTGAAGTCGCGGATGCCGTCTACGATGAGCACATCGAAATGATCCTGCACGAGATGTACCAACGATTTCATGGCCTCATGGTCGATCTCGCTCACCGAATCGATGTGTCCGACCTGCGAGAGCACGTAGGCGCCGGAGGCGTGACGGGGGAGCCGCTCGCGCCAATGGCCGTGGCTATCGTCTCTGATCTGTTGCCGATCTTGGTAGATCTCGCTCAGCGGATAGGACTGCTGGAGATCGAGCGCGGTGAGCACCGTGCCGAACTGCAGGTCGAGATCGAGCAGTGCGACACGACGCCCGGTGGTGGCTAGCTCTGCGGCTACTGAGGTTGCCAGAGTGGTGCAACCAACCCCACCTCGGCAGCCGAAGAAAACCGTAATCTCGCAGCCATCGGTGCGCTCTCGCGGTGGTCGTGCCTTGCGCACTTGCTCGGCGGCTTCGGCCGCGCTGAGCATGTGGGTCTGCAGCACGCCGGCCTCGGCCTTGTGCGCGATGCGCTCGCGATCCTCGCGCCGCGCGCGCTCGCTGGGGCGCTCTTCCGGCTCGCGGCGCGCGCGGGCACTGACGCGTTCTTCGGGCTCGCGTTGCGCCCGCCCGCTGACGCGCTCTTCGGGCTCGCGGTCGCGCCCGCGGTTGGGGATCTGCGCCGTCTGTGGGTCACGCTTCTTGGGGCGCGGCTCGAGGCTGTCGGGCGGCAGATGTGTCGGCGCGTTGGTGCCCGGCGGCAGCGGCGGCGGCCCGCCCGACGGCGGCGGCGCGCCGCGATCGAGCGTGGCGTTTTCTATCTCTTCTTGCAGCTCGTGTTTGGGACGCGGCGTGCGATGCAGTGAAGCGTTGCCCTCTCCTCGGGGCACCACCACCCACTTGGCTCTCACGCCGTCCTTGCTCACTTCGAATACCCCACCGGTCCCGCTGCGCCGGCGGCGCGCTTGTCGCTCTTCTTGTCGTCCTTGAGCTGCGGATCGGTGCTGCCGAGCAAGAAGAAGGCGACGGCGCCGGGGTCAGCGATCTCGTTTTCGCCCGGTAGCAGCGGCACCTCGCCGGGCTTGAGCGGCCGCACCAGGTGCGCGGTGACGAGGATCACCAGCTCGCGCTCCTCGCGCTCGAACGTCGATTGGCGAAAGAGCATGCCGAGGATCGGGATGTCTCCGAGCAGCGGCACGCGCAGGCTGGTGCTGCTGACGCGATCTTGCAGCAAGCCGGCAATGGCGAAGCTCTGACCGCTGCGCATGCGCACGGTGGTGGCGGCGTGGCGCGTGACGAGCGCCGGCACCTGCGTGCCCTGCAGCGATACCGACGTTGCCGTGTCGCGCTCGCTGACCGACACCATCACGCGGCACTGGATCGATCGATTGCGCAGCACCACCGGCGTGAACTCGAGCTGCACGCCGAACTTCTTGAACTGCACGGTGGTCTGGCCGAGGCCTTGCGGGATCGGGATCGGAAACTCGCCGCCGGCCAGAAAGGACGCCTTCTCACCCGAGTAGGCGACGAGCGTCGGCTCCGAGAGCACTTTGGCGAGGCCGTGGCCCTGAAGCAGGTTGAGCGCGATCGACAGCGGGATCATCGTGTTGCCGCCGCTGGCGAAGTGCAGCCCGAAGGCGCTCGAGAGCGGCCCGGCGATGTGCGCCAGCGGCGGCACGCCGGTGGTGGTGGTGCCGGTGCCGGTGTTGTCGGGCACCTGCGGCGCCATCGCGCTGCCGCCCGGCTGCAGCGTGTTGCCGGTGGTGCCGAGGTTGGGCGCCGTCTGCGCGCCGAGGGGCGTGCCCGCCGAGAGCAGGCCGCCAGCGTAGGACTCGCCGCGGCGAAACCAGGCGTTCATGCCGACCTGGCGCAGCGAGCGACGCGCCACCTCGGCGATCTTGACGCGCAGCTGCACCTGCTGGCGGCCTTTGACGCCGAGGAAGTTGAGCACCTTCGCTTTGCCGCCGCGCGAGCGCACGTACGCTTCGGCGACGGCGCTGGCGCGCTTGACCGTGACGGGATCGCCGACGGTGCCCGAGAGCACGACGGTGGCGCCCACCGCGTGCACGCGCATGCGGTCGCTGGGAAACAGCGCGCGCAGCTTGGCCGAGAGGCCGGCCGTGGGGCTGCTCACATCGATCAGCACGCGCGTGAGCAGGCCGAGCGCGTCCCACACCAGGATCGTCGCCTCGCCCGGGCGTTTGCCCAGCACGCGCAGCAGGCGCTTGCCTTGCGTCTGCGCGTCGGCGATGCGCGGATCGCTGACGCGGATGCGATCGATGGGGGCCTTGAATCGCACCAGGCGCTTGGCGCCGATGGAGAGGCTGATCGGGATGTCGGCTTGTCTGACTTGCCTAGGCTTATTGCGCTGGGCGCGCGCGGGCCGCGGCGGAAGCGTGACGATCAGCGTGGCGACAACGAGTACGAGCGGGGCGCCGCGGCGGGCTAGCCGCGGGCGGAGCGGGCAGAGGCGTCGCATCCAATCATTCTACCACTTTCGGCGCGCTACCAGCGCTCGATGCGCGGGCCGCTGGGCTTCTTGGCGGCGGGCGGAGCGGCTTTGGGGGCGGGCTTCGGTCGGCGACGGCGACGGCGGCGTGCGCGGCGTGGACGGCGCGGCGGCTGCTTGGCGGTCGCGACGGGGCGGCGGTTGGCCTTCGCGTCGGCGCGGTCTTTGTCGTCGTCGTCGTCTTTGCCGAGCAGCGTGGACAGCTTGGTGCCCTCGACTTTGGCCTTGCCCTTGTCTTTGGGGCTGCGCAGGGCGAGGTCGATCTTGCCTTCGCGTCGCGCGAGGATGAACGTGCTGACCTGCTCGGGCGTCAGCGCGAAGGTCACGACGCGACGTGCACGCGCGGCCTGCTGCGCGCCGCCGCCGGAAAAGCCGCCGCCGCGGCGCCGCCGCCCGATACGCCGGTGCTCGGCGCTGGCGGCGTCGATGTCGGGGCCGATGGCGAGCACGCGGATGTCTTGCAGCAGCGGGCGCGTCTGCGCGGTGTAGCTGCCGTCGCGGCGGCGCTTCTTGAGCGTGGTGAAGAGGTCGATGTGGGCGCCGGGATAGAGCAGCCGCGAGAAGGCCACGCTCATGTCGACGCGGATCGAGACGGCACGCTGGCCGGGCTCGAGCGTGGCGGCGACGCCCATGCCGCCGTTGGGCTTCGACAGGTGCGCGGTCAGCACCGCCGAGCCCGCCACGAGCGGCACCAGCGGCACCGAGCGGCGCGCGAGCACCGCCTTGCGCGTGCGAAACGCACCGCGCGGCACCGACGAGATCGGCCATTGCGCGATGCGCAGGTCTTTGCGTTCCATGCGCTCGCCGGCCGGCACGTCGCGCGCGGCGACGACGATCGGGGCGACGGGCTCGCTGTTGTACTTGGCGCTGAGCACGCGCGAGAAGAGCCAGCCGGCGCCCGCCGCAGACGCGACAGCGGCGGCCATGAAGGCCACCGTCGCTACGGAAGTGCTCTTTTTACGAACGGCAGTCATGAGGCCGATGTCTCAGAGGGGCATGGTGGCCGACGTGTTCAAGTTTATCAGGGTCACGCCGTGCTTCTTGAGAAGCTTTCGCCCCACGCTGCCAACGAAGGCGCAGTGGATCTCGATGTGGATGGCGTCGACGTGGCGAAGGCCAGCGAGCGCGCGGCGCGAGACGCTGACCTGGACGCCGCTGCCGGTGCTGCCGCCCGCGTCGCCGTCGCCGCCGCCGCCGCCGCACCAGTGAGCCACCGACGCGATCTTCTGGCGCACGTGCTGCTCGCAGGTGGCCATGTCGGTGGACTCGAGCGCGCAGGCACGCGCCGATTCGTTGGCTGCGCTGGCCAGCTGGTAGCGCGCGTAGATCGCCTGGCCGAAGGTCACACCAGCGTAGAGCATCGCCACCAGCAGCGGCAGCACGAGCACGAACTCGAGGGCGGCGATGCCCCGTTCGTTGTCTCGGCCGCGGCCGCGTCGTGTGCGTTGCTCGCGCATTTGTCTTAGCCCAAGCCCGGGAGGCCGCCGGCGCGCAGCACGACGAGCAGACCGCCGATGGCGATGGCCACTGCGTAGGGCACGCCGCCGCTGCGGCTTGCCTCGCGCAGCGAGAGCGCGCGGCGACCGCGACGTGCGAGCATCGCGATGGCGAGCACGCCGCCAGCGAGGGTCGCCGCCACCAGCGCGGTGACGAAGGCCTTGGGCCCGAGCCACGCGGCGAGCGCGACGAAGAGCTTGACGTCGCCGCCGCCGAGCCAGCCCTTGGCGAAGGGCACCAGCAGCACGATCATCGCGCCGAGCGCCGCGCCGAGACCCCAGGCCAGCTCGCCGAAGCCGCCCAGCGCGCCACGCGCGACGAGGCCACCCACGAGCAGGGCCACGGTGAGCAGGTTGGGCACGCGACGCGAGCGCATGTCGAGCGCTGCGGCGATCAGCAGCCCTGCGCAGAGCGGCAGGGATGCGATGCCTTGGCAGCTGCTGAAGAGCTCGGTGATGGCCATGACCTGACTCCCGGTGCGAGGTCGTTAGCGGTTGACGGTCGACAGACGATCGAAGCTAGTTGCTGCCCGACTGGGTCGCGTTTTCGATCTGATTGCCGGCGTTGGTGAAGGCGTTGTTGATCTTCGGCTTGAGCAGCGCGAAGGCTCCGACGAGGGCGCCGACCATCACGGCTGCGAGCACGGCGTACTCGGTGGCGCTAAGACCCGACTCGTTCTTCCAGAGCTTCTTGAGCAGTGCCAGCATTGTTCTCTCCGTCGTTTACTGCCGGTTGCGACCGGCTCCGATTTTCGATGACGCTCTCCGACATCTGCACGCGCGATGCCAGCAGATCCGGCGCCGAAATTATTGAGTTTTGGGCCGCAAGTGGTCGGGGCGTGAGCCCCACGTGGCAGATCCAGTAGCCGCCAGGCAATTGCAGTAGCCCCACCAGCTGGCGCCACGTGGCCGTGGATCGGGGCTTTCGCCGTCAGATCCGGGGCGCGGGGGATCGCAGCGACAGGGAGGCGGCTGCAGTCCCAGGCCGGGAAATCACGCTTGCGGTATCGGCATGGTCACTGGAAGATATCGCCTCTTCCGAACGCCGCCATTACCCAGAGGACATCATGCCGAGCTATTTGGACGCACTCGAGAAAGCCCTTCCCGTCATCACCGAGCACGCGCTGGCCGTCGACAAAGAAGCAAGATTCCCGAAGGAATCGCTCGCGGCGCTGCGCGAGGCGGGCCTCATGGGGCTGATCAGCAGCACCGACGTGGGCGGTCTGGGGCAAGGTCTGCGCGCGGCGGGTGAGGTCATCGAGCGCATCGCGCGCGAGTGTGGATCCACGGCGATGGTGCTCTGCATGCACTACTGCGGCGCGGCGGTGATCGAGAAGCACGGCAGCACCGAGTCGCGCAAGAAGGCGTCGGGCGAAGAGCTCTCCACGCTGGCGTTTTCGGAGGCGGGATCGCGCAGCCACTTCTGGGCGCCGGTGAGCTCGGCGACGGCGGATGGCGACGACGTGGTCCTCGATGCGCACAAGAGCTGGGTCACGTCGGCGGAAAACGCCGCGACGTACGTGTGGTCGAGCCAGCCGCTGTCGGCCGAGGGCGCGAGCACGATCTGGCTCGTGCCGCGCGCGGCCAAGGGCATCGCTATCAAGGGGCCCTTCGAAGGGCTCGGCTTGCGCGGAAACGACTCGTCGCCGGTGACCGCCGAGAAGGTGCGCATCCCGAAGGCCAACATGCTCGGCGAGGACGGCGGCGGCTTCGGCGTGATGATGGAGACCGTGCTGCCGATCTTCAACGTGATGAACGCCGCCTGCACCATCGGTCTGATGGAGGGCGCGGTGCAGCGCACGATCGCGCACGTCTCGGGCACGCGCTACAAGCACCTCGACTCGGCGCTCGCCGACCTGCCGACGATCCGAAACTACGTCGCGCGCATGCGCAACAAGGCCGACATGGCGCGCACGCTGTGGCAGGACACCATCGCTGCCGCCGAGGCCGGCCGCGCCGACACCATGCTGCGCGTGCTGCAGGTCAAGGCCACCGCCGGCGAGACGGCCACCGAAGTGCTCGATCTGGCGATGCGCGTGTGCGGCGGCGCCGCCTTCCGGCGCGATGTCGGCGTCGAGCGCTACTTCCGCGACACGCGCGCGGGCGGCATCATGGCGCCCACGACCGACGTGCTTTACGACTTCATTGGCAAGGCTGTCTGCGGCATGGACCTGTTCTAGGTCTACAGTCAGAGGAGAAGAACATGGCAGAGACGCTTCTGATGGGTGCCGTCGCCTACGACCCCAAGGTCGTGACGATCTGGGACGGCTTCAAAGTCTACTTCGCCGAGCAAGGGCTCGACTTCGACTTCGTGCTGTACTCGAACTACGAGCGGCAGGTCGAGGCGCATTTCGGCGGCCACTTTCACGTGGCGTGGAACTCGCCGCTGGCGTGGCTGCAGGCCGAGCGCTTCGCCAAGCGCGCCGGTCGCGCGGCGCACGCCATCGCCATGCGTGACACCGATCGTGATCTGACGTCGGTGGTGATCGTGCGCGACGACTCGACGATCAAGTCGGTCAACGACCTCGCCGGCAAGAAGGTCGGCGTGGGCGCGGCCGACTCGCCGCAGGCGACGTTGATCCCGCTGTTGCACCTCGCCGAGGCGGGCGTTACGCCGCACGACGACTTCGAGGTGGTGCGCTTCGACGTCGACCTCGGTAAGCACGGCGATCACGTCGGCGGCGAGCGCGACGCGGCCAAGGCGCTGCTCGACGGGCGCGTCGACGCGGCGTGCCTGATCGACGCCAACCACCTCGGCTTCAGCAAGGAAGGCACGCTGCCGAGCGGCGCCACGCGCGTGCTGGCGCAGACCAAGCCGTACGACCACTGCAACTTCACCGTGCTCGACGGTGCGATCGAGGACGCGCGCATCAAGCGCTTCCGCGAGCTGCTGCTCGGCATGTCGTACGACGATCCCAAAGTGCGGCCGCTGCTCGACCTCGAGGGGCTCAAGGTCTGGAAGGACGGTCGCACCGAGGGCTACGCGCTGCTCGAGGCGGCTATCGATCGCTTCGGCACGATCGAAGACTTCCTCGCGGGCCTCGGCAAGCGCTGCATGTGAGCGGAGAAGCGGCCCGCAAAGCGTGCGCGCGGCTCGATCTCGCCGACCTCGGCTTTGATCGCGGCGCGCACATGCTCGTCGCGCGTGCGCTGTCGGGTATCGGCGTGGGCGAGACGCTCGACGTCTGCGGCCGCGCCCCGGCGCTGGGCGTGCACCTGCGCGCCTGGTGCCGCCAGATGGGCCATCCCTTCCAAACGCTCGGCGACGATAGCGAGATCGGGGGCGATATCGTCGCGCGCATCGCGCGCGGCGATGTCGAGATCAAGCGCTGGGCTGGCGCGCAGCGTGCCGGCCACCCCGATCGCGATCGCGACGACGCCGTATCCGAGCACCCCGCGCCGCGTTGGGGCCTCGCCGCGCGCGGCGCGCTGGTCGAAGACTCGGCGCCGGCGTTTTCGTTCGGCATCGACCACAAGCACGTGGTGTGGACCGAGGAGGCGCCGCGGCTCTACGCCCAGGCGGCGGCGGCGCAGTGGGATCCGGCGACGGCGATCCCCTGGGACGCGCCCTTCGACATCCCCGATGACGTCGAAGACGCCATCGTGCAGGTCATGACCTATCTGGTCGAAAACGAGACGGCGGCGCTGCTGGTGCCGGCACGTTTTCTGGCCCAGATGCACCCGCACTTTCGCGAGATACTGCAGCTGCTGGCGATCCAGGCGGCCGACGAGGCGCGCCACATCGAGGTCTTCACGCGGCGCGCGCTGCTGCGGCGCGAGGTGCTGGGGCTGTCCACCGCCGGTGGCCAGGCCTCGCTCAAGACGCTCGTCGACGAGCCCGACTTCGCGCTGGCGATGTTTCTGCTCTCGGTGCTCGGCGAGGGCACGTTCCTCGCGCTGCTGTGGTTTCTTCATCGCAACGCGCCCGACCCGGTGACGCGCGAGGTGACGAAGCTCGCCGCGCAGGACGAGGCGCGCCACGTGGCGTTCGGTTTGGCGCACCTTTCGCGCCACGCCGAGCTCGACAAGACGCTGCACGCGCGGCTGGCGCTCGCCGTCGAGCAGCGCCACGAGGCGCTGATGCAGACCGCCGGGCTCAACAGCGAGGTCTTCGACGCGCTGGTGCTGCTGGCAGCCGGCGAGTTTTCGCCCGAGGCGATCGAGCGCGGCTATCAGGCCGTGATGACGCTGCAGCAAGAGATGGACGTCGGGCGCCGCAAGCGGCTGGCCAAGCTCGGCTTCGACGACGCCGAGGCCGAGCGCCTCTCCGCGCTGCATACGCGCAACTTCATGTAGCGCGCTTCTTGTCCGCGCGCTTTTCCTCGCGCGGCCGCGCCACCAGCACGCGGTTCATCGCCGTCACCGCGCGCGGGATGGCGCTCCACTCGACGCGAAAGCCCGCCTGCTCGAGCCGATAGGTGCGATGCACGTCGGTGGCCAGCCGTGGCCCGAGCGCCTCGCGCAGCGCGGGCGGCGCGGCTTGGGCCGTGCCGAAGTAGCAGCACGGCACCAGCGCCAGCGCGCCGCGGCGCTCGACGGCGAGATCGATGCAGCGGTCGGTGCGGCTGCCGCAGGCGTGAAGCGCCACCACCGACGCGCCGTCCGGCACGTGCTCGCGCGCTCGCTGCACGCGCGCCTCGACGTAGCGCACCTTGGCCGGCGCCCACGGCGCTACGCGCTCGATGGCGCGCATGACGTGCGCGTGGCTCTGCGGCCTTTTGTGATCGAGCAGGATCACCTGCTCGGTGTCGCGCGCGAAGATGGCGAAGAGCGCGCCGGTGAGGCCATGGCCGCAGCACAGGTCAGCGACCACCGCGGCGCGCAGCCGGCGGCGCACGCGCTCGAAGACCTCGAAGGACTCGAAGAGCTCCTTGATCGGCAGCGCCTTTTCGTCGCACAGCGCGCGCGCCAGCCGATGCGGCAAGCTGTCGCTGGCGAAGAACGGCAGCGCGCGCGGACCGAGCCGGCGGCGCAGCCCCGTCAGCTCGCGCAGCTCGGGGTCGTTGAAGCGGCGGAACGCGCGAAACGGCGCGTCGAGCGTGTCGAGCGCGTCCAGCGTGGTTGGGCTGTCCTCGCCGATGGCGATCCTCGCTCGGGTGCTCGGCCGAAAGGTGTGCTCGGCCTACGGCAGGCCGCCGAGCAGCATCAGCGGCAGCGAGATGCGGCGATCGGAGAGCGCTTCGCGGTAGCGCTTGAGGATGTCTCGCGCGCGAGAGAGCTCGGTGCGGTCGCCGGTGGCGCGGGCGACGATCACGCGACGCAGCACCTCGCGCAGCGGCTCGCTCTCGTGGCGGATGTCGCCCCAGCGCGCCCAGCGACGCAGGTGCTCGGCGCCGTTCTGCAGGTGCCGCGCGAGCAGCAGGAAGCGCGCGCCGTCGTCGTGATACTGGCAAAGAAGGCGCGCCAGCTTGGTGCCGTCGCCGTCGGCGGCGTAGCGCCAGGCGAGCTGGTCCTCGGCCTCGAGCAGGCCCAGCGCGTGCGCGGCCTTCATGCTGCCGTCGAGCTTGATCGACAGCAGCGCGGCGATAGCGCGTTTCTCGGGGCTCTCGGCGATGGTGTCGACGACACGCTTGGCCTCGAGCGCGTGGCCGAGCCGCGTTAGCACCGCCGCCAGCTGCGCGCGGGCAAAGCGCACGTCGCGCGCGACGTCGGTCTCCGCGGCGAGCACTTTGAAGTCGGCGAGGGCGGCGCGGGTCAGCGACAGCGCGCGCTCGCCGTTGTCGAGCGCGAGCTCGTCGCGCGCTAGCTCGAGCGCCAGCCGCGCACGGTAGCGACGGCGCGAGGTTGTCGGTTGCGCGCTGATCAGGCCGCGATAGACCGCGCGCCGCAGCGCGATGTCAGCGAGGGTGCGTCGCGTCGAGCGCGTGGTCAGCCGCAGCAGCAGCTTCTCGGGCGCCACCAGCGGGGGCAGCGTCACGCGCGCATCGGAAGGATCGTGGCCCGCTTCGAGCAGCAGCAGCGCCAGCGCGCGCTCGTGCAGTGGGTCGCGCGCGACGCCGAGCGAAGGCGGCAGCTGCTTGCGCGCTTCGGGGGCGACGCTGGCCAGCCACAGCAGCGCGCAGGGGCGCGAGGTGGGTGCCAGCAGCGGCGTGGCGATCGAAGGACGCGCGCGTCGGCGCAGGCGCGCGCGCGCGGCGTCGACATCGTTGCCGAAGGCGACGTCGAGCGCGTCGGCGATGCAGCGCTCGGTGGCGCTGCTGCCGCGCTGGCGCAGCAGGCTGGTGGCCGCGGTGTGATCACCCACGAGCAGGTGCACCACGGCGGCGCGCCGGCGATCGGCGGGCGTCTCGGGCGGGTGCGCCGCGAGCGCCGAGCTGGCCGCCGCGATCTCGCCCAGCTTGAGCAGGGTGTGGATCGGCGTCGGGTCGCCGCAGCGCAGCTGCTCGCCGAGGGCGTCCTCGTAGCGGCGGTGCACGAGCATCAGCCGCACCGTGTGGCGACAGTCGCCGCGCATGCGCGAGAGCTGCACGCGCTGCGTGAAGGTCGCCTCGCCGAAGGCGCAGGCGCGGTCGAGCGTGCGCTCGAGGTTGGCCAGCGCGCGGGCGCGGTGAAGGGGTGTGGCAGAAGCGATGGCGAAGGCCACGCTGAGATCGCGGCGGTTGCGCTCGCCCGGCACCGCGTCCAGCAGGCCGTTTTGCAGGCGCTCGGGATCGGCGGTGGCGCGGCGCAGCGACAGCTCGCCCAGCGGCAGGAACGCCATGGCGAAGGCGATCACGCCGACGGCGGCGCCGATGCCGAGCTGCGAGTGGTCGGGGCCGACGCGCTGCGGGCGGCCCTCGTAGGCCAGCTTGACGGGGGTCTCGCCGTTGCAGGTCAGCCGCCAGCGCCCGCCGAGCTCGCGATAGCCGAGCTCGTCGTCGCCCACAGCGGCGACGCGCTCGAGCCGACCGCGCACGCGCACGCGGTCGCCGGGCTGCAGCGATCGATAGACGAGGTGCTGGCGCGCGTCGAACGTCTCGGTGCCGCCCGCGGCGAGCCACACGCGATGGGCGACGTCGCCGCGCGTACGGCCCACGCGGCGGCCGGGCAGGCGTTCGCGCGAGCCGACGAGCACGTCGACGTCGCCGTCGAGCTCCACCGCGATGCCGCCGACATCCACCGCCAGCGACGACGCGCGCAGGCTCACCGAGCGCGCCTCGTCCTCGACGGCGGCGGCGCTGCTGACGGCGGCCGTGCGTTGATCTTCGAGGCGCTGGCAGTCGGGCAGCACCGGCGCCGCCTCGTCGTCAGGCGTCACGCAGCGCAAGGTGCCGACGAGGGTGATCTCCTCGCCCGCCGCCGAGGGGGCCAGCGAGCGCGGCTCTCCCAGCGTCTTGCGCGCGCGCGCGACTTTGCGCGCCATGCGCCGACGTGGTCGCGACCACGCCCATAGCATCCCGAGCACCACGAAGACGACGAGCCCAGTGACCCAGACCGCCACGCCGTGGGCGACCAACCAGCTCAGAAGCGACATAGATACGTCCCGACGGTCGCGCTACTACCCATTGTATATAGTCTAACCGTCTCGGTGGTCGCCGTCATCCCACACTGGCGATCGATCACCAATCGTCGTCGTCGTCACTCCAGTCGTCGTCCCAGCTGTCGTCCCAGTCGTCGGCGTCGTCGTCCCAGCCGCTGTCGTCCCAGTCGTCGGCGTCCTCGTCCCAGCTATCATCCCAGCTGTCGTCCCAGCCGTCGTCCCAGCCGTCGTCCCAGCCGTCGTCGCTGCCACCGGCGCCGCTGACGCCGCCGTTGCCGCCGCCGCCGCCGCCGCCGCCGCCGCCGGTTCCGTCGTCGCCGAAGGGATCGCCCCAGCCGTCATCCCAGCCGTCGCGGTAGGGACCAACCCAGTCGCTCTCGTACCAGTCGTCGTCGTTCCAGCCGTCGTCGGCGAACCAGCCGCTGCCGCCGAAGGCGCACGCGCCCACACCGAGCACGCCGCCCGCGCCGCCGCCGCCACCTCCGCCGCGCGGGCAGCCGCGCACGCCCACCACCAGCAGCTTCTCTTTGATCGGGAGCACTTCGCTGCGATGGCAGAACGGCCGGTCGCCGCGGCGCAGCCGGGCGCGGGTGATGCGCCGCAGCCGATCGTCAGGCGTGTCGAGC
>JAGQIK010000727.1 GCA_020431405.1 Myxococcales bacterium
GGGCTCGAGCGGCGCCACCGGCGCGATGGCGGCGAAGGTGGCGCGCTTGAGGGCGGCGTAGGTGCGCCCGAGATCCTCGCAGCGCGGACACAGCGCGAGGTGCCGCTCGAGCTCGAGCTCCTCGGCCGCGTCGAGCTCGCCGTCGAGGGCTGCCGAGAGCAGCTCGTGGTAGTGCTCGCAGCTCATCGCGTCGCCTCGTCGCCGCCGAGGGCGCCGGCCAGCGCGGCGCGCGCGCGCGCGATGCGAGAGCGCACGGTGCCCACAGGCACGGCGACGATCTCGGCGTAGCGAAACTCCCACACGTCGCACAGCAGCAGCGCCTCGCGCTGCGCCTGAGGCAGCAGCGCCAGCGCCCGCTCGAGGTCGGGCCGCAGCTGGCGCGCCGCGCCGCGCGCGCAGGCCGCGCGGTCGGCAAGCAGCTCGTCGTCCACCAGCACCACGGGCTTTCGCGCGCGCGCGCGCTGGCCGTCGATGACCACGCAGCGCGCGATGCGAAAGAGCCACGGGCGGCAGCGCTCGAGCTCGCGCAGCTGGCGATGGCGCGTCAGCGCGCGCAGGTAGGTCTCCTGCAGCACGTCGTCGGCGTCGGCGGCGCTGCTGCAGAGCCTGCGCGCGTAGGCGAGCAGCTCGTCGGCGTGGGAGAGGGCGCGCCGGATGAAGGCGGCGTGGTCGACCCGTTCGGCGCGCTCGCGCCGCGCCGCGCGCTCGGCGCTGAAGGCCGGCAGGGAGGCCGCGGAGGCCGATGCGTCGGGGCGGGTCACACCCTAACGACGAACCAGCCCCCGATTCGGTTCCATCGCCCGAAAAAAAAGAACGAGCGCTAGCAGCCCGTTGACAAACCCTCCCGTCGCGATGCACGCCGCTGCGCACCGCTGACTGCGTTGCTCGTCGTCGACGTATCCCCCGATATGCCTCCTCCTCGCGCCTTGCCAGCGGCACGCAGCGACGCACCTCGCTCGGTCCGGGTTTATCAACGGGCTGCTACAGCGGCTGGAAGAACTGGAAGATATGCGTGCCGATGCGGATCTGGTCGCGATGCGACAACGCCGCCTCTTTGATCTTGCGCCCGTTGAGATACACCGCGCGCATGCCGCCGACGTGCATCAGCAAGAAGCCGTCACCGCGGCGCAGGATCACCGCGTGCCGCTCGGCGGTCAGCGAGGCCAACAGCGGCACGTCGGCGTCGAGCGAGCGGCCGATGACGGTCTCGTCGGGGGCCAGTGCGAAGCGTTTTCCGGTGCGGCTGCCCACCAGGCGCAGGTGCGCCGAGCGCTCTTCAGCGCTCTCGCGGCGCACCGAGTCGATGGTCTCGCCGTCGAGATAGGTGGTGGCGATGTCGGCGCGGCCACCGCCCTCGGGCGTGACGCTGTAGTCGTAGCGGGCGATCTGCTCGGGCGAAGGGCTGACCAGCAGCACGAAGCGGCCGATGCCGATCTCGTCGTGGGCGACGAGCTTTTGCAGCACCGTGGCGCGCCCGTTGACGGTGGTGCCGTTGGCCGTGCCCAGGTCGTGCACGGCGTAGCGACCGTCCTCCTCGCGCCGGATGCGACAGTGCTCGCGCGAGATGCTCTCGTCGTCGATGACGATGTCGTTGTCGTGGCCGCGCCCGACGGTGATGATCGGGCTGTCGAAGGCGTAAAGCTGCACCAGCGCGCGGCCGAGGGTCAGCGCGAGCGCCAGCTGTTGGCTCTGCGCGCCGTCGGCCACCGCCGTCGCGGCCACGCTGGCGGCACCCAGCGCCACCGGATCGAGCGGCTTGACGTCGACGATGGTGTCGGGCGCTGTGCGCGTTCCGGGTGGCGGGTGGGTGATGGGCGGCAGCCGCTGCCCGCAGCGCTGGCAGGTCTCGGCGACCCGACGACAGACAGCGCCACAGTGGGTGCAGGCGATCATGTCCATAGCGAAGGCCTCACACGATAGCAGAGGTGCCGGCGGGCGCGAATTCGCGCGGCCGAGCCGCCTCCGCCGGCTGCGTCGCGGCGGCGCCAACCCGTGAGAAAGCCCAGCTTTTACACAACTTATACAATTGTCATACGCACCCGCGATTAGGCTCGAATCCATGGCTCTCGACCACAGCAATCCCGAGCTGCACACCCGATTCCGCCTCGGCGGGACGCTCAGCTCGGCCGTCTTCATCACCGTCCACCTCGTCTGCTTCGCCGCCATCTGGACCGGCGTCTATTGGCGCGACATCGCGATCTGCGTCGGCCTCTACTGGCTGCGCATGTTCGCCATCACGGCGGGCTACCACCGCTACTTCTCGCACCGCACCTACAAGATGGGCCGCGTGATGCAGTTCATCATGGCCTTCCTGGCGCAGAGCTCGGCGCAGAAGGGCGTGCTGTGGTGGGCCGCCAACCATCGCCACCACCACCGTCACTCCGACCAGCCGGAAGACTGTCACTCGCCGGTGCAGCGCGGCTTCTGGTGGTCACACGTGGGCTGGATCATGTCCAGCGATCACACCGAGACGCGCGCCGACGACATCAAAGACTTCTCGCAGTATCCCGAGCTGGTGTGGCTCAACAAGTACCACGTGCTGCCCGTGGTGGTGCTCGCCGCCATCGTGTACCTCGCCGCCGGTTGGTCGGGCCTCGTGGTCGGCTTCTTCTGGAGCACCGTCATCACCTGGCACGGCACCTTCACGATCAACTCGCTGACCCACGTCTTCGGCAAGCGCCGCTACGAGACCACCGACGACAGCCGCAACAACTGGCTGCTGGCGCTGATCACCATGGGCGAAGGCTGGCACAACAACCACCACCACTATCAGGCGTCGTGCCGCCAGGGCTTCTTCTGGTGGGAGATCGACGCGACCTACTACATCCTCAAGGGCCTGGAGAAGCTGCGGCTGGTGCGCGACCTGCGCGAGCCGCCGCGGCACCTCGTCGAGGGCAAGGCACACCCGCGGCGCGCCGCCGTGCTCGCCGCCAAGGCCAACCGTCAGACCAGCGCGCGGCCGACCGCTGCGCGTGTCGACGACAGCGAGCCGCAGCTCGCCCCGCTGGCGCCGCTGGCGAACCTCAAAGTCGACTGATCGATCCGATTCGAGTCCAGGGTGTCGCCCCCGTCGTTCGCCTCCACAACGATTGGCGGGGGCGGCGCCCGTCTTTCTTTTCGGCCTAGCGCGATCTAGATGACGAACTGGTAGCCGACGCCGCGCACGGTGACGATGTGCCGCGGCCGCGCCGGATCGCGCTCGAAGAGCCTACGCAGCCGCACGATGAAGTTGTCCACGCTGCGCGTGTTGCTCTCGGCGTCCACACCCCAGACCTGCTCGAGCAGCTCGCCGCGCGAGACCGGGCGCTCGCGATTGTCGGCGAGGTAGCGCAACAAGTTCAGCTCCAGGTCGGTCAGCGTCGTCACCGTGCCGATGGCGTTGACCTCGCGCGTGACGAAGTTGACGCGGCTTTCACCAAAGGCGACCTCGCGCGTGCGGTTTTGCGCCTCGCCGTCGTCGCCGCTCCAGCCCTGGCGGCGCAACGAGGCCTGGATGCGGCCGAGCAGCTCCTTGAGCGCGAAAGGCTTGGTGATGTAGTCGTCGCCGCCGGCGTCGAGGCCGTCGACGACGTTGTCGGCGCCGCCCTTGGCAGTCAGAAAGATCACCGGCACGAAGATCTGACGCGCCCGGACCTCGCGGCAGATCTCGACGCCGCTGCCGTCCGGCAGCATCACGTCGAGCAGGTACAGGTCGAAGGTCTGGTCGAGCAACGCGCGCGCTTCGGCGAGCGTGCGCGCGGCGTCGACGCGGTAGCCCTCGGCTTCGAGGTTGAAGGTGAGCGTGAAGCGAAGATTCTCCTCGTCTTCGAGGAGCAGCAGCCGCTTGCTCATCGCGAGGCCTCCTTTCGGGTTTCGCCCGTCGAGGCGCTTGCGGTGGTGGCGGCGGCGGCAGCCGGGTGTGAGGGCAGCTGCGCCGGTACGCGCAGCGTGAAGCACGAGCCTTGACCCTGGCCGTCGCTCTCGACGTCGACGTCGCCGCCGAGCCGGCGCGCCAGCGCGCGCACGACGTAGAGGCCAAGCCCCGTGCCGCGAACGGGCGCCGTGTCGCTGTGGCGAACGCGATAGAAGCGGCCGAAGACGCGTTTGCGCTGCGCGCTGGTGAGGCCGATGCCCTGGTCGCGCACGGCCACGCGCAGCATGTCGTCAAAGGTGATGTTCATCGTGACGGCGACGTTGTCACGGGAGTACTTGACGGCGTTGTCGAGCAGATTGTTGGCGATGGTGGTCAGCGCGACGGGATCGCTGATCACGCGCAGGTCGTCTGCGACCTCGACGGTGATGGCGCGCTCGGGCAGCTTGTAGCGGCGGCGGATCGCCGTGGCGCACTCTTCGCCCAGCTCGCGCGGCGAAAACTCGCGGTAGTCGAGCTCCTGCTCCTCGTGCTCGAGGCGCGCCGCGGCGAGCACGTGCTCGACCAGCGTGCGCAGGCGGTCGATGTCGTCGCGCATGGTCGCGATGAAGCGCGCGCGCTGCTCGTCGTCGAGCCGTCGCGTGTCGAGCGTGTCGATGGCCAGCAGCAGGCTGGCCAGCGGCGAGCGCAGCTCGTGGGTCACGCCGTCGATGAAGGTCGTCTGCTGCTGCACCAACCGCGAGCGGCGCACGTTCGAGACCAGCAGATAGATCAGCGTCAACACGACCATCACCAGAAACACGCAGCCGAGCACGAGCAGCAGCCAGTAGCCCACGCCAAGAGCGTCGGCCTTGGTGTTGGTGGCGACGATGTAGTAGCGCGTGAAGATCAGGCTCCACCCGACGAGGATCGCGATGGTGAAGGCCAGCGCGAAGGCCGCGAGCAGCGCGGCGGGCAGCATGCTCTGTAGGGTTCGTCGACGCGTGGGCACGGAAAATCAGCGCTGCGAAAGGTCAACGCTGCGGAAGATCAGCGCTGCTAGGCGCGTAGCATGCCACGTTCCCCTTCGCTACAGCCAATCCGCGGACGACTGCTCCGCGGCCAACAGAGCGGGAGACGCACGTGCTTCGACACCTCGATCGTCCGCTGCTCGCCGGCCGCACCGCGCGCGAGCTGCTGCTCGTGGGCGGCGCGCTGACTGTGACCATCGCCCAGCTCGCCCGCAGCGGGCTGTCGGGCAACGTTGGCAACCTGGTCGTCTATCTCGCCTTCGCCGCCGCGCTGTGGCTGCGCTTCTACGCCGCGCGCGCGCTGCTCGTCGGCCTGGTGGTCGCGGCCATGGCGCAGGTGCTGCCCCAGCTTCGCGCGCACCACGCGCCGCTTCTGATGCTGGCGGCGCACAAAGGGCTGGTGCTGGCTTGGGTCGGCGGCCTGCTGCTGCTCTGCTCGCGCGATCTGGTGGCGCGCTACGACCGCGCCCCCTCGCGCCACCGACCGTTTCCCAACTTCTGGGCGGCGGTCGATCCGCGCGACGCGCGCTGGCTGCGCGGCTGCGGCTACGCGCTGGCGGCCTGCATCGGCGCCAGCGTCTCGATCTGGCGCCTCAGCGCTGCGCCGCCGGCGTGGCTGCTGCCGGTGATCGTCGCGCTGAGCGTCGCGGTGGCGCTGCTCTGTCTCGGTCGGGCGGTGGTGCTGGTCGTGCTGCCGCTGATGTCGCTGGTGGTGGTGCTGCTGTTCGCCAGCGTGGTCGGCGTCGCCGAGGCGCAGCTGTCGTCGCGCTACTACGCTTGGGGGCTCATCGGCGCGCCAGCGCACGTGCTGCCAGCGATGATCGCCGCGGCCGCGGCGGGTCTTCTGGCGCTGCCCTACTCGCTGCGCGTGCTGTCGCGCGCGCGGGCGCGCGGTTAGGCCGATCCTCAGGCCGACGGCTGAGTCGCCTTGCTCTTACCGTTGCCTTTGCCCTTGGCGTGCTTGCCCTTGTGCTTGCGCTTGCCGTTGCTCTTGCCGTTGCCTTTGCGCTTGGACTTGGCCTTGATCTTGGTGGTCTTGGGCGGCGAGTGCACGATGGCTGCGCTGTGAAGCGAGTCCTTCGGCGCCAGCTCGGCGCCGTCGAGCGCCAGCGAGCTTCGCATGCGGTCGCATAGCGCCTCGATGACCTTCACGCGCGCGTAGCGCTTGTCGTTGGCCTCGACCAGCGTCCAAGGGGCCACCAGCGTGCTGGTACGTTCCACCATCTCGTTGACCGCCTGCTCGTAAGGCTCCCAGCGATCGCGGTTGCGCCAGTCTTCCTCGGTGAGCTTCCAGCGCTTGAACGGCGTCTGCTCGCGCGCCTTGAAGCGCGCCAGCTGCTCCTCGGGCGTGATGTGCAGCCAGTACTTGGCGAGGATGATGCCGAAGTCGACGAGCTGCTCTTCGAACTGACACAGCTCGGCGTAGGCGCGGCGCCACTCCTGCTCGCGCGCGAAGCCCTCGACGCGCTCGACCAGCACACGCCCATACCAGCTGCGATCGAAGATCGTCACGCGCCCGGCGCGCGACAGGTGGCGCCAGAAACGCCATAGGTAGTGGCGCGCCTTCTCCTCGTCGGTGGGCGCGGCGATGGGGATGACCTGGTAGTCCCGCGCGTCGAGCGCCGAGGTGACGCGGCGGATCGCGCCGCCCTTGCCGGCGGCATCCCAGCCTTCGAAGACGAGCGCCACCGAGCGCCCTTCCTCTTTGGCCTGCCGATACAGCACGTGAAGCTCGGCCTGGGCGCGCTTGAGCGAGCGGTTGTACTCTTCCTTGGTCAGCGACCGCGTCATGTCGAGGCTCTGCAGCACGGTGCGCTGGTCGAGCAGCGTGCCGGCGTCGGTGTCGCTGGTGACCACCTCGATGGCGGCCGCGGGCTCGGGGTCTGCGGGCGCCGGCGCGGCGGGGGTGTGGACGGCCAGCTCCGCGGCGAGCTCGGCCTTGCGCCGCTCCTTCTCGGCGGCGCGGGCGCGGGCGCTGTCGAGCTGCCTGGCGACCGCGTCGCGCAGGGTGGTCAGCACCGTCAGCTCGCGATAGCGCTCGTCGTTGCCCTCGACGATCTTCCAAGGGGCCTTGTGGGTGCTGGTGCGCATGATCGCGCGCTCTGCGACACGTACGAAGTCGTCGTACATGGCGTAGTGCTTCCAGTCGCGCTCGGTCACGCGCCAGCCGAGCAATGCGTCTTTCTCGAGGGCCTTGAGGCGGCGCTTCTGGGCCTTTTTCCCGAGGTGCATCCAGAACTTGAGGATCAAGGCGCCGTCGTCGGCGAGCGCCTCTTCGAACTGCGCGATGCGCTCGAGCTCGTGGTCGAAGTCGCCGCGGTCGAAGCGGCTGTAGACGCGATCGAGGATCGGCCGCGAGTACCAGGCGCTGAGGTAGAGGCCGATCTTGCCGCGCGGCGGCAGGTCGCGCCAATAGCGCCAAAAACGCGGTCGATCGCGCTCCTCGTCGCTGGGCTCGTCGTAGGCGCGCGTGATCAGGCCGCGCGGGTCGATCCAGCTGTGCAGGAGGTTGATCGACTCGCTCTTTCCGGCGCCATCCACGCCGGCAAAGATCATCAGCACAGGAAAGAGCGGCGTCTCCTTGAGCTCCATCTGCAGCTGCAGAAGCTCGGTGCGCAGCTGCGGGGTCATCGCCTTGTACGTCGCCTTGTCGACCTTGCGGCCGAGCTCCGCTGCTTCGAACATCGCCTGCCTCCTGCTTGGCGCCAACAGCGAGGGTACCCTACAATTGTTGCAGTGAGCGGAGATCTGGCACCCACCTCGCGCGATCTGGTCGCCGTCGCGACGACACATGACAAATGGATCGGCGCGACGCTCGCCGAGACCTACAAGGTCGTGTCGCTGCTCGGCGAAGGTGGCATGGGCGCGGTCTACCGCGCGCTGCACACGCGGCTTCCCGGCGCCGAGTTCGCCGTCAAGGTGCTCACCGCCGACTCGCTCAAGACCGGCGAGGCCGCGGTGCGCTTCATGCGCGAGGCCGAGATCTCGGTCAAGCTGCGCCACCCGCACATCGTCGAGGTCTTCGACTTCAACAAGACCGCCGAGGGTGATCTCTACATCGTGATGGAGATGCTCGAGGGCCAGACGCTCTACGATCGGATGCACAGCGGCAAGCGGCTGGGCCTCGGCGCGGTGGTGGAGATCGTCAAGCAGACCGCCTCGGCGCTGGCTGCAGCGCACAAGCGCGGCGTGATCCATCGCGACCTCAAGCCGTCGAACATCTTCTTGTGCCACCACGGCGACAGCGAGCGTTGGGTCAAGGTCGTCGACTTCGGCATCTCCAAGATGATCGGCTCGCAGAACACGCTCACCGGCGAGCGCCGCATCCTCGGCACCCCGTGGTACATGTCGCCCGAGCAAGTGCGCGGTCAGAGCGACCTGATGGACGGGCGCACCGACGTGTTCGCGCTCGGCTGTATCGCCTACGAGATGCTGTGCGGGCGCAAGGCCTTCGACGCCGACTCGATCGCGACGGCGCTCTACAAGGTCGCACACGAGGCGCCGCCGCCGATCCGCATCGGCAACCCGGCGATCCCGCCCGCGGTGGAGGCGGTGCTGATGCGCGCGCTGGCCAAGGACCTCAACCTGCGCACGCAGAGCGTCGACAGGTTCGCGCGCGAGCTCGAGCAGGCGATCGCGGTCAGCCGTACGCAGCCAGACCTCGAGGCGCTGCCGGCGCAAGACCAGCACGCGCACGCCGCCGCGGTGGCTGCTGCCGGGCTGCCGTCGAGCGAGCTGGCGCCGCTGGGCCACTACCCGGGCATGACCGGGCCGCAATTGCCGGCGCAGGGCCCGGGAGGCGCGCCGCTGCAGACCGGGCGCGGCTTCGCGCCGATGGCGGAGGTCGGGCCGGTCACCGCCAGCCAACCCGTCAAACGCTCGCTCGCGGTGCCCATCGCCATCGTCGTGCTGGGGGTGGGCATGGGCGCGCTGGCGGCGGCGATGATCCTCGCCAAGGGCAAGGACCCGGCCAGCGGCAGCGCGAGCCAGGCGACGACCATCGACGGCAAGCGCGAGGGCAGCGCGACGACGACGGCCACGCCGAGCAAGGCGACGACGAAGGCCAAGCTGGCGCTGCCAGAGACGCACCCGCCGGACACCAAGATCGCGACGCCGAGCGCGGGCGCAGGCTCGGGCACGGCGGCTGCTGGCAGCGCTTCCGGCGGCGCGGCGAGCTCCGCGGCGACCCACGACGACGACGCCAAAGCCAGCCGCGGTGACGCCGACAGCACGCGCGCCGCGGCGCGTCGCAAGGCCGCAC
>JAGQIK010000097.1 GCA_020431405.1 Myxococcales bacterium
CGCAGCGCGCCGAGGTCGAGGCCGAGCTCGCACGCGAGCCGGGCGGCCAAGCGCGCCTCGAGGCGCTGCGCCGCGAAGACGCACGCGTGCTCGAGCAGTACCCGCCACGCCCGATGGTGGCGGCCATCACGCAGCGCGCCGAAGCCGAGCGCGAGCGCGCGCGCCGGCGCAGGCTGTGGTCGCTCGGCGTGCCGGCGCTGGCCGTCGCCGCCGCGGCGATCCTGCTGCTGGTCGTGCGACCGTTCTCGTCATACGTGGCGCCGCCCGGCGGCGGCGCAGGTGGCGGCGGTGCCGGCGGCGGCGTCACGGGCGTCGATCCCGGCGTGCGCCTCAAAGGCGGTCCGCTGCTGCTGGTCTACCGCAAGGGCGACGGCGATCGCAGCACGCGCCTTTCCTCGGGCGCCACCGCCCGCGCCGGTGACCGCTTGCAGATCGTCTACGTCGCCGGCTGGGCACGCTACGGCGTGGTCTTCTCGGTGGACGGCAACGGCTCGCTGACACGCCACCTGCCACGCTCGGCGGGCAGCGCCGCGGCGCTCGCACCCGGCGGCAAGCCGCATCGGCTGCCGAGCTCCTTCGAGCTCGACGACGCCCCGCGCTTCGAGCGCGTCTTCTTCATCGCGTCCAAGACGCCTTTCGATCCCGAACCGCTCGTCGCCGCCGCGCGCAAGCTCGCCAGCCCCGAAAGCAAGCTCGGCGCCCCCGACGGCATCGTGATCAAGCAGCTGCTGCTGCGCAAAGCCAACGCGGGAGGTGCGCGATGAACCGCACGACGACGACCCTGCTCGCGCTCGCCGCGCTCCTCGCGACGTCGATCTACAAGCCCGCCCCCGCGAGCGCCGCCGCCGCGCCGCGCACCACCACGCGCTTCGCGCTGGTCGTCGGCGCCAACGACGGCGGCAAGGGCCGCGTGCGCCTGCGCTACGCGCTCTCCGACGCGCGCGCCATGGCAGCCGTGATGAAGCAGCTCGGCGGCGTGCGCAGCGAGCACGTCACGCTGCTGCTCGAGCCGAATCGCGACAGGCTCGCCCGCACCCTCGCCAAGCTCGGCGCGCGCCTCAAGCGAGCGCGCGCCCGCGGACGCGTCGAGCTGTTCTTCTACTACTCGGGTCACTCCGACGAGCGCGGCCTGCTGCTCGGCGGCAAGCACCTGACGTACCTGCAGGTGCGTCACGCCATCCGCGCGCTGCCGGCCGACGTGCGCGTCGCCGTGCTCGACTCGTGCGCCTCGGGCGCGATCACGCGCACCAAGGGCGGCATCCGGCGCCCGCCGTTTCTCGTCTCGGGCGCGCCCGTGCGCGGTCACGCGTTTCTGACCTCGGCCGCCGCCAACGAGGCGGCGCAGGAGTCTGACCGCGTCGGCGGCTCGTTCTTCACGCACTACCTCGTCAGCGGCCTGCGCGGCGCGGCCGACGTCGACCACGACGGCCGCGTCACGCTCGACGAAGCCTACAAGTACGCCTTCGCCGAGACGCTGGCGCGCACCGAATCCACGCGCGCCGGCCCGCAGCACGCCAACTACGACATGCAGCTGGCTGGCAGCGGCAACCTCGTGCTCACCGAGCTGCGCGGCAGCACGGCGCTGCTCGAGCTCGGCCCCGACGTGCAAGGGCGCGTGGTGATCCGCGACGACAAGGGACGCCTCGTCGCCGAGATCAACAAGCGCGCCGCGCGCGCCATGCGCCTCGGTCTGCCGCCGGGCCGCTACATCGTGCGCCTCGCCGAAAAGGCGCAGGTGCGCCACGGCACGTTCACCCTCAGCGCGCGCAAGGCGCAGCGCGTCGCGCGCGCGGACCTGCGCGACGGCGAGCCGCGCGTCGCCCACCGCACGCGCGGCGGCTCGCCCTACAACCCGGCGCCGCCGCCCGATCTGCCCGCGCCGCACTATCGGCGCGTGGCGTTCTCCTTCGCGCTGCTGCCGGGCGTCGGCTGGGGCGGCTCGGGCACGATCACCAACTTCTCGTTCGGCCTCATCGCCAGCCACACCACGCGCCTGCGCGGCATGGACGTCGGCCTTGGCGCCACCTTCGCCACCGAAGACGCGCGCGGCATGCAGCTGTCGCTCGGCTTCAACTACATCGGCCACGACCTGCGCGGCATTCAGCTGACGCTCGGCGCCAACTACATCGGACGCGACCTCAAGGGCCTGCAAGTCTCGCTGGGCGCCAACATGCTCGCCGAAGATCTCGTCGCGGGCGCGCAGTTCACGCTCGGCATGAACCTCGCGTCGCGCGACATGCTCGGCTCTCAGATCGCGCTCGGCCTCAACGTCGCCGGCGGCGACGTCGACGGCACGCAGATCGCGCTCGGTGCCAACATCGCCGCCGGCGTGGTCGACGGCGCACAGATCTCGCTCGGCACCAACGTCGCCGCGCGCGGCGTCGACGGCACGCAGATCACCCTCGGCGCCAACATCGCCGCCGGCGAGATGCGCGGCTCGCAGATCGCCGTCGGCCTCAACCAGGCGCGCCACCTTAGCGGCGTGCAGATCGGTCTGCTCAACGTCGGCGGCACCATCAACGGCGCGCAGATCGGCCTCATCAACATCGCCCACACCGTCACCGCGACGCAGATCGGCTTGATCAACGCCGCCGCCCGCTCCGACCGCCCCGTGGGCCTGCTCAGCTTCATCGGCGACGGCATGCACCACGTCGAGCTCTGGTCGGGCGACACGTCCTACATCAACCTCGGCTTCAAGCTCGGCGGCCGCAACCTCTACTCGCTGTTTGCCGCGGGCTTCAACCAGAACGGCGACCGCTGGCGCTGGATGGCGGGCCTCGGCTTCGGCGGCCGCATCCCGCTCGGCAACTGCTGGTACATCGACACCGACCTGGTGGCCTACCACGTCAGCGACGACGAGGCCTTCACCGCCAATCTCAACATGCTCGCCAAATACCGCCTGATGGTCGGCTACCGCTTCCACACGCATTTCGGCGTGTTCATCGGCGCGACGGCCAACCTGCAGGTCACGCGCACTGGCGACGATCGGCCGTTCGGCCTCTTCGCCGGCCGCACGTTGCACCGCGGCGAGACGATGGCGCGCATGTGGCCCGGCTTTATCGGCGGCGTGAGCTTCTAGCCCGGCCCGAGACGAACGAGCGGCGAGGAGGACGCGAGATGCGCTGGACCCGACGAGCAGTAACGGCGGGCGCGCTGCTGGTCTGCGCGGCGACGCTGCTGGTGTGGCTGCTGCGGCAGCGCGGCCATCACGCGACGACGACGACGGCCACGACGGCGGTGACGCGCCCGAGCCCGATCCGCGCGGCCAGCGACGGCGTGCGACTGCGCGGATTCGTCAGCTCCGCGCGCGCGCGCGAGCGCGACGACACCGAAGGTGAAAGACCGGCGCTGCGCCTCTATCGCCGCCGCACCGCGGGCGAGCCCGAGCGCCTGCGCGACGGGACCACCACGCGCGCCGGCGACGTGGTGCAGCTCGTCTACCGCGCCGGCCGCGCGCGCCACGGCGCGATCATCTCGCACGACGGGCGCGGCCACGTCACGCTGCACTACCCAGCGCGCCGCGAGGCCTCGACACACCTCGCGCGCGGCATGGCGCAGCCGTTGCCCTACGCCTTCGAGCTCGACGACGCGCCGCGCTTCGAGCGCTTCCTCTTCGTCGTCGCCGACGCGCCGCTCGACGTTGGCGCGCTGCTCGCCCG
>JAGQIK010000098.1 GCA_020431405.1 Myxococcales bacterium
CCGCGAGCGCTGGGCCGAGCGCGCCTCGCCGGCGTGCGAGCGCGAGGCGGCGCGCGCCGCGTGCGCCGAGGCGGCGGCGTGTCTGCCGTTCGAGCTGACCCGCGCGCAGCGGCGCGTCATCGACGAGATCTGCGTCGACATGGCCAGCGAGCGGCCGATGCATCGCCTGCTGCAGGGAGACGTCGGCGCGGGCAAGACCGCGGTGGCCTTCGCGGCGGCGGCGGCGGCGATGTCGCGCGGCCTGCAGGTGGCGATGATGGCGCCCACCGAGATCCTCGCCGAGCAGCACCACGCGGTGCTCGCGCCGTGGTGCCAGGCGCTCGGCAAGCGCTGCGCGCTGCTCACCGCGTCGACGCCGCGCGCCGCGCGCGAGACACTGCTCGCGCTCGCCGACGCCGGCGAGATCCACATGCTCGTCGGCACCCACGCGCTGCTCGCCGAGCGCGTGCAGCTGCCCTCGCTGGGGCTCTGCATCATCGACGAGCAGCATCGCTTCGGCGTGCTGCAGCGGGCGCGCCTGCGCGAGCGCGCCGGCGTCGGGCTGATGCCGCACCTGCTGGTGATGACGGCGACGCCGATCCCGCGCACGATGGCGCTCACGGTTTACGGCGATCTCGATCTCTCGCTGCTCGACGAGCTTCCACCAGGTCGCATCCCCGCCGAGACGGCGCTCTTTTCCGCCGCGCGGCTCGAAGGTGGCAGCCGGCCCTTTCAGATGGCGCGCGCGCGGCTCGACGCGGGCGAGCAGGTCTTCGTCGTCGCGCCGCTGGTGCAGGCCTCGGAGGCGCTGGCGGGGGTGGCCGACGCCGAGAGCAGCGTCGCGCGGTTGCGTGCTGCGTTCAGCTCGGCCCGCGTTGGTTTGGTGCACGGGCGGCTCGCGTCGCACGAGCGCGAGGCGGTGCTGGGCGCCTTTCGCCAGCGCGAGCTCGACGTGCTGGTGGCCACGACGGTGATCGAGGTCGGTCTCGATGTGCCTGGCGCCACCGTGATGGTCGTCGAGAGCGCCGAGCGCTTCGGGCTGGCGCAGCTTCACCAGCTGCGCGGTCGTGTCGGGCGCCGCGCCGGCGCGCGGCCGCTGTGCCTGCTGCTCAGCGGCGAGGCCGATGTCGAGCAGAGCCGCCTCGAGGTGTTGACGCGCTCGAGCGATGGTTTCGTCATCGCCGAGGCCGACCTGGCGCACCGCGGTCCCGGCGAGCTGTTTGGCACGCGCCAGTCGGGCGTGCCGCGGCTGCGCTTCGCCGATCTCGAGCGCCACATCGCGCTGCTCGCCGAAGCGCAGCGCGCCGCTCGCGATCTGTTGGCCAGCGACCCGCGCCTCGAGCGACCCGAGCATCAGCAAGCGCGCCTGGCCATGGAGCGCCGCTTTGGCGAGCAGCCGCTGCCCGGCGCCGAGGCGGGGTAGGCGCTAGGGGCCTCCTGAAGTCTGAGGCCGCGCAGTCTGCACCTGAAAGAGGGCGGGTTTCGGTCTAGGATTCGCTCACCACAGTGCTCGACCGACGCCAAAAGAAGATCCGCCGCGCGATGGCCGGCGGCGCCTTGATCGCCATCGCGGCGACGCTGCCACTGTGGTTGATGGACGCGGTGTGGGTGCTCGGCGTCGCCGCGCCGCGCTTCGACTCGCACATGCAGGGTTTTGTCTACGCCCTCTCGTTGGGCGGCGTGCTGGCCGGTCTGGCCGCGATCATCGGCGGCCTAGAAGGACTGTTGGCCCTCGGGATCAACGCCCTCGTAGCGCGTGTCGCCAAGCAGCGTACGGCCGAGCCGCGCTGGATGGCGTTGATCATCGCGATCCTCGGCGCGCCGTTCTGCGCCGTGGTGGCGGCTCAGATGTTCGCAGGGCGCCGCGCCAGTCAGATCACGGGCAAGCACTTCATCGCCATCGGCGTGGGGCTTGGCGGCGTGGCGGCGCTCTATGGTGTGGCGCGCGTGTGCGTGGCCGCGCGCGACCGGCTGCGCGTGCAGCGCTGGGGCAAGAGCGCAGCGCTGGCGCTGGCGGCCCTCTGCTTGGCGCTGGCCGCGGCGCTCTACTGGACCGATCAGCGCGTGCTGCCGCGCCTTTATCCGTTCTTTCACAAGGCGCTCGCCGTAGGCGTGGTGATCTGCTGCCAGCTCGCTGTCTACGCGCTGTACGCCGGCTTCAGGCCGAGCTCGCCGTGGATCGGACGACTGGCCGAGCCGCAGCTGGCGCTGATCGCGGTCGCCGCGTGCGTGGGGCTCTGCGCCGTGTCGATCCGCCAGGTGGGGCGCTCGGCGCGGCTGCTGGCATTGTCGCACCAGCACGCCGCGCTGCAGTCGAAGGCGCTGTCGTTGGCGCGTGGTCTGCGCATCGCGCCGAGGCTGCGCCCGCGTGGGCTTGCCGCGCCGCTGGCGGGCGCCGGCAGCGCGCGCGGCACGAAGCCGCGGCGCAACAAGGGCGCGCCGCTCGCCGCCGGCCCGCGCGTGCCGGATGCCAACCTGCTGCTCATCACCGTCGACGCGCTTCGCGCCGACCATCTCGGCGTCTACGGCTACAAGCGCAAGACCTCGCCGAACATCGACAGCTGGGCCAAGGCGGGCGGCGTCGTCTTCGCGCGCGGCTACGCGGCCGTGCCGCACACGTCGTTCTCGCTGACCTCGCTGATGACGGGCAAGCACGTCTATTCGGCCGGCACGTCGCGCCACCAGACGCTTGCCGCGGTGCTGCGCCGCTACGGCTACAAGACCGGCGGCTTCTTTCCGCCCGCCGTCTTCTACATCGACGGTGATCGCTTCGCCGCGTTCCGTGCCGCGCGCTTCGACTTCGAGTACGTCAAGTACGAGTTTCTCGACGCCAAGGCGCGCGTCGACCAGGTGCTCTCGTTCCTGCGCACGCAAGGCAGCAAGCGCAAGGTCTTCGTCTGGGCGCACTTCTTCGAGCCGCACGAGCCGTACGTCGCCCACGACGGCTTCGACTTCGGGTCGCGCGGCATCGATCGCTACGACGGCGAGATCGCCTACGTCGATAGGCAGATCGGACGTCTGATCCGCGGTGCGATGGCGCTGCGCAAGCAGACCTCCGTCGTGCTCACGGGCGATCATGGTGAGGCCTTCGGCGAGCACAGCAGCTTCTATCACGGCAACACGCTCTACGAAGAGCAGGTGCGCGTGCCGCTGATCATCAGTGCGCCGGGCGTCAAGCCGCGCTTTGTCGATGGGCCGGCGCAGACCATCGACATCGCCGCGACGCTGCTGTCGCTGGTCGACATTCCGGTGCCGGCAGGCATGCACGGCCGAGACCTCGGCCCGTGGCTCGGCGGCGAGCACGCCGAGCGCCTGCCGCCGGCCTTCTCGCAGATCGAGCACAAGAAGGCGGTCACCGCCGGGCACGACAAGCTGATCTACGACACGGTGTGGGGCTACTCCGAGCTCTACGACCTCAAGAAGGATCCCGCCGAGCGCGAGA
>JAGQIK010000728.1 GCA_020431405.1 Myxococcales bacterium
AGCTGGGCTACGCGCTCGATCTCTACGCCGACGAGGTCGCAGCGACGCACGCCGCGCACGTCGCGATCGTGCTCGCGCCGTGGCGCCGGGTGAGCTTGAGCGTCAGCGCGCGCCTGCTCGGGCGCGCCTCGCACAGCGACGAACGCGCCGGCGTGACCGTTCGTCGCGTGCCGCTGCTCGCCGACGCGCGCGTTCACCTCGTGCGCCTCGGGCGCGTCGCCATCGCCGCCATCGCCGGCGTCGGGGTCGAGATCGTCAGCAACGACGCGCGCGCGTTTGCCGGCCTGCACGCGGCGCAGGCTGCCGACCAGGTGTTCGCCTTCGTCGAGGCGGGCGCCAGCGTCTCGCTGCGCCTGGCAGGTCAGGTCTCGCTGTTCGCGCGGCTGACCGCCACCGTGCCGCTCGAACGGCTGCGCTACGTGGTCAGCGTCGGCCCCGCCACGCAGGTGCTGCTCAGCCCGTGGCGCGTGCAGCCGGGGCTGCGCGTGGGGCTCTTCGCCGACGTGCTCTGAGGCCACGCGCGCATTTTTTTCTGTCCGCTTTGGCGCCACGCGGCACTGAGGTCGGCGGAGGTGCTCGGATGACGCTGGCTCGCAACTACGCCACCCCACATTGCCGCACAGCGCACGCGGCGCCGTTGGCCCTCGCCCTGACCGCTCTGACGGCCCTGACCGCCTTGACCGTCTTGACGGGCTGCGGCAGCGACACGCCGACGGGGATCGGCCCTGGCTCCAGCACCGGCGGCGCCGACTGCACCTGGGTCGGCGATCCCGATCGCGGCGGCATCGTGCGCGTCTGCCAGGACATCGGCGACTGCGAGGCGTTGCCCAACGCCGAGAAGAAGTGCACCGTGCGCGCCGAGCCGGCGCCCGGCGGCGGCGGCGGCTGGATCTGCACGCGCGCCGGCGAGTTTTACACCTGCGAGCGCGACGGCAGCGGCAGCGGCAGTGGCAGCGGCAGCGGCGCACCGGACGGGCCGAGCATCGGCGGCGGCCTCGCCGGCGGCGGCACGCCGTGCTGGTGTCCCGCCGAGCCGAGCGGCGGCGGCAGCGCCAGCGGGCCGTTTGCCGTGATCAAGACCCAGCGCACGACCATCAACGGCCAGACCGTGCTCAAGGCGCGCGTCGAATACACCAAGACGTTCTGCGACAACAGCTACGGCGAAAGCGCCATCGGCTGGGATCAGAGCAAGAAGGGCGAGCACAAGTTCAAGGATCTGGTCGGCAGCGACCACAGCGTGCTGTACTTCGAAAACTGTGACGGCGACGTGGTGGCAGCGACCAAGCTCGACTACATCTCCGAAGACGCCTCGCGCCCCAGCGGCTACGGCTCGCTCGGCGTTTCGGGCGGCGACGGCAAGATGGAGCTCGGAGACATCGCGGACGTCGTCGGCGCCTCGAGCTCGCTCGACGTCAACTTCAACACCCACGGCCACGTGCTGACCACCGACTCGCCCGCGGCCGACGCGCAGTACAAGGTCGTCGACGCCCAGTACGCGAGCTGGATCTTCGAAATGTGGTACGAGGTCGATCTCAAGTGGTCGGCCTTCGGCCCGTCGGGCGCTTGCCGCGTCAGGCTCGAGTCGCTGCACGCGTCGCCGGCCAAGGGCGGCGAAAACACCGTCGCGGTGGTGCCCTGCCAGTGCAACTAGCGCGCGACAGCTTCTCGCTGGCGCTCGCGATGTTGTTCGCGACGCGGCTCGACACGCGCGCGTCGCGCGAGCTCGACGACATGCAGCTGGCGCGCGCGGCAGCCGCGGGCGAGGACGGCGCCGGCGCGCGGCGCGTGCTCGCCGAGCGCTTGCTCGACCGCGTGCGCACCACCGTTTACTACCTGGCGGGCCCCGATCGCGACCGCGACGATCTGGTGCAGTCGGCGATGCTGGCGATCCTGCGCGCGGTGGGCAGCTTTCGCGGCGAGGCGAAGCTCGAGACGTGGGCCGATCGCATCACCGTGCGCGTGGCGCGCAAGCAGCTCGCGCAGCGCTCGCAGCGCGAAAGCCAGGTCGCGCGCGCGCACGACGTGACGGCGCTGTCAGCGTCGCGCGCGTCCGAGCCCGACGCGGCCGAGCGTCGCAACGTGCTGCGCGCCGAGCTCGCGCGCGCGCTGCAGCGCATCCCCGACAAGCGCCGCAGCGTGGTCGTGCTCGCCTGCGTCTATCAGTACAAGCTGGCCGAGATCGCCGAGCTCACCGAGACGCCGCTCAACACCGTTCGCGAGCGGCTGCGCGTCGGGCGGCAGGAGCTGCGGCAGCTGATCTCGAAGAGCCGCGCGCTGGCCGAGTGGGCCGAGGAGCTGTGAGATGAGCCGAGCCTGCGCACGTCAAGTGGAGCCGCTGGCCGAAGCGCGCGACGCCGAGCACCTCGCCTCGTGCGCGCAGTGCCGCGCCGAGGCGGCGGCGCTCGACCTGCTGGCCTTCGACGCCGCCGAGCCGCCGGCGCCGCTCGACGAGCTTTCGCGGCGCCGCACGCTCGACGCGCTGCTGTCGGCCTACGACGCGGGCGCGACCGGCGGCGAGCTCGTCGAGGGCGCAGGCGCGCCGCTGTCGCGCCGACGGTATCGCCGCGTTGCCCTCGTCGCTGCGACGGCGGCCGCGGCCGCGATCGGCCTCGCCGTGTTGGTCTGGCGCACGCGGCCGGCGCCCGACGCGCCGCGGCAGACGAGCGTCGCCGCGCGCAGCGGCGGCAGCGCCAGCGGCGGTAGCGCCAGCGGCAGCAGCTCCGGCGGCAGTAGCTCCGGCGGCA
>JAGQIK010000099.1 GCA_020431405.1 Myxococcales bacterium
CTGCTAGCAACCGTGCAGGATGACAAAGACTCTCATCACGGGCGCCACTGGTTTTCTCGGACGTCACCTCGTCGAGCAGCTCGTCGAAGCCCAAGACGCGGCGACGCTGCGCGTGCTCGTCTCGAGCTCGGTGCCGCTATGGATCGCCGATCTCGGCGTCGAGATCGTGCAAGGCTCGATCACCCGACGCAGCATCTGCGAGGAAGCCGTCGCCGGCGTGGCGCGCGTCTACCACCTCGCCGGTCGCGTCTCGCGCAACCCCGACGACTCGCGCTCGATGTACGCCGTGCACGTCGACGGCACGCGCTACCTGCTCGAAGCAGCCGGCAGCGCCAACGTCGAGCGCGTCGTGCTCGCCTCGTCGAGCGGCACCATCGCCGTCAGCGACAGCGCCGATGACGTGCCCGACGAGTCGTATCCGACGCCGATGAACATCATCTCGCGTTGGCCTTACTACGCCAGCAAGGTCTATCAGGAGCAGGTCGCCGCCGCCGCGCTCGCCGACGTGGCCACCGAGCTCGTGACCGTCAATCCGAGCCTGCTGCTCGGCCCCGGCGACGAGCGGCTCAGCTCCACCCACGACGTGCTCAAGTTCCTCGAGCGCGACATCCCCAGCGTGCCCACGGGCGGCCTCAACTTCGTCGACGCGCGCGACGCGGCGGCGGCCTTCATCTCGGCGATGGCGCGCGGACGCGACGGCGAACGCTACCTGCTCGGCGGCCCCAACTGGACCTTCTCCGACTTCTTCGCCCGCCTCGAGCGCCTCAGCAAGGTCGCCGCGCCGCGCATCAAAGCGCCGAGTTCGCTCGCGCTCTTCGGCGCCAAGGTGCTCGACGCCGTCTATCGCCACCGCGGCAAGCTGCCGCCCATCGACTACACCAGCGTCGAGATGGCGACCTACTTCTGGTATCTCGATGACTCCAAGGCGCGCCGCGAGCTCGGCTTCGAGACGCGCGACCCAGGCGAGACGCTCTACGACACGGTGAGCTACCTGCGCGAGAACTTCCTCGGCGGCGCCGCAGCGTTCGCCTGATCGCGCCGACGCCGCCGCGCGCGCGCGCGCCATCGCGACGCGACGAAGGCCACGCATAGCAGCCACCACCCCAGCGACGGCACGGGTGCCGCACCGTCGAGCCCGCACGTGCAGCCGCGGTCGAGCGCGTCGACGTGGCTGGCGAACACGAGCTGAACGCGGTTGGCGCCATTGGACAAGCCCGGATCGAAGATCGTCGCCGACACCAGCGTCCGTTGCTGGCCGTCGGACGCCAGCGCCGAGCCCAGCGCGACCTGATTGTGCGCGCCCGCGATCAACGTCACGCCGCCAGGGTGCGTCACCTCGCCGCTGGGCCACACCAGCGTGCCTTGCACGTCGTCGCGCTCTTCGAAGTAGCGCCGCTCCCAGCTGACCGCGAACGCGGCGCCGTCGAACACGACGCGCGGCAACAGCAACGAATCGCCGTTGCGCGGCTCGGCGAGGCTCACCTTTGCCTCCCCAAGCGGCGTGCCGCGCTCGTCGAGGCGTCGGCTGTTGATGATACCGTCGCTGGCGCCGCGCCAGACGACGAGGAAGGTGCCATCGCCGAAGGCCAGGCGCGCGTAGATGCCGCCCCCCTCGGTCACCGTCACCCCGGCCCCATCGATCGCTGCGCCATTGGCGGCGGCGCGCAGCGCTCGCAGCGCGCCACCCTTGCCCGGCTCCTGGCGCGAGTAGAGCACCATCAGCTCTTCCCCGTTGAAGGCGATGTCGTTGACGAAGTGTGATGCTCCCGGCTCGTCGAGGAGGGTCACCGGTCGCAGCGATATCTCGCTCGCTGCCGCGTCGACCCAGTGCACCTGCAGCGTGGCGTCGTTGGTGTCGCCGGCGATGGCGACCGTCGCGCCGCCCGCGGCCAGCGCCGGATCGCGGTCGCCAGTGCACGCGCCTAGTCGCGTGGGCGCAGCATCGATCGGCTGTCCGTCGCGCCCCACGCGCGTGGCCTGGCGGCTGCACGCGATGTCGGACTTCTCGCGCCACGTCACGAAGTAGCCTCCGTCGTAGGAGACCACCGAAGGCAGCTCGTTGTAGCTGCCTTGTCGCGAGAGCACCTTCGGCTCGCCGATCAAGGTGCCGCTGGCATCGAGCCGCTGGGCGACCACCGCGCGAGGCCCTGTCGCCGCGCTCTCCCACACCAGCAGAAACGACTCGCCGCCCCAGGCGGCCACGGCGTTGGCTTGATCCGACACGGGGTGCGGCAGCGCCTTGGGGCTCCTGTTCTGGCCGTCAGCGCCGACAGTGGTCGCGTAGACGTCCGTGCCGTAGCCGGTGTCGGACGCACCGCCCCAGGCCACCAGAAACTGGCTGCCGTCGCTTCCCACGAGCGGCCCCGTCTGCGCACCCACGGCCAACACGCGCGCGGGCGCGTCGTCGACCGTGCCGTCGGAGCCAACCCGCGCGCTGACGATCTCTCCGTTAGCGCCGGCATCTCGGCGCCACGCCACCAGGTATCTGCCGCTGGCGTGGGCCACCGCTGGCCACCCGTCGCTGCCCTGACCGAGCGCCATCGGGGCAGCGTCCAGCAAGGC
>JAGQIK010000100.1 GCA_020431405.1 Myxococcales bacterium
AGGTAGCCGGAGCCGGGCACCGAGACGCAGATCTCGGTCTTGCAGTCGTTGTTGCTGGTGCAGGCGTCGCCGAGATCCTTCGTGCCGGTCTGCGCCGTGCCGGGCAGACACGCCTTGGTGGTCTGCCCAGTGCTGCTGCTGACGCTGACGCACTGGTCGCCGTTGGGGCAGGCCTGCTGCTCGCACAGCTGCGTGCAGACCTGCACACCGTTGGAGCGCAGGCAGATGCCGCTGTTGCAGGCGTCCGCGGCGTCGCAGGGGCCGCCGTAGCCCTTGGTGCCGGTGGTCACGCACTTGCCGCTGACGCAGTCCTCGTTGGGGGCGCACTGGGCTTTGGTGGTGCACTCGGGTGTGGTGCCGCCCTGGCCGCTCGGGTAGATGCCGCAGATACCCTGGATGTCGTCGCTGTGCAACGAGCGCTGCGACGTGTCGCCCTGACCGGTGGAGCGGAACATGGTCGCAGAGGTGATCGGCGTGTGGTCGAGCCCGAGCTGATGGCCGATCTCGTGCGTGGCCACCGACTGCACGTCGATGGCGAACTGCGAGCCGCTGGTCGACCAGGTGTAGTTCGGGTTGTAGACCGTGTCGGCGTCGTTGATCGAGCCGCTCTGCGGGTTGTAGATCGTCAGCGTCAGGCCGAGGGTGCTCGAGCCGTACTCGGCGGGCCAGCCCGTGAGCCAGCTGTTGGTGTTGACGCTGTCCTGGCGGTTGCCGTCGCTCTGCGTGCTGCCGGTGTCCTGCACGGTGACGTTGGTGCAGCTCGGCGCGGTCCAGGCGGCGTAGGCGGCGCGCACGGCGGCCGCGATCTGCGCGTTGGTGACGCCCTTGGCGGCGCGGGTGTTGATGTTGAAGCGCACCGGCAGCTTGGTCCACTTGAGCGGCACGCCGGTGGTGCTCGAGCGCTGCTGCACGTAAGCGCTGGCGCTGTTGCTGGCGCCGAGCACGACGGCGCAGGCGCACGCAGCGAGCAGCGGCAAGATTCTTCTCGCGCTCATTTGCCACCTCCGACCTTCGCGGCGGCGGCGCGCTCGGCGACGACGGCCTGGACGGCTTTCTGCACCTGCAGGCGCAGCGTGGCGAGCGTCGGGTTCTGCTGGCTCGTGCTGACCTCGGGGCGGATCACCACGGCTCCGGTGGAGTTGAGCTGCGCGAAGGAGACGCCCGACAGATCGCGGCGCGCGCGCCAGGTGCCGGCGCTGTCCTTGTAGAGCTCGTACTTGCCCTGGGTCATCCCCACCGGCACGTACACGCCGCGCACCGGCCGCACGAAGAGCATCACGGTCTCGCCGCGACGCATGGTGGCGGCGCCCGAGACGCGCAGGCCGAGCGTGCCGAGCTCGCCGCCCGGCTGGCGGACGACCATGCTCTGGCCGCGCGTAGCGCTGCCCATCAGCACGCGCGAGAGCTTCACCGTGGTGTCGGTCCAGGGCACGCCGCCGCGCAGGTAGACGCGCTTCGACGTGACCTCGCCCTCGACGACATGGCTCGCGCCGCGCGCGAGGTCGTCGAGCGAGAGCGCTTCCATCACCGTTGCTGTGGCGGGAGAAGCGAGCGCGGCCAGCGTGACGACGGCGACCAGCGCGCTTCCAAGGGACAACCTTCGGGCTCGCATCACTACCCCTCCTCGAGCCTGTTACAAACTAAGCGCTATCTAAGGATCTACTGCTGATAAGGCACGGCGTGCGCAGTGCAGCGCGCTTTTTACTGCGTTTTTGCCTGTAGGATCAAGTCGTATCTCGGCTCACCTCGAGACGCTGATCACAGAGTGTCTGGGCCAGGGCCTCGTCGTGTGTGACGAGCACCAGCGCGCCCTGGTATTCGGCGAGGCATTGTTCGAGCCGCTCGAGGGCCGGCAGGTCGAGATGGTTTTCGGGCTCGTCGAGCAGCACCAGCGCCACTTCGCGACTGAGCCCCTCGGCGAGGCACAGCTTGCGCGCCTCGCCGGGAGACGGCAGCTGCGAGTCGAGCAGCCGGCTCGGCGCCAACCCCAGGCGCGCGGCGAGCGCGAGCAGCTGTCCACGCTCGCCAGGGCCGAGGGCGCGTATGCGCTCGAGCAGCGCGCGGCAAGCGGCCTCGCCGAGCTCTTGCGGCAACACCAGCAGCTGCTCGCGGGGCAGGCTCACCGCTCGCTCGATGGCGCGCAGCAGCGTGCTCTTGCCGGCGCCGTTGGGCCCCGAAATGTGCAGCCGCGTGTCGCGCTGGACGCAGACGTCGATTTCGCGCATCAGCACGCGATCGCCTGCGCGCAGCTGCGCAGCCTGCAGGCGGCAAAGGTGCGGAGCGCTGGCGCGCGCGGGTGCTCGCGCGATAGTCAGCGCGCCGCCTCGCCGGCGCGTCACCGGCGCCGCGTCGAGCGCGTGCTCGGCGC
>JAGQIK010000101.1 GCA_020431405.1 Myxococcales bacterium
CCGCGTGGAGGTGGCTGCGCCGCCCGCGCCCGTGGCTGCCGAGCCTGCACCCGCAGCGCCCAGCGCCGCGGAGCCGCAGATGGTGCGAGACGATATGGCCCCCTCGGGCGACGGCGGGGAAGTCGAGGTCAACGCCGACGGCGAGCCTGCGATCAAGTACGCGCCTGGCTTCGAGCCCGGCGGCAAGTACGCGCTGCGTCCGCCCGGCCGCTACGGCAAGCCGCAGGCCGGCCCCATGCGCGGACAGACGGGCGAGGCGCTCTCGGCCGCCGAAGCCGCCGCGATGCTCGCGCCGGCCAAGCCCAAGGTCGTGATCACCGATCTCGACGCGCGCCGCCGCAAGCCGCGGCGAGAAGTCTCGCGCGCCGACCTCTTCAACCGTCGTGGCAACTTCCGCAACCAGCGCACGCGCCGCGGCAAGAAGCAGACGACCGGCAAGAAGGGCAAGAAGACCGAGATCACGACGCCCGCCGAGCACAAGCGCGTCATCCGCGTCGAGACGGCCATCTCCGTCGGCGAGGTCGCTCGCCAGATGGGCGTCAAGGCCAACGAAGTGCTCAAGCACCTCTGGGGCATGGGCATGACCGGCATCATGATCAACCAGGCGATCGACGTCGAGACCGCCAGCCTGCTCGCCAGCGAGTTCGGCTACGAGGTCGAGGACGTTGCCTTCAAGGAGGAGCAGGTCATCCCCGAGGTGACCGACGCCGAGGAGGATCTGGAGCCGCGCGCGCCGGTAATCACGGTCATGGGTCACGTCGACCACGGCAAGACGTCGCTGCTCGACGCGATCCGCAAGACCGACGTGGTCAAGGGCGAGGCCGGCGGCATCACGCAGCACATCGGCGCCTATCGCGTGGGCACCGAGTACGGCGATCTGGTGTTCCTCGACACGCCGGGCCACGAGGCCTTCACCGAGATGCGCGCACGCGGCGCGCAGTGCACCGACATCGTCGTGCTGGTGGTGGCGGCCGACGACGGCGTGATGCCGCAGACGGCCGAGGCCATCGATCACGCCAAGGATGCCGAGGTGCCGATCATCGTCGCCGTCAACAAGTGCGACCTGGTCAACGCCAACCCCGACCGCGTCAAGAGCGAGCTCGCCGAGCGCGATCTCGTGCCCGAGGAGTGGGGTGGCCAGACGCAGTTCGTGATGGTCTCGGCGATCACCGGCGACGGCATCGACGATCTGCTCGAGTCGCTGTCGGTGCAGGCCGAGCTGCTCGAGCTGGCCGCCAACCCCGAGAAGCCGGCCGTCGGCACGATCATCGAGGCCAAGCTGGACAAGGCGCGCGGCGCCATGTGCACCGTGCTCGTGCAGGAAGGCACCCTGCACGTGGGCGACACCGTGGTCACCGGCCAGTTCATGGGCAAGGTGCGCGCGATGCTCGACCACCGCGGCGAAAGCGTCGACGAAGCCGGCCCCTCGACACCGGTCGAGATCCTCGGTCTCGGCGGCGTGCCGGACGCCGGCGACATGCTCAACGTGGTCACCGACGAGAAGGGCGCGCGCAACCTCACCGAGCACCGCCAGCAGGCCGCGCGCAAGCGCGAGCTCGCCGGCCAGAGCGCTGCGACGACCTACGAGGAGATCCTCGGCCAGATCGCCAGCGGTCAGGCACACGAGCTCAAGGTGCTGGTCAAGGCCGACGTGCAGGGCTCGGCGGGCGCCGTCAAGGACTCGCTGATCAAGCTCGGTACGCCGAAGGTCTCGGTGAACGTGATCAGCGCCGGCGTCGGCGGCATCAGCGAGGCCGACGTCAACCTCGCCAAGGCCGCCGGAGCCGTGGTGCTCGGCTTCAACGTGCGCTCGGCCGGCAAGGCGAGCCAGCTCGCCGAGCGCGAGGGCGTTCGCGTCATCACCTACGACGTCATCTACGAGATGCTCGACGACGTCACCGAGATGATGAAGGGCCTGCTGCCCAAGGAGCGTCGCGAGAAGCTCACCGGTCGCGCCGAAGTGCGCCAGACCTTCCACATCCCCAAGATCGGCGTCGTCGCCGGTTGCGCGGTGGTGGATGGCAAGGTCACGCGCGGGTCCCAGCTGCGCCTCATCCGCGCCGACGTCAAGCTCTTCGACGGCCGCATCGGCACGCTCAAGCGCTTCAAAGACGACGTGCGGTCGGTGGAGAAGGGCTACGAGTGCGGTCTGTCCATCGAGGGCAAGAACGACATCGAGGTCGGCGACATCATCGAGGCCTACGATGTCGAGGAGGTCACCGCCTCCCTCACCTAGAAGGGTAGGGGTGTTGCCTGTCGGGTAGAACGTGGTCGTCGCTGTCTGTCGCCTCAGTCTGCACTTTCCACAGTCACGCTCGCTGAAGAGCAAGCGGCAAGGACTGAGGCGCATCCTCGACCGCGCGCGAGCCAAGTTCAACGTCGCCATCGCCGAGGTCGGCGAGCAGGACACCTGGCAGCGCGCGCGGGTCGGCTTCGCCGTGGTCTCGTCGAGCGGCGATCACGCCCAGTCGATGGTCGACACCATCTGCAACTTCGTCGCCGAGCTCTACGTGGCGCAAGTGCTCGACCGCGAGGTCGACATCCTGCAGTACGGCGACGAGCGCATCGACGATCAGGGCGTGTGGACCGACGAAGACGAGGCGCGCTTCGGCGGCGACGGTGGGGGCGCGGCATGACCCAGGACCGCATGGCGCGCATCAACAAGCGCCTGCAGACCACGCTGGCGCGCATGATGCCACGCGTGGTCAAGGACCCGTGGGTCGCCGGGGGGCTCGTGGCCGTCTCCGAGGTGCGCGCCACGCCGGACCTCGCCACCGCCAAGGTCTTTGTCGCGGTGGGCGGCGACGACGACGCGCGCGCGCAGGCGATGGCCGGCCTCGATCGCGCGCGCAAGCACCTTCGCGGCGAGCTCGGCAAACGACTGCGCCTGCGACGCATACCGGAGCTTCACTTCGTGCTCGACACCACCGGCGATCAGGCAGCACACATCGAAAAGATCCTCGGCGAGCTCGACGCAGAGCGCGCCGCAAACGACGCAGCCCCCCAGGCGGCGATGGTGCACATCTCGCTCGAGCGCGTGGCGCAGCTGCTCGATGAAGCCGAGCGCGTGCTGATCGCCAGCCATCGCAACCCCGACGGCGACGCCATCGGCAGCACGCTCGGCATCTATCAAGCGCTGCGCGGGCTCGGCAAGACCGTCACGCCCTACAACCCCGACCCGGTGCCCGAGGCGTTTCGTTTCCTGCCCGGCGCACACGATGTGGTGCAGGACATCGGCGAGACGCCGTTCGATCTGACGCTGGTGCTCGACTGCTCCGACGACCGCATCTTCGCCGACGGCGCGCCGCCGATCGACCGCGCGCTGCTCGGCACCGTCGTGGTGGTCGATCATCACAAGACGCTCGGCGACATCGGCGACTACGTCTACTGCGACGCGAGCGCCGCGGCGGTGGGGCTTCTGATGCACCGGCTGCTGCGCGAGCTCAAGGTCGAGCTGACCTACGACATCGCCGAGCCGCTCTACACGTCGCTGATGTCGGATACGGGCTCGTTTCGCTACCAGAACACCAACCCCGAGGCGATGCGCGTCGGCGCCGACCTGCTCGAGCACGGCGTCGATCCGTGGCGCATCGCGTCCAACCTCTACGAGTCGCGCCCGCCCTCGCAGCTCAAGCTGCTGGCGCGCGTGCTCGGCACGCTGAGCGTCTCCGACGACGGCAAGGCGGCCGCGCTGACCGTCACCGAGGAGATGCTCGATGAGACCGGCTGCACCGACGACATGGTCGACGGCTTCGTCAACTTCGCGCGCGGCGTATCGGGCGTCGAGGTGGCGATGCTGCTGCGTCCGCGCGGCGGCGCGGTGCGCCTGAGCATGCGCTCGCGCGGAAACATCGACGTCTCCGCGGTGGCCGAGCGCTTCGGCGGCGGCGGCCACAAGAACGCCGCCGGCGCCACGGTACCCGACACCAGCGTCGAGAGGCTGCGATCGCAGCTGTTCGCCGCGGTGACGGCGCTGATCGCCGCTGCATGAGTCGCAGGCGGCGCTCGCGGCGGCGCGGCGGCTTTCGCGAGATCGACGGCATCGTCGTCGTCGACAAGCCCGCCGGCCCGACGTCCTTCGGCGTGGTCAAGGCGCTGCGCGAGGCGCTGCGCGTGGGCAAGGCTGGCCACACCGGCACCCTCGATCCCTTCGCCACCGGCGTGCTGCCGATCTGCGTCGGTCAGGCCACCAAGGTGGCGCAGTTGCTGCTCGCCGACGACAAACGCTACGCCGCCACCGCGCAGCTCGGCGTGAGCACTGACAGCTACGACATCACCGGCGCCGTTACGGCTGAAGCGGACGCCAGCGCGATCACGCGCGAGCAGGTCGAGGCCGCGCTCGAGGCCTTCCGCGGCGAGATCCTGCAGAGCCCGCCGGCCTACTCCGCGCTGCGCAAGGACGGCAAGCGCGCCCACGCGCTGGCGCGCGCCGGCGAAGCGGTGGAGCTCGAGCCGCGCCGCGTGACGATCACGCGGCTGGAGATCACCGGCTTCGAGCCCGGCGCACGCGCCGAGCTGCGCTTCGAGGTCGACTGCAGCAAGGGGACGTACATCCGCTCGCTGGCCCACGACCTCGGCGTGGCCCTCGGCTGCGGCGCTGCGCTGAGCGCCCTGCGGCGCGTCGCCGCCGGCACCTTCGGCATCGAGCAGTCCGTGGCGCTGAGCGAGATCCAGGCCAACCCCGAGGTCGTGCCGCTGATCACCATCGACGAGGCGCTGGCGCATCTTCCCAGCGTCGACATCGAGCCGCAGCAAGCCGAGCGCCTGGCGCAGGGCCAGCCGCTGGCGGTCGGCGACGCGTCGCTGCCCGCCGGCGTGCCGCTTCGCGTGCACAGCCACGGCGAGCTCGTCGCCCTCGGCGAGCGCAAAGGCGACCGCATCTGGCCCAAACGTATGCTGTGGTCGCCACCCACGCCCGCCGCCGACCTGCGCTAGCATCGCCGCTGCCATGAGCGATCCCACCGCCTCCGAAGCCGAGATCCACGAGACCTTCGCGGCGGCCCAGCACGCCGCCGCCGAGCAGGACTGGGCTGCGCTCTTCGCGCTCGTCGACGCCGCCGATCTGCGCGCCATCGCCGCCAACAGCGTCAAGGCGCTGCTCTCGGCGCGGCCCGAGCCGCTGCGCGCCCTGTGCGACGAGCACGGCTACGGCGGCGAGCGGGTCGACGAGCTCGCCGCCGCCTGTGACCGTATGGTCGCCTCGGCGATGAAGCTCACCAAGGCCGGCGCCGCGGGCGACCCGGGAGCACACCGCCAGCTGGTCAAGGACTTCGAGGCCACCATCAAGGACGGCCTCGCGCGCGTCGCCGACCTCGCCGCGTTCACGGCGGCGCTCGAGCGCGAGATGCGCACGCTGCTCGGCGGCGGCTCGATCTCCTCGCGCCTGCTCGACGGCGCGACCCTCGAGGCCGTCACCGTCGAGGCCAGCAAGGCGCGCGGGCGCGCGAGCGACGGCCGCGAGCTGCGTTTCGTGCGCCGGCGCGGGCGCTGGCTGCTGCGGCTGCGCTGACGCGCTCCCGGCGGCTCATGGGCGTTGACAACCAGCCGAAGATAGGCCAAAAGTCGCCCTTTCTACCCATCTGCGGAGGGCGGTGACTGGTGCGTCGCTGCAGCTCTGCGGGCCGGGCGAATCTCAGCAGGAGTAATACAGATGACCGTCGCACCAGCACGCAAACAGGAAGTTATCGCCAAGTTTCGCGCACACGAGCGCGACACCGGCTCGCCCGAGGTTCAGATCGCGCTTCTGACCCAGCGCATCACGCACCTCACCGAGCACTTCAAGATCCACAAGAAGGACCATCACTCGCGCCGCGGCTTGCTCAAGCTCGTCGGTCAGCGACGCCGCCTGCTCGACTACCTCAAGTCGAAGGACGTCGAGCGCTACCGTTCGCTGATCAAGGAGCTCGGCATCCGTAAGTAGTGCGAGTCAACGCGGCGGCCGCGCGCGATGCGAGGCCGCCGCAGCGTTTTCATCCGTCGGGTTGCGGAGGGTTTAGTTGTTGAGCAGAGCGCCGCAGGTCCTGCGACGTTGAGCTCAAGGACTAAACCCCAAGGGTCTCAGTGCTCCGACGGACAAGCTACGCGCGGCTCGAATACGCCGCGCGAACCGGAGCAATCCATGTTCATTAGAGAGAGCGTTCAAGTCGGTGGCACCGAGCTGTCCATCGAGACCGGCCGTATGGCCAAGCAGGCCAACGGCGCCGTCGTCATTCGCTATGGCGACACGATGGTGCTCGTCACCGCGGTTTCGGCCGAGGACGCGCGCGACCTGCCGTTCCTGCCGCTGACCGTCGAGTACACCGAGCGTTCCTACGCCGGCGGCCGCATCCCCGGCAGCTACTTCCGCCGCGAAGGTCGCCCCGCCGCGCACGAGGTGCTGATCTGCCGCCTCATCGATCGTCCGTGCCGCCCGCTGTTTCCCAAGGGCTGGCGCTGCGAGACGCAGATCATCGCGATGGTGCTGAGCACCGACCGCGAAAACAGCTCCGACGTGCTGGCGATGACCGGCGCGTCCGCGGCGCTGCACATCTCCAACATCCCCTGGGCCGGCCCCATCGCCGGCGTGCGCGTCGGCCGCGTCGACGGGCAGCTCATCGCCAACCCGACCAAAGCCGAGCAGGCCCTCAGCGACATGAACATCGTCGTCGCCTGCAGCTTCGACGCGCTGGTGATGGTCGAGGGTACCTGCAGCTTCGTCAGCGAGGACGACCTCGTCGAGGCGCTGCTGTTCGCGCAGCAGAGCGCGCGCCCGATGCTCGAGCTGCAGGAGAAGCTGCGCGCCGCCGTGGGCCATCCCAAGCGCGAGCACACCGAGCCCGAGAGCGACGAGGCGCTGGTCGAGAAGGTGCGTCAGGTCGCCCGCGAGAAGATCGCCGAGGCCGTCGCCACCAAAGAGAAGCACGCCCGCTACGCCGCGATCAAAGCAGCGCGCAGCTGGACCATCGAGCAGCTCGGCGCCGAGTACGAAGAGCGCGTCGACGACGTCAAAGAGGCCTACGACGAGGCGCGCCGCCGCTACGTGCGCGAGCGCACCGTCAACGAGCGCGTGCGGCTCGACGGTCGCAAGCTCGACGAGATCCGTGACATCACCGTCGAGGTTGGCGTGCTTCCGCGCACCCACGGCTCGGCGCTGTTCACCCGCGGCGAGACGCAGGCGCTCGCCACCGCGACCCTGGCGACTCAGCGCTCCGATCAGCGCATCGAGTCGATCATGGGCGACTACACCAAGACGTTCCTGCTGCACTACAACTTCCCGCCCTTCTCGACGGGCGAGGCCAAGCGCTTCGGTCCTCCCGGACGGCGCGAGATCGGCCACGGCAACCTCGCCGAGCGCTCGCTCAAGCGCGTGCTCCCGCCGCACTCGGACTTCCCGTACGTGATGCGCGTCGTCAGCGAGACGCTCGAAAGCAACGGCTCGTCGTCGATGGCCGCCGTCTGCGGCGGCAGCCTCGCGCTGATGGATGCCGGCGTGCCCATCGCCGCGCCGGTGGCGGGTATCGCCATGGGCCTCGTCAAGGAAGGCGACAACTACGCCGTGCTGAGCGACATCCTCGGCGACGAGGACCACCTCGGCGACATGGACTTCAAGGTCACCGGCACGCGCGACGGCATCTGCGCCATCCAGATGGACATCAAGCTCGACGGCCTGACCCGCGACATCCTCGCGCAGGCGCTCGACCAGGCGCGCGCCGGGCGGCTTCACATCCTCGACAAGATGACCGAGACCATCGGCGCGCCGCGCGACAAGATCTCGAGCAACGCCCCGCGCATCCTCAACATCACGATCAATCCCGACAAGATTCGCGACATCATTGGCCCGGGAGGCCGTACGATTCGCGCCATCCAGGACGAGACCGGCGCCGAGATCAGCGTCACGGACGACGGCACGGTCTCCATCGCTGCGGTCGACGAGACGGGAGCGAACAAAGCTGTCGAGATGATCGAGGGTCTGACGCAGGAGGCCGAGGTCGGGGCTGTCTATCGCGGCAAAGTCATGCGCGTGAAGAGCGATCTCGGTGCGTTCGTCCAGATCCTGCCGGGTCAGGACGGGCTGGTGCACATCAGCGAGATGGACAACAAGCGCATCGCGAAGGCCGAGGACGTCTGCAAGGAAGGCGACGAGATGATCGTGCGGGTGATCCGCATCGATAATCGCGGCGTGCGGCTGAGCCGCAAGCAGGCCTTCGACGCCAAGCCGGAGGAGATCCGCAGCCTGCTGTAGGAGCGCACACGGTGAGCGAGAATTCCCTCCGCGTGAAGCGGCTGCGCCCCGAGGCGCAGCTGCCGCGCTACATGACAGACGCTGCGGCGGGGATGGACCTCGCCGCGGCGCTCGACACGCCGATCACGCTCGAGCCGGGCGAGCGCGCGCTGGTGCCCACCGGTATCGCCATCGCGCTGCCGGCTGGCACCGAAGCGCAGGTGCGCCCGCGCTCCGGGCTTGCCGTACGCTCGGGCGTGACCGTCGTCAACGCGCCAGGGACCATCGACGCGGACTACCGCGGCGAGGTCAAGGTGGCGCTGATCAACCTCGGCCGCGAGCCGTTTGTCGTCGAGCCGGGTACGCGCGTGGCGCAGCTGGTGGTCGCCCCAGTCACGCGTGTGGTGCCGGCGTTTGTCGACGAGCTCGACGACACGGTGCGAGGCGCTGGTGGCTTCGGACACACCGGTACGCGAAGCGGGGCCGGCGACCGGAGCGGCGAGTAGGGCGATGCTCTGTTTTCGCTGCGGCAGCCCGGTGGGCGACGACGCGACGCAGTGTGATAACTGCGGGCAAGATCTGACCGTCGACCAGTCGACCGTGCGGCCGCTGCCGAAGGTGCCATCGTCGCCAGGCGAGGACACGTCGGCGGCGCGCGCGCAGCGCATGCAGAGCGGCGTGGCGGCGGCGGCCGAGTTCGCCGCGCTGCAGAAGAAGCTTCGCCGCCAGACCAACCCCGGCTTCGGCATCGCCGACAACCGTCCAAGCGCCTACAACGTCGGCGAGGTCGTCTGCGAGCGCTACGAGATCACCGACGTGATCGGCGGCGGCGGCCTCGGCATGGTCTACAAGGCGCTCGACCAGGAGGTCGAGGTAGACGTCGCGCTGAAGGTCATCGACGGCGACTATCTGCCCGACGCGGCGGCGCGCGAACGTTTCCTCGGCGAGATGCAGCGGCTGCGCGAGCTGGTGCACGGCAACGTCGTGCGCTACTTCGATGTCGACGAGGACGACGGGCGCTGCTTCTACGTGACGCAGTTTCTCGAGGGCCTCTCGCTGCGCAAGATCATGGACCTGCGGCGCGAGAAGTCGCAGCGCTTCTCGGTCGACGAGGTCGAGCCGATCATCACGCAGCTGTGTCAGGCGCTCGAGGAGAGCGCGCCGATCGTGCACGGCGGCCTCAAGCCGCAGAACATCATCATCCTGCCCGACGTGCTCAAGCTGACCGACTTCGGCTTGCCGCAGGCGCTGCCGCGTAGCGCGTATATGGCGGCCCAGCGCCAGCATGAAGGCAGCGTCAGCTATCTCGCGCCGGAGCTGGCGGGCGGCGACGATCCCACGCCGATGTCGGACGTGTACTCGCTCGGCGCGCTGATCTACGAGCTGCTCAGCGGCGACCGCTACGTCGGCGGCGCCCCGGCGCTCTCGGTCGATGATCCCTCGATCCCCCCGGCTATCGACGCGCTGCTCGCGCAAGCGCTCGCCGACGATCCCGACGCGCGGCAAGGCAGCGCGGGAGAGCTGGCGCGCCACTGGCTGGTCGCTACCGGCAAGGCGCCCAAGCGCGAGACGCTCGAGATGGCGGCGCAGACGCGCGTCGAGAAGGTCAAGGGCATCGAGAAGCTCGCCGACGCCCCGCCCGAGACGGCGGAAGACGCTGGCGAGGCGGCTGACATCGAGGCCGGCGGCGAGACGACGCGCCGCTCGGTGGCGCCCACGCGGGCGAGCGCGGACATGCCCGCTGACCGGCCCACGCTTCGCTACACCTCCGCGCTCGAGGAGATGATATCGGCCGAGTCCGAGTCGGAGATCGAAGACCTCGACGCGCGACGCGCACCAACCGCCGAGCTGCCGGCTGCGCGCGACGACGATCTCTCACACCTCGATCCGAGCACCACGCTGCCGCTCAGCGCGCGCCAGGTGCGGCGTGCTTTGACGGCGGAGGCCGAAACCGCGGCGCACCTGACGTCGGACTTCGAGCCAGCTGCAGTCCGTAATTCTGCTGCCAGTCGTGATTCGGCGACCACTCGCGTGGTGGGCGACGAGCGCACGCGCAGAGCGCCGGCAAAGGCTACCGACACGTCGCCCGACGCGACACCCGAAGGCGAAAAGCAGGGCACGCAGCAGCTGAGCATGGATGACCTCGAGGTCATCGCGGATGTCTCGGACGACGACGACGGCGCCGACGAGCTGTCGCTGTCGCCGCCGCGTCAGGGCGACGACGAGCGCGACGAGGCGGAGATCGAAGGCGCGGCGGTCACGCAGGCGCGGCTGGTGGACAAGCTCGCCGCGTCGGCGCGCATCGACGGCGCCGACAGCACCATCCCGCGCGTGATGCCCGGCTCGCTGCTCGACGACGAGCACCCGAGCGGCGAGACGCCGACGCTGTCCGACACCAACGCGCTGACGGGCGAGCACGACGCGCCGCCGATGGATGGCGATCCCGATCAGACGCTGGCGGGCGGTCTCGCCGGCAAGGCCGCCGCGTTCGACCCGCCGCCCAAGAAGGAACACTCGCAGGCAACGCACCAGCTCAGTCTCGACGACCTCGAGGAGGTCGGTGACGAGCCGCAAGAGGAAGAGGCGCTCTTTACGGCGCAGCGCAAGGTCAAGAGCGCCAGCCTCGACGACATCCCCGAGCACGACGGCGAGGTCACCGTCCCGCGCGTCTCGATGTCCAAAGAGGAGCTGCTCGCCGACGATCATGACGAGCCGCTGTTCCCCGCGTCGCGCCCGACGCCGGCGCGCGACGCGCCATCGGAGAAGACGCAGCAGATCGACGCCGACATGATCGTCGACGGCGAGCAGGACGACATCGAGCACGTGCTCGTGCTGCCCTCGTCGAACCTCGATCACCTCGCGGTGAGCGGCGAGACCGTCAGCCGCGTGGCGGACAAGGCGCAGCCTTCGAGCTCGACAGAGAGCGGCAGCGGCCGGTTGCCCTCGGTGGATCGCGAGGCGCGCGCGCAGAAGGCGCTGCGGGCCTTTTCCACCGGGACGCTCGACGGACACCACCAGCCCGACGAAGACGACATCGAGATCGAGCCCGAAGACGACGATCCCGATCTCGCGCCGCCGATCTCGGCAGTCTCCACCGGACCGACGCGCCCGGTAGATATGCGGCGCCCAGCGCCGCCGCCTCCGCGACGTGCGGCCGCGGCGCCCGAGCCGTATCCGCTGGCCGCGGAGCGGTCGTCCGAGGAGATTCTCGGTGACGACGGGCTGCCGAGCGGCTCGGCCGGCGTGATCGAGAAGAGTCATCCGCGCGCGCGCGATCCACGCGCACCGCGCGCAGCCGTGGTGGCGTCGCAGCAGCGACCGATCACGCACAACGAGCTGCCGGTGGCGCCGGAGGTGCTGCACCGCGACGCCGTGCCGCGGCCGATGTCGGACGTGACCCACGTCGCGCGGCGGCCGCCGCCACGCCGCAGCTGGCTGCCGATCCTGATGCTGGTAGTCGCCCTGGTGGGCGGCGGCACCGTGGGCGCGATCATCTACCACCAGACCCAACGTTCTGTGCGTGCCAAGAAGGACCTCGAGATCAAGCGGCTGCGCGTGGCAGCGGCCGCGGCGGCCAAGGCCAAGGCGGCGGCGGCCGCGGCGAGCAAGGGCGCGGCGGCCGTGCCGCTCAAGGACGATGGCGCGGGCTCGGCGACGGGCAGCGGCAGCGGCAGCGGCTCGACGTTGGCGGCGGGCACCGGTGAGGGCACGGGCTCGGGCACGGGCGATGACACGGGCACGGGAAGCGGCGAAGGCTCGGGGACGGGCTCGGCGGTCGCCGCCGCGACGGTCGGTTCGGGCGCGGGCTCGTCGGCGCGGGCGCCTTGGCCGGCGCCGGGGTCTGGTTCGTCGCGGTCTAAGTCCAAGTCTCGGTCTAAGACCAAGACCAAGACCAAGACCAAGACCGTGGCGCGGACCAAGACCAAGGCTCGAACCAAGGTTGCCAAGGGCGGTGGGGCGCCGGATGGGCCGAAGAAAGGCGGCGGGCGCAAGTGCTACCCCGGGATGGCCTACATCAAGCGCAAGGCCGGCGACGGCTACTGCATCGATCGCTACGAGGCGCCGGGTCGTGGCCGGCGACCCAAGCGCACCTCGCTCGCTGGCGCCAAGGCGGGCTGCCGCGCGCGCGGCCTGCGCTTGTGCACGGTGGCCGAGTGGATGCGCGCCTGCGCGGGCTTCTTCCCTTACGGCCGCACCTTCGATCCCAAGCGCTGCAACACGGGCAGCGGCAAGGTGGTCGCCAGCGGGAGCAAGCGCGGCTGTCGCTCGCGTTGGGGCGTATACGACCTCAGCGGCAACGTCTCGGAGTGGACCGCTGGCGGCTCGGCGATGGGCGGCGACGCCAGCTCGACGCTCGGCTACGCCAGCTGCACCGCGCGCTCGCGCGGCGGCTCGATGACGGGCTATCGCTGCTGCTCCGATCCCGACTGGGAGTAGGAAGACAATGATCGAACGCTACAGCCGCCCCGACATGCGGCGTATCTGGAGTGATCAGACGCGCTACGAGACGTGGCTCGAGGTCGAGCTCGCCGTCTGCCGCGCCATGGAAGCACGCGAGATGGTGCCCGCCGGCACCGCCGACCGCGTGCGCATCAAGGTCGTGATCGAGCCGGCGCGCATCCTCGAGATCGAGTCGCGCGTGCGTCACGACGTGATCGCCTTCCTCTCGCACATCGAGGAGCAAGCGGGCGAGCCGGCGCGCTGGCTGCACCTCGGCATGACGTCGTCGGACGTGCTCGACACGTCCTTCGCGCTGCAGCTGCGCCAGGCAGGCGGCATCCTGCTCGGCCGCATCGACGAGCTGTGCACGGCGCTCGAACGGCGCGCGCGCGAGCTTGCCGATGTCGCGATGGTCGGGCGAAGCCACGGCATGCACGCCGAGCCGACCAGCGTGGGGCTCGTCTTCGCCGGTTACTTCGCCGAGATGAAGCGCAACCGTCGCCGCCTCGAGCGCGCGCTGTCCAACATCGCGCGCGGCAAGATCGCCGGCGCCGTCGGCGTCTACGGCAACATCACGCCCGAGATCGAAGCCGAGGCGCTCGGCGCGCTCGGCCTCGTGCCGGAGACGGTCGCCACGCAGATCGTCCCGCGCGATCGCCACGCCGAGCTGTTCAACGCCCTGGCGCTGCTCGGCGCCAGCATCGAGCGCATCGCCGTACAGGTGCGCCACTGGCAGCGCAGCGAGGTGGCAGAGGCGCGCGAGCCGTTCGGCGAAGGCCAGAAGGGATCGAGCGCCATGCCGCACAAGCGCAACCCGATCCTCACCGAGAACCTGTGCGGCCTGGCGCGCTTGCTGCGCTCCTACGCCGGCGCTGCGCTGGAGAACGTCGCGCTGTGGCACGAGCGCGACATTAGCCACTCCTCGGTGGAGCGCGTGATCGCACCCGACGCCACGATGCTCACCGACTTCATGCTCCATCGCATGGTACGTGTCGTCGACGGTCTGGTCGTCGAGCGCGAGGCGCTGGCGCGCAACCTCGAGCTGTCGGGTGGCCTGGTCTTCTCCGAGGCCGTGCTGCTTTCGCTGGTGCGCGCGGGCCTCGGCCGCCAGGAAGCCTACGGCCACGTGCAGCGCTGCGCCATGCGCGCGCACGCCGGCGAGGGGCAGTTCAAGGAGCTGCTCGCCGAGGACAACGCCATCGCCAGCACCATCGGGCGCGACGGCGTCGAGCGCTGCTTCGACCTCGGGCACCACCTCAGATACGTCGAGACCATCTTTCAGCGCGTATTCGAAGAGGAGAAGAACCCATGACCTCTCGCGACGTGCTAGAGAGCACGCTCGACCGCACGCTCGACCAGACGCACTTCGAAGGGCTCGGCGAGCGTTTCCCCGGCAAGGTGCGCGACAGCTACGTGCGCGACGGACAGCGCGTCATCGTCGTGACCGATCGCGTCAGCGCCTTCGACGTGGTGCTCGGCACGATCCCGTTCAAGGGGCAGGTGCTCAATGGCATCGCCCGCTACTGGTTCGAGGCCGCCGCCGACATCGCGCCGCACCACCTGATCTCGGTGCCCGATCCCAACGTCAGCGTCGTCGAGGAGTGCGAGGTCTTCCCCATCGAGATGATCGTGCGCGCCTATCTGACCGGCTCGAGCCCGACCTCGATCTGGACCGCCTACGCGCGCGGCGAGCGGCAGTACTGCGGCCACACGCTGCCCGATGGTCTGACGCGCCACCAACGGCTCGCCGAGCCGATCGTCACGCCGACGACCAAGGCCGAGGCTGGCGAGCACGACGAGCTGACCTCGCGCGACGAGCTCATCGCACGCGGTGTCGTCAGCGCGGCGCAGTACGACGAGCTGGCGGCGATGTCTCTGCGCCTCTTCGACTTCGGCGCGCGCCAGGCTGCCGAGCGCGGCCTTATCCTCGTCGACACCAAGTACGAGCTCGGGCGCCGCAAGCGCGACGGCAAGGTCATCTTCGTCGACGAGATCCACACACCCGACTCGAGCCGCTACTGGTACCGCGACGGCTACGACGAGGCGGTCGCTGCCGGCGAGAGCCCGCGCGCGCTGGACAAAGAGTTTCTGCGCAAGCGGCTGGTCGAGCGCGGCTACCAGGGGCAGGGCGAGGCGCCGGCGCTCGAGGACGCGCTGCGCATCGAGGTCGCCGAGCGCTACATCGAGCTCTACGAGCGCGTCACCGGGCAGACCTTCGAGGCGAACACCGAAGAGCCGGTGGCACGCATCAAGCGCAATCTGGGCCTTTAGCTATCGCCGTTGCGCGCCGCTCCGGGAGCTGGTAGAGGACACTCGGAATGTGCGGAATCTTCGGCATCTACGGTCACCCCGAGGCCTCTAATCTGACGTACCTGGGGCTGCACGCGCTGCAGCACCGCGGCCAGGAGAGCGCCGGCATCAGCGCCAGCGATGGCGAGGTGGTGCGCACCTATCGCGGCATGGGGCTGGTCGTCGACGTCTTCGACGAGGAGCGGCTCTCGGCCGACCTCGCCGGCCACGCCGCCATCGGGCACGTGCGCTACTCCACCGCCGGCGACTCCGAGATCGCCAACGCGCAGCCCATCGCCGTGCGCAGCGCCCGCGGCCAGCTCGCCCTCTCGCACAACGGCAACCTGGTCAACGAGATCAGCCTGCGCCGCGAGCTCGAAGGGCAGGGCTCGATCTTCTCGACCAACGCCGACAGCGAGGTGCTGATGCACCTCATCGCGCGCTCGGACCACGACGACATCGTCGACCGCATCTCGCAGGCGCTCACGCGCGTGCGCGGCGCGTTCTCGCTGCTCTTCATGACGCGCAGCCGCCTCGTCGCCGCGCGTGACTCGCTCGGCTTCCGGCCGCTGGTGCTCGGCCGCGTGCCGCGCTCGTCGTCGGCGCCGAGCGCGAGCGCGTACGTGCTCGCCTCCGAGACGTCGGCCTTTAACCTCATCGGCGCCGAGATGGTGCGCATGGTCGAGCCGGGCGAGATCCTCACGGTCAGCGCCGACGGCCTGCGCTCGCGCCGTATCGGCGAGCTCACCGATCGCGACGTGACGTCGACGCCCTCGACGCCGCCCGAGCCCGAGCACGGCGGCGACGAAGAGACGCGCTTCTGCTGCTTCGAGCACATTTACTTCGCGCGGCCCGACTCGCAGCTCGGCGACCGCACTGTCTACTTCTCGCGCAAAGCGCTCGGCCGCTGCCTGGCGCGCGAGCAGCCGGCCAGCGCTGACGTGGTCATCGCCGTACCGGACTCGGGCACCGCCGCCGCCCTCGGCTACGCCGAGCAGCTCGGGCTGCCCTACGAGCTCGGGCTCATCCGCAGCCACTACGTCGGGCGCACGTTCATCGAGCCGAGCGACTCGGTGCGCCACTTCGGTGTGCGCCTCAAGCTGGCGCCGGTTCGCGAGGTCATCAGCGGCCGCCGCGTGGTGGTCGTCGACGACTCGCTGGTGCGAGGCACCACGTCGCAGAAGATCGTCGCCATGCTGCGCCAGGCCGGCGCCGCCGAGGTGCACCTGCGCATCAGCGCGCCGCCGACGCGCAACCCGTGCCCCTACGGCATCGACACGCCGACCAAAAAAGAGCTCATCGCCAACGACAAGTCCGTGCAGGACATCGAGCGTTTCGTCGGAGCCGACTCGCTCGGCTACATCAGCCTCGAGGGCATGCTCGAAGCGCTCGGAGGCGCGGACGGACGGCGTTACTGCGACGCCTGCTTCTCCGGCAAGTACCCGGTGGCGTTCGAGGCCCCCGAAAAACGCGGCCCGCTGCCGCAGAGCGCGCGCGGCCCCGGCCGTTAAGCCGCGGTGCCGCGTGGGTTGACGGGCCGTAAAGCCCTGTCAATAGTGGCCGCTCAGGACACCGAGGAACATCGCCATGTCGATCCAGGAAGCCGTCATCAAGCTCGAAGACCTCAGAGGGCGTCTAGAGGCGCTCCGAGGTCATCTTTGACCTGCCCACGCTGACAGAGCGCCTGCGCGAGCTCGAGCAGCGCGCCGCCAACCCCGCCTTCTGGAACGACAACGAAGCGGCTCAGACCGTGCTGCGCGAGCAGTCTCGCGTTCGCGGCATGATCGAGCGCTTCGAGGGCGCCGAGTCGGCGCTCGAAGACGCGCAGGCGATGGTCGAGCTGGCGCAGGAGGCCGAGGACGAGGAGAGCGGCGTCGAGGCCGAGTCGCTGGTGCAGAAGCTCGCCGCCAAGGTCGAGCAGATCGAGTTCGCCCGCATGCTCTCGGGGCCCAACGACCGCTTCGGCGCGCTGCTTTCGGTCAATCCCGGCGCCGGCGGCACCGAGAGCCAGGATTGGGCCGAGATGCTGCTGCGCATGTACATGCGCTGGGGCGAGCGCCACGACTACAAGGTCGAGCTGATCGAGCGGCAGGCCGGCGAAGAGGCGGGCATCAAGTCGGCGACCATCTCGGTCAGCGGCGAGTTCGCCTTCGGCTATCTGCGCGCCGAGGTCGGCGTGCACCGGTTGGTGCGCATCTCTCCTTTCGACGCGCAGTCGCGCCGGCACACGTCGTTCGCCTCGGTGGCGGTCTACCCGGACATCGAGGACGAGGTCACCGTCGACATCAACGACGACGATCTCAAGATCGACTTCTATCGCGCCGGCGGCGCCGGCGGACAGCACGTCAACAAGACCGAGTCTGCTGTCCGCATCACGCACCTGCCCACCGGCATCGTCGTGCAGTGTCAGAACGAACGCTCGCAGCACAAAAACAAGTCGCAGGCGATGCGCGTGCTGCGCGCTCGGCTCTACGAGCACGAGCTGGCCAAACGTGAAGAAGAGATGTCCGAGATCAACGCGGCGAAGAAGAAGATCGAGTGGGGCAGCCAGATCCGCTCGTACGTGCTCGCGCCGTACCGCATGGTCACCGATATCCGCACCGAGCTGAAGGTCGGCAATGTCGACGCGGTGCTCGACGGTGACCTCGACCAGTTTATCCAGGCCTACCTGCTCGCCGAAGGTGGCGGTGCGGAGGCCGAGGGATCGCCCGCATGACCGACAAGCCGCAGCGACAGCAGCCCGACAACGCCGAGCAGCAGGCTCCGCAAGACGTCTCCAAGCTGATGCAGCAGCGCCAGCAGAAGGCTGACGCGCTGCGCGAGATGGGCGTCAACCCCTACGCCACCGGCTTTTCGCCGACGCACAGCACCGCCGAGGTGCTGGCCAAGTTCGCCGACGCCGAGCCGCCCGCCGAGCCGAGCAAGGATCCGCAGCCGCTGTCGGAGGAGCGCTTCCGCCTCGCCGGCCGCATGGTCGAGCACCGCAGCTTCGGCAAGGCCGCCTTCGTCAAGCTGGCCAACGACGGCGTGCGCATGCAGGTCTACATCAAGCGCGACGTCGTCGGCGTCGACGCCTACAAGGCGTTCAAGAAGACCGAGGCCTGGGACTTCATCGGCGTCGAAGGCTACGTCTTCTTCACCAAGACGGGCGAGCTGACGCTGCTCGCCGAGTCGGTGCGCGTGCTGACCAAGGCCGTGCGCCCGCCGCCCGAGAAGTGGAGCGGGCTCAAGGACCAAGAGACGCGCTATCGCCAGCGCTACGTCGACCTCGTCGCCAACCCCGAGGTGGCCGAGGTGTTTCGCACGCGCACGCGTGTGATCAAAGGCATGCGCCGCTACTTCGACGAGCACGGCTTCCTCGAGGTGGAGACGCCGCTTTTGCACCCGACGCTCGGCGGCGCCGCGGCGCGCCCGTTCAAGACGCACCACAACGCGCTCGACATGGAGCTTTACCTGCGCATCGCGCCCGAGCTCTACCTCAAGCGCCTGCTGGTGGGCGGATTCGATCGCGTCTACGAGATCGGGCGCAACTTCCGCAACGAGGGGCTGTCGCGCAAGCACAACCCCGAGTTCACGATGATCGAGTTCTATTGGGCCTACGCGACGTACCACGACCTGATGGACCTCACCGAAGAGCTCGTCACGGGCCTGGTCAAGGAGCTCCACGGCGAGCCCAAGCTGACCTATCAGGGCCAGGGCATCGACTTCACGCGCCCGTGGCGGCGCATGAGCGTGCTCGAGCTGGTGGTCGCGGCGGGCAAGCGCTTCGATCCGCTGCTCGACGAGGACACCGCGCGCGACGAGGCCAAGCTCGTGGCGTGGCTCGCCGCCACCAAGCTCAGCACGCGCGACGACCAGCTCGGCGAGAAGCTGCGCTTCGCCGACAGCCACGGCAAGCGCCTCGGCGTGCTCTTCGACGAGCTCGGCGAGGAGCAGCTGCCGATGGACCGCCCGGTGTTTGTCATCGACTACCCGGCGGCCATGTCGCCGCTGTCGCGGCGCAAGGACGACGATCCAGACTTCGTCGATCGTTTCGAGCTGTTCATCTGTCAGCGCGAGCTTTGCAACGCGTTCTCCGAGCTCAACGACCCCGTCGATCAGCGCGCGCGCTTTCAGGCGCAGGTCGACGACAAGGCGCGCGGTGACGACGAGGCGATGGAGTACGACGAGGACTACTGTCGCGCGCTCGAGTTCGGCATGCCGCCGGCGGCGGGCTGGGGCATGGGCGTCGACCGGTTGGTGATGTTTCTCTGCGACCAGGCGAGCATCCGCGACGTGCTGCTCTTCCCACACATGCGGCCGGAGTAGCGTTGGCGCTCGAGCCCAAACCCGACGGCGAGACCCGAGCGAGCGCCGAGCTGCCGCTGGCGCCGAGCCTCGCCGGCGGCCGCGTGACGTGGCCGCTGTCGCTCGCCGGGGCCGGCGCGGTGATCGCGATCGCGATGTGGCTCGCCGACGCCGACATCTTCCGGCGCTACCCCTACGTCAAGGTCATGGGCCTGCTCACCGGCGGTGCGCTGTTCGCCGCCGGCTTGACCAGCTTCCTGTTCATGCGCGCCACGCGCCGCGCCTTCGAGTGGCTGGTGGCCTGGCGCTACCTCAAGAACCGCAAGCGCTCGTGGGTGGCCCTCGTCGTCGGCGTCAGCGCGCTTCTGATCGGCGGCGGGCTGCTGGTGGCGGCCAAGCTCACCGCCCACGATCCGCTCGCGTTGAGCTCCACCAAGCCCTCGGCACTCTCGCTCGGCCTGTCACGCGCGGCGCTCGGCGCTTTTGTCTTCGGCTCCTGGGCCACCTTCTTCGGCCTGCTGATGCTGAGCTTCTCGGCCTTCACGTCGATCTCGATCCTTGGCGTGTTTCTCGGCACGCAGGTGCTGGTGGTGGTGCTGAGCGTGATGGGCGGCTTCGAGCACGACCTGCGACGCAAGATCCTCGGCACCCGCGCGCACGTGGTCGTGACCACCGAGCGCCGGCCGTTCGGCGACTACCGCAAGATCGTGCGCGCGATCCAGTCGGTGCCCGACGTGGTGGCCGTCTCGCCGTACATCGAAGGCGAGGTGATGATCACCAGCCAGAGCAACCTCTCCGGCGTGCTGTTGCGCGGCATCGACGTCAAGCGCATCGCCAAGGTCACCGACCTGCCGCGCTACATGAAGGCTGAGGGCGGCGCCGGCTCGATCAACAACCTGCTGCACCCCGACAAGCTCGCCAAGCTGCCCAGCGTGCCGCTGTTTCGCTCGAAGCAGTCGGGCAGCGGAACGGGCTCCGGCACGAGCAGCGGCCCCGGCAGCGGCACGAGCACGGGCACGGGCACGGGCACGGCGGCCGCGTCGCAGCCCGCGAGCAGGCCCGCGTCGCAACCGGCGAGCAAGCCTGCGGTGCCGGATGGCAGCGACTATCGCGGCACGGGGCCCAAGATCAAGGCCCGGCCCGTCTACCCCGGCGTGATCGTCGGCGCCGAGCTGGCGCGCAACCTGAGGCTCTACGTCGGCGACGACGTCAACGTGATCTCGCCGCTCGGTGGCATGAGCCCGATGGGCCCGATACCCAAGTCGCGGCCGTTCCGCGTGGCAGGCATCTTCTACTCGGGCATGTACGAGTACGACACCAAGTTCGCCTACGTCACCATCCCCACCGCGCAGCGCTTTCTCGGGCGCGACGACGTGATCACCGGCGTCGAGATCAAAGGCGCCGACGTCAGCGAGGCGACAGCGCTCGCCGATCGCATCCGCAAGAAGCTCGACGCGATCTGCAGCACGCGCGTCAAGCTGGCCAGCGGCAAGACGATCACCAACAGCTGCTACGTCGTCAAAGACTGGCAGCAGCTCAACCGCAACCTCTTCTCGGCGCTCAAGCTCGAGAAGGTCGTGATGTTCTTCGTACTGACCTTCATCGTGGTCGTCGCCGCGCTGGCGATCGTGATCACGCTGACGATGATCGTGCTCGAGAAGACGCGCGAGATCGCCGCGCTCAAGGCGCTCGGCGCGAGCCAGTGGTCGCTGCTCAAGGTCTTCATCTTCGCCGGCGTGTACGTCGGCGTGATCGGCATGCTCGTCGGCGTGCTGCAGGGCGTCGTCGTCTGCAGCGGCCTGGCCTACGTCGGCTTGCCGCTCGACCCCGAGGTCTATTACATCGACCGCTTACCCGTGCGCATCAACGCCATCGAGATCGCGCTGGTGGGCCTCTCGGCCGTGATGCTGAGCTTCCTCGCCACCATCCCGCCGGCCATCACCGCCGCGCGGCTCAAGCCCGTCGAGGGCCTCAAGGTCGACTAGCCGTCCGAGCGCGGAGCAGGGCAACGCTCCGCGACCTCGCGAGGTCTGAAGATCACCAACAATCTCGCACGCGTTGACACCTCGTGAGCGCTCCGCTAGTCTGCGCGCCAGATCGCGGTGGTCGTTGATTTTCTTGTGAAAAATATCTCTGCCACACCTTCTCAGACCGCACCGCTGCTTCAGGTCCAAGGCGTCCGCAAGCACTTCATGCATGGCGGCCGTCGGCTCGAGGTTCTGCGCGGCATCGACCTGACCATCGCGCAGGGCGAGATGCTCTCGATCGTCGGTCGCTCGGGAGCCGGCAAGTCGACGTTGCTGCACATCCTCGGCACCATCGATCTGCCCTCGGCGGGGCGCATCATCTTCGGCGGGCGCGACCTGTCGACCATGAGCCCGAGCCAGCTCGCCGCCTTCCGCAACAAGTCGGTGGGCTTCATCTTCCAGTTTCACCACCTGCTGCCCGAGTTCAGCGCCCTCGAGAACGTGATGATGCCGGCGCTGATCCATCGCCAGTCGCCGCGCAAGGCCGCCGAGAAGGCGCGCGAGCTGCTCGAGGTGGTAGGCCTGCAGTCGCGCCTCGACCACCGGCCGGGCGAGCTTTCCGGCGGCGAGCAGCAGCGCGTGGCGCTGGCTCGCGCGCTAGTGCTCAACCCCAAGCTGCTGCTCGCCGACGAGCCCACCGGCAACCTCGACAGCGAGACCTCGCGCGGCATCCACGACCTGTTCTTCCGGCTCAACCGCGAGCTCGGCACCACGATGCTGATCGTCACGCACAACCCCGAGCTGGCGCGCAGCCTGCCGCGCGCGCTGCGCATGGCCGACGGTCTGCTCGTCGGCGACGAGACCGCCGGGGCCGAGCAGAACGACGCCGCCGACGCGCCCGCCGACGCGCCCGCCGACGCGCCCGCCGACGAAGCTGCCAAGGACGACGAGACCGACAAGGCCGAGCAGCCAAGCGCGCCCGCAGAAGCCGAGGTCCCCGCGCCGTGACGTCGCGCCTGCTCACGCTGCTGCTGCCGTTGATCGCGTTGCTCGCCGCGTCGCCGCGCGCCGCGCGCGCCGCGGATGCGCCCAAGGTCATGGACATCCGCTTCCGCGGCAATCGCAAGGTCGAAGACGCCGCGATCATCAGCGCCCTGATCACCAAGAAGGGCAAAAACTACTCGCCCGCGCGCCTGTCGGCCGACGTGCGCGCGATCTGGGCGATGGGCTACTTCGAGGACGTCAAGGTGCTCGCCGGCCCCGTGCCGGGCGGTGTGGTGCTCGTCTACGTCGTCAAGGAGAAGCCCTCCGTCCGCAAGATCATCGTCGGCGGCAACGACGAGGTCGACCTCGACAAGATCAACGAGGTGCTCGATCTCAAGCGCAACGGCATCCTCAACGTCGCCAAGATCAAGCGCAACGTGGGCAAGATCCGCGACCTCTACACCGAGAAGGGTTTCTACCTGGCGGAGGTCAGCTATCGGCTGCGGCGCGTCTCGGCGGCCGAGGTCGACATCATCTTCGACATCAAAGAGAACGCCAAGGTCATCATCCGCCGCATCACCTTCATCGGCAACAAGGCCATCGACGCGCCGACGCTCAAGTCGTCCATCGGCACGCAGGAGGGCGGCTTCTTCTCGTTCCTCACCTCGAGCGGCACCTACCAGGAGACCGCCTTCGAGCGCGACCTGCTGATCATCACGTCGCTCTACTACGACCGCGGCTTTATCAACGTGAAGCTCTCGAGCCCGCAGATCGTGCTCAGCCCCGACAAGCGCTTCATGTACATCACGATCCACATCAAAGAGGGGCTCAAGTACAAGATCGGCAAGGTCGACGTGAAGGGCACGCTGCTGTGGCCCAAAAAAGAGCTGCTCGATCTGATCAACACCGAGGGCGGCCAGATCTTCAACCGCACGCGTCTCGGCAAAGACGTCATCCGTCTGACCAACAAGTACAAGGACAAGGGCTACGCCTACGCCAACGTCACGCCGCTGACGAGCATCGACGCCAACCGCCGCATCGTCGATCTGACCTTCGAGTTTCAGAAGGGCCCGGTCGTGATCTTCGAGCGCATCAACATCCGCGGCAACTCCAAGACCCGCGACAAGGTCATCCGCCGCGAGCTGCGCGTCAACGAGGGCGATCGCTACAGCCAGAGCCGGCTCGACCTCAGTCGTCGCCGCGTGACCGCGCTGGGCTACTTCGAGAGCGTCAACATCTCGACTCGCCGCGGCACCAAGGACAACCGCATCATCGTCAACGTCGAGGTCAAGGAGCGGCCCACCGGCACGTTCCAGATCGGCGCCGGCTTCTCGTCGGTCGAGAACTTCATCGCGCAGGCGCAGATCTCGCAGAACAACCTCTTCGGCCGCGGACAGCGCCTCGCGCTGCAGGCGCAGATCTCTGGCCTGCGCCAGCTGTTCTCGCTCAGCTTCTCCGAGCCGTACTTCCTCGACACGCGCTGGACCTTCGGCTTCGACATCTACAACTCGTTGCGCGCCTTCAACTCGTTCAACCGCAACGCCACCGGCGGGCAGCTCGTCTTCGGCTACCCCATCACCTACAACATCCGCGTCTTCGTCACCTACAAGGGCGAGTACGTCGACGTCTCGACACAAGGCAACGCGAGCTTCCTCGGCTCGGGTCTCGCCACGCCGGTGCCTGCCGGTGTGCGCATCGCCAACCTCTTCAACGACGGCTTTACATCCAGCGTTCGTTTTTCGATCCAGTGGGACCGCCGCAACAACCGGCTCTTCCCGAGCAAAGGCTTCTTCCACGCCGCGTGGGCCGAGTTCGCCACCAACGTCCTCGGATCGCAGAATATCTTCAACAAGTACGGCGCCTTCGCCCGCTTCTACTATCCGCTGTGGGGGCCGTTCATCTTCAAGACCAACCTGCAGGTGGGCCTCATCACCAGCTCGGCATCGCAGGGCGTGCCGATCTTCGAGCGCTACTTCGTCGGCGGCATCCTCAACGTGCGCGGCTTCCGCCCGCGCTCGCTCGGCCCCACGATCCCGGTGCTCAGCAAGCAGGATCCCAACGCGGATCTCTTCGCCTTCAACAAGGGCGGCAACAAACAGCTGATCTTCAACGCCGAGATCGAGTTCCCGATCTTCGCCAAGGTCGGCATCCGCGGCGTCGTGTTCACCGACGCAGGCAACGCTTTCGACGACAACGAGTCGATCTCGATCTCGGGCCTTCGCCACAGCTGGGGCTTCGGCTTCCGCTGGTTCTCCCCGATCGGACCGCTGCGATTCGAGTGGGGCCTCCCGTTCTCCCCCAACCCTGGCGAGGACCCGATCGTTTTCGAGTTCACCATCGGCAACTTCTTCTAAGCACTGGCGTGTGATCGCTCACATGTGGTAGACGCCGGTGAATTCGCCTAGGGCGCCCTGCGTCTGGCGATCTGTCAGGAGCGATGACATGAAGCGATCTGTCCTTACCGCCGCCGTCCTTGCCTGCAGCCTCGCGCTGTCGGGCGTCGCCCATGCCAAGAAGCTGAAGATCGGCGTGGTCAACATGCGCCGCGCTATCTCCGAGACCGAGGAAGGCAAGGCCGCCGAAAAGAAGCTGCGCCGCCTCAAAAAGCGCCTCGAGGCGACCCTCAATCGCAAGCTCAAAGAGTTCTACGCCGAAGAGCAGAAGCTGCGTAAGGCCTGGTCGATCCTCAAGGACGCCGAGAAGCGCAAGCGCGCCCGCGCCTCGCAGGCGAAGTTCCAAGGCCTGCAAAAGGAGTACATGCAGGCCGAGCGGCAGCTGATGCGCCGCAAGACGCGCGTGATGATGTCGATCACGAAGAAGCTGACCAAGGTCATCCAGCGCATCGCCAAGGCGAGCGACTACGACTACATTTTTACCAACGCCGCCGTGCTGTGGGCGCCGCGCCACGTCGACGTCACCAACGAAGTCATCCGCGCCTACAACAAGAGCAAGTAGCGCGAGGTGACGCGCACGCTGCGCGAGCTGGCGCAGCTGACCGGCGGCACGATCGTCGGTGACGGCGACACGCCCGTGAGCGGCGTCGCCGAGCTCTCCCTCGCAGGCCGCGGCCACATCGCGCCGCTTCTCGACAGGTCACGATTCGCCGAAGCGCGCGCCTCGCAGGCGTCGGCGTTTCTCGTCGCGCGCGCCCTCGACGCCGACGACGACGAGGCGCGGCCACAGCTCGTCTGCGAGCACAGCGCGCGCGCCCTCGCGCAGCTGATCGCGTGCTTCGGCGCGGCGCGCGAGGGCAGGGCAGGCGTCGACGCGCGCGCGCTGGTCGAGCCCGGCGCGCACATCGACGCCGACGCGTGGGTTGGACCGCTCGCCTACGTCGGGGCGAACGCCGTGGTCGCGGCGCGCGCGCGCATCGAGCCCTTCGCCTACGTTGGCGAGGGCGCGCACGTTGGCGCGGGCACCGTGGTAGCACCGCACGCGGTGGTGCTCGCCGGCGCCTACGTCGGCGACGACGTGCACCTCGGACCCGGTGCCGTCATCGGTCACGATGGCTTCGGCTACTACCGCGACGAGGATGGCGCTGGCTGGCGCCTCGTTCCAAGTGCCGGCAGCGTGCGCATCGAGGACGGCGTCGACATCGGCGCCAACAGCTGCGTCGATCGCGGCACGCTGGGCGACACGCGGGTCGGCGCCGGCAGCAAGATCGACAACCTGGTCCAGGTCGCGCACAACGTCACGCTGGGCGCGCGCGCGATGATCGCCGGACAGGCAGGCGTCGCCGGCAGCGCCCGACTCGGCGCAGACGTGATGCTCGCGGGCCAGGCCGGGGTGTCCGACCATCGCCGGCTGGGCGACGGCGTACGCGTCGGCGCGGGCTCCAAGGTGCTGCGCGACGTGCCCGCCGGCGAGACGGTCAGCGGCTACCCAGCGATGCCCCACGCGAGCTGGCTGCGCGTCAGCGCCTGGCTGGGACGGCTGTTCAAGCGCCGCTGAGCGCCGGGCGCTGGCGGTTGACTTGGCGGCGCGGTCCGACCTAGAAGCATGGTTTGGCTCGCACAGAGGAACGACCATGCCGCTGACAGTTCACCAGATCATGGACATCCTGCCGCACCGCTACCCGTTTCTGATGATCGACCGGGTCAGCGAGCTCGACGAAGAGCACATCGTCGCGCACAAGAATGTCAGCTTCAACGAGCCGCAGTTCAACGGGCACTTCCCCGGCGACCCGGTGATGCCGGGCGTTCTGATGGTCGAAGCGATGGCGCAGGCTGGCGGCCTGCTGGCGCACCACTGCGGCGCCTTCAACCCGGGCAAGCAGAACCTGTTCTTCATGACGGTCGACAAGGTCAAGTTCCGCAAGCCGGTGCGTCCCGGCGACACGCTCGACATCGACGTCAAGCCGCTGCGCAAGGGCGGCAAGATCTGGAAGCTGCGCGGCGAAGCGACCGTGCGCGGCGAGACCGTGGTCGAGGGCGAGTTCATGGCGACGATGGTGGATCGCGAGAATGCCGAGTAGCGGCGCCGGCTCGGCGGCACAGCGCGGCGGCGGCATCGACGCGCGCGCGGCCGTCGCCAGCGATCGCATCGGCGAAGGGGTCAGCGTCGGGCCCTTCGCCGTCATCGGGCCGCACGTCGAGCTCGAGCGCGACTGTCGCGTCGCCGCCCACGCCGTGATCGAGGGGCGAACGCGGGTGGGCGCGCGTACCACGATCGGACCGCACGCCGTCGTGGGCGCGCCGCCGCAGGTGCGCGGTCTGCGCGCCGAGGACGCTGGGGAGCTCGTCATCGGCGCCGACAATCAGCTGCGCGAGCTGACGACCGTTCACGCCGGCAGCGCCGGATCGCGCACCGAGCTGGGAGACGCCAACATGCTGATGGCCTACGCGCACGTGGCGCACGACTGCATCATCGGCAACGGCGTCGAGCTGGCCAACTGCGTCCAGCTGGCGGGCCACGTGCGCATCGGCGATCACGCGGTGCTTGGCGGGCTCGCGGCGGTGCATCAATTCACGCGCGTCGGCGAGCACGCGTTCGTCGCGGGCGCCGCCATGGCGGCGCAGGACGTGCCGCCGTTTTGTCAGGTCGCTGGCGATCGCGCGCGGCTCTACGGGCTCAACGTGGTCGGTCTGCGGCGCCATGGCTTCAGCGCCGACGAGCGGCGCGCGCTCTCGCAAGCGCTGCGCTTGCTCTACGGCGCCGACCTCCTCAGCCGCGGCATCGAAGCGGCAGCCGCCGACGCGAGCATCTCGCAGTACGCGTCGGTGCAGCGGCTGCTCGACTTCGCGCGCTCGAGCAAGCGCGGGCTGTGTCGCGCCGTGATCGCCAAGGCCGCGCGACGCGGCGCGGGCTCGGCCACGTGAGGCTCCGTCGCGGCGTCATGGCCGCGTGTCTGGTGCTGGCGATCCCGGCGCTGGCGACGCTCGCAGGCTCGGGCTGCCGCTGCGGCGCGCGTCGCCGCGCACCGCGCGCCGGCAGCGGTCCGGCCGTGGTGATCGTCGACCCCGATGACGTGGCGCGCAAACCCACCGTCGACGAAGTCGAGCCCAACGACGAGGTCGGCAAGGCGCAGGCGCTTCCCAACGACCACGAGGTCGGCGGCGCGCTAGCGAGCGCCAGCGACGTCGACGTCTACAAGGTCACGATCAAGAAGGCGGGCATCCTACGCGCCACGGTCAGCGGCGTCAGCGGCGTGGACCTGGTGCTCGAGGCACTCTCGGCCGAGGGCAAACGCCTGGCGCGTGTCGACAACAGCGGCGAAGGCGGCGGCGAGATTCTCGTCAACTTCGCCGTGGCGCCTGGCGAGCACTTCTTTCGTGTGCGGTGGGCCAGCAGCAAGAAGTACGACAAGAAGAAGAAGAAGAAGCGGCGGCGGCGGCGCAAGGAAAAGGACAACGAGCCCGAGTCGAAGGACAAGGGCACGTTCGGCGTGTGGCCCAAGGGCGCCAAGTATCGCATCGGCTACGACGTGCGTGCGCGCGAGGAGGGCGAAGAGCTCGAGCCCAACTGGAAGAAGTCGCTCGCGTCGACGCTCGAGCTCGGCGGCGAAGCGGTCGGTTATCTCGGCTGGCACACCGACACCGACTGGTATCGCGTCGATATCTCCGCGCGCGAGGCGGGGACGCTGATCCGCGCCGAGCTCGACGGCGTCGATGACGTCAGCGCGCAGCTATCGATCTACGACGCCGCCGGCAAGCTCGTGCAGCGGCGCTGGGGCTATCGCGGCGCACCGATCGCGCTGGTCAACATCAAGCTACCCGACGACGCCAAGGCGCTCTACGCCGTCGTGCGCTGCTACAGGCAGGCAAACGTCGAGTCGCGCTACTCGTTGCGCGTCTCGGCCGTGCAGCCGCTGGGCCTGACCGAGATCGAGCCCAACGACAGCGTGGGCAAGGCGACGTCGCTCTCGCCGGGCAAGGCGGTGGCCGGCATCCTCGCCGACCTGCAGGACCGCGACCTCTACTCGCTCGCCGAGACCGGCGCCGTACAGGTGGTGGTCGCGCCGCCGCTGCAGGTCGATGTGGCGCTGGCGCTCGTCGACTCCGCCGGCAAGGTGCAGTGGGAGGTCAACTCGGCGGGGGCTGGCCAGCCCGAGGTGCTGCCCGTGGCCTTCGCCGCCGCGCCCGGTCGCTACATTCGCGTGCGGGCCGTCAAGGGCAGCGAAGGTGACGCGACTTCGCCGTACCGTCTGGTGGTGCGCGCGCGCGGCGCGGGGCCGTGGGAACGCGAGCCCAATGCGACCAAGGACGAGCCGACGCCCTGGAGCGGCTCGACGCCGATGCGCGGCTTCATCCATCCCAAGGGCGATGTCGACGTCTACGCGATGACCGCGGGCGCCGAGACGCTGTCGTTTTCGCTGGAGCCCGACAAGACCAGCGGCGCCGAGTCGCCGGCGCTGACCCTCGAGCTGCTCGACAGCGGCGGCATCGTGCTCTCCAAGGCCGCCGCCTCGAGCGCCGGCGCCACGGTGCAGCTCGCGCACGCCGTGACCAAAGGCGAGCGCTACTTCGTGCGCGTCGCCGGCAAAGACGGCTCGAGTAGCGCCACGCGCGAGTACCGACTCTCGCTCGGCGCCGGCAGCACGCCGGCGGCGCCGCCCGCACCCACGCCCACGCCCACACCACGCACCCCAGCGCCCGCCTCGGGCAGCGGCAGCAGCGTGGATCTGCGCGGCAAGGTCGCACCCGCGGGAGCGGCCAAAACGAAGAAGTAGTGGTAACGTCCCACGCCTGGACGCCTGGAAGCAGGGAAGACCTCGATGATCGTTCGAATGACGCTGCTCGCGCTGGTCGTGCTCGCCACCGCTGCTTGCCCGCCGCGCACCACGTCGACGCTCGCACCCAACGCTGTGCTCGAGCGCTACGCCAAGGCCGTCAAGGCGGGCGACTTCGACGCCGCCTACGAGCTGATGTCGCTCACCTTCCGCAAGCGCTACAACCGGAAGGACTTTGCCAAGATGCTGCGCGAGAACCCGCGCGAGGTGAAGCTCAGCGTAGAGCAGCTTCATGGCAAGACCAGCGAGGTCAAGATCAAGGCGCAGCTCGACTACGGCGACGGCGACAAGCTCGAGATGGTGGTCGAGAAGGGCAACTGGAAGATCGCGACCAATCCGATCGACTTCTACAGCCAGCGCACGCCCGCCCAGGCGTTGCGCTCGTTCGTGCGCGCTATCGAGCGCCGTCGCTATGACATCGTGCTGCGCTTCGTTCCGGAGAAGTGGCAGGAGACGATGACCATCGAGAAGCTGCGCAAGCAGTGGGAGGGCGACAAGCGCGAGGAGGTGGTGCGGCTGCTCAAGAACCTCAAGGCCAACCTCAACGCCCCGATCCGCGTCTCTGGAAACTCCGCGCGCATGCCATACGGCGACAAGCACGAGGTGCGCTTCGTGCGCGAGTCGGGCGTCTGGAAGATCGAGGATCCAGACTAGCCACACAGCACACGGTGCCCCGAAGCCCCCGCTGAACAGGCCATCAGACCCCAGCGATGGGGCGATCCATCGTGGCCTCGCTAAGCTGCCACGACGCTTGTGTTTGTGCGAATCCTCGCCGCGAGCTGCCGCGAATCGTCACACCCTCGCAAAGATTTCAGAGACCTGTGCCGTCCCCGATACGTATGTACGAGCACTGGTTTTCGTCGATGTGAGTGGTAGAATGAAAACAGCTCTGGCGTGAATGACGCGATTCGAGAGAGCGCGGGGTGGGGCCAGAGAGGCGCGGCGGAGACGCCCGCCTGGGATCGTGGAAGACAAAGCGTTCGCACAACGTGTTGAGATCGTACCCCTAGGAGCCCCATCTGCATCCACCTGGCAAGCCTCATAGTAGGTTCGAAAAAGGGGGTCAGCTGTATCTGGTGTGTGGATTGCAGAGCGGTTGTTACAGTCCGAGGATGGGCGATCGAAAGAGTACAAAGGGTTTCGGATGCTAGATCCGTGGATCATCGAAGAAATCCTTCGGCGCGAGCAGAAGCGGCGGCAGCGTGCTGACCGCCCAGTGCTCGAGATTCCCCCTTCACCCCGCGAGCCCGAAATGGGAGAGCGTGAAGAGAGGGAGGAGGAGCCAGAGCGCGGAGTCGTGATTCTCGACTACGGGCTTTGAGCCCCGCGGCGCGCTCCGCGAACAGGACGCGCCGCACGCCGACCGGTAGCCATCGGCTCCCGCCAAGGGGCGAGAGACGAGCGGACCGACTCGGCCACCTCTGAAGAGCTCCCAGAGCCCTGCCATCGGCAGGGCTTTTTCTTTATGGCGGGCTCTTGCGTCGCGGCTCGCGCGCAACGCCAGATTGATATGTCCGCCGAGGCGGTCAAATTTGCCCAGTGATCTCGGCCGTGATAGCGGTGAGAGACGATGGGGCTCCGCTACGAGATCTGGCGCGCAGACGAGCTGCTCGTCGCCGAGGTGCTCGCCGGCGCCGAGCCGCTGACCGTCGGACCGCGCCGCGCGCAGGTCCCCACCGATGAGCTGGCCGAGACGGTGTCGCTGCTATCGGCGACCGCCGCCGGCTACCGGCTGGAGCTCGTCGAGCCGCTGTGCGGCGAAATCGTCACCAGCGGGCGCCGGCTGCGCGTTCGTGACGGGTTGCTCTTCGACCCGCGCCCCGAGCCGCTGCTGCTGCGCGAGGGTGACTCGGGCCAGCTTTCGCTCGACGACGATGGGCTCGAGCTGCGGTTCTTCATCACGGCGCAGCGGGCGCGGCTGAGGCGCTTTGGCGCGGTCGACTGGAGCTTGCTGACGACCGTGGCGGCGGTGGCGGTGGCCGTCATCACCGGCGCGGCGCTGGTCAGCGATGTGCGCGCCCCCGCGCCCGCGCGCGCGCGTCTGGCGGGCGTCAAGCTCGTGCGGGTCGCGCCGCCGATCTTCAAGCGCTCGCGCCCAAAGCCTCCCCGTCGTCGTCGCCACGCCGCGCGCGACGCCAAAGCACGCACACGCGCGCGGCATGGCGCCACCAAGCGCCGTCGCAACAAACGTTCAACGCGTAGGCGTGCGCGCCTAGCACGCGCGGCGCGCGGACCCGCCGCCGCAGCAGCACGGCGAAGAACACGGCGTACGCCGCCGCGCCGGATCGCCGACGTCACCGCCGCGCTCACGGCCGCCGCCCGACATTCTGGCAAGCACGAGCGCGCGTCGCTGACGCGCAGCCACAGCGCGGCCGTCGCGCTGGTGGCCAGCGCGGCGGCGCCGCTGCGTGTCTCGCAGCCTACGCACGTCAGCGCAGTGATGCCGCGGCTGCCCAGTGAAACCCATCTCGCGCTGGCCCTCTCGGCTGCCGCCAAGCCAAGACGACACTCGAAGGCGCTGAGCCTCGCCCCAGCGGCGACCGGCGCGCGTCCTGCCCGCGAGGCCATCGAACGCGCCGTACGCCGCGGCAGCGGGCGCATCCGTCACTGCTTCGAGCGCGAGCTGCTCGTCAGCGGCGACAGCATTCAGGGGCGCCTGCTGGTGCGTTGGCGCATCGACGCCAGCGGTCGCGCGCAGTCGCTCTCCGTGGTTCGTGACAGCGTGCGTCGCCCGCGAATCCGCGCCTGCATCCTGCGGGTGGTGCGCGGCCTGCGCTTTCCCGCCTGCGGCGGGGCAGGGTGTCGCGTGACGTTTCCCTTCGAGCTCTACGTACGCAGCTGATCGTGCCGACGCGCGCGCGCGCCGATCTACGCCTCGCGCTAGCCGACGACGATGTTGTGCTTCTTGATCAGCTTGTGCAGGTATTTGCGGTCCATGTCCGCTTCACGAGCTGCGCGTGAAATGTTGCCATCTGCACGTTTCAGCAGCCAGTTGAGATAGCGCCGCTCGAACTCGTCGTTCCAGCGCTCCTTGTTGGCGCGGTAGGAGTCGCGCGAGTCGAACTCGATCTCCACCGAGCGCTGCGCCGACGGGCGCGGTGCGCCGAGGCCGGTGATGTTGATGAACTTGAAGGCCTCGGAGCCCATCTGCTTGGAGAGGTAGAGGCCGCGCTCGAGGATGTTGCGCAGCTCGCGCACGTTGCCGGGCCAGTCGTGGGCCGCGAGCATGTCCATCCCCTCGGGCGGGAAGTCGGCCTCGGCGGCGCCCAGCTTGCGCGCGAACTCGTGCACCAGCAGCGGGATGTCGTCTTTGCGCTCGCGCAGCGCGGGCATGTAGATCGGGACCACGGACAGTCGAAAATATAGATCTTCTCGGAACTTGCCCTTGGCGATCTCGGAGCGAAGGTCCTGCTTGGTCGCCGCGACGACGCGGATGTCAACGCGCATGGTGCGGCTGCCGCCCACGCGCCGGATCTCGCGCTGCTCCAGCACGCGTAGCAGCTTGGGCTGCAGCTCGAGGCTCAGCTCGCCCAGCTCGTCGAGAAAGATCGTCCCGCCGTTGGCCAGCTCGAAGGCGCCCTGGCGCGTGGCGGTGGCGCCCGTATAGGCGCCCTTTTCGTGGCCGAATAGCTCCGACTCGATGAGGTTGCCCGCCACGGCCCCGCAATCGACGACGACGAAGGGCCCCTCGGAGCGCTTCGACAGCTCGTGGATCGTGCGCGCCGCCTGGTCCTTGCCGGTGCCGGTCTCGCCCTCGATCAGGACCGTCGCCTCCGTGGGGGCGACGCGCTCGATGAGGCCAAAGATCTCGCGCATAAGGAGGCTGCGTCCGACCATCGTGCCGAGGCGCTCGGCCTCCGAGGGCAGGATCTCGATGCGCTCTTCGAAGGGCTGGAACTTGAGCTGCACCGTGCCGACGGTGACGACGGAGCCCGCGCGTACGTAGGCTTCGCGCACCTCGGCGCCGTCGAGAAACGTGCCGTTGGTCGACTGCAGGTCGCGCAGCAGGTAGCCGCGCGCGTCGCGCAGGATCTCGCAATGCACGCGCGAGACCGTGTCCTCGGGGAGCACGATGTCGCTGCTCTCGGCTTTGCCGATGCGGATCACGTCGCTCGAGATCACGTACTCGCGACCGCGCTGCGAGCCCTGCAGCACCACGAGCTTGCACTGGCTGAGGTGGATCGCGCGGTCGGCTGACTGCGCGCGTCTGGTCTTGGCGGTGAGGTCGTTGTCCACGATTGCGCCTACGTTTCACCTGCCGCGGCCCGCTGGCCCAACGGCCCCACAGATCCTGGCCGGTGAAGGAGGGCTGCCAGCCCGGCGAGCTGCCCCCATGATTTCGCCAGGCTAGCAACCACCTCGGGCAAGGTCAAGACAACCGTGGGGTATAGACCCGGGGCGAGTGCCCCCGAATTCGCCGCGGGAGGCCTCTCCTCGGCCAGCGCGCTGGCGTGGGCGACGGCTCCAGCGCCGACAAGTCTGCGTATAGTGAGATATGCCCACACGCCACGCCGTGCTCGCGGCGGCCCTGGTCGCCTGCCTCGCGCCGCCATCGCCCGCCCTCGCCGCGCCTGCGCCGACGATCATCGACCGACCGATCCGCTTCGACCAAGAGCGCATCGACCTCACCAAGCGCTACATCCGCCGCCACTACGGGCTCAAGGTCAAGGACATCAAGATCGTTCCGCGCGCCGTGGTGGTGCACTGGACCGCCTCGGGCACCACGCGCGCCGGCTGGGTCACGTTCAACCGCGTGCGCATGCGCGCGGCGCGCAAGCACCTGCTGCGCGGCGGGCTCGTCAACGTCTCTGCGCACTTTCTGGTGGCGCGCGACGGGCGCATCTACCGGCTGATGCCCGAGACGTGGATGGCTCGTCACTGCATCGGCCTCAACTACGACGCCATCGGCATCGAGAACGTCGGCGGGGGCAAGAAATGGCCGCTCACGCCGGCGCAGCTGCGCGCCAACATCGCCCTCGTGCGCTACCTGGTCGCCAAGCACAAGGGCATCCGCTATCTGCTGGGGCACATGGAGTGGAAGCGTTTCGAGAAGGCGCCCTTTTTTCGCGAGCTCGATCCGACCTACCGCAACGCCAAGCCCGACCCCGGCCGCCGCTTCATGCGCGGGCTGCGGCGCGCTCTGTCCGACCTCAAGCTCCTGGGTCGCTACACGACGCCGCGCAAGGGCGGTCGCTAGGCCCGAGCGGGGCATCCATGCGGCGTGGAGTGCTGGCTGCGAGGACGCTAAGCCACGCTAATCATTGTGAGCACTGGCGATCCACGGTGGGGGGAAATCCCGTTGCAGCCTGTCCACGTGTGGGGGCCTCCAGCCCTAAAGAGGGGGAAAGGTCGCCAACGCGCGGCTGCCTTTCTGTTGGCGGTGCCGCGAAATCATGAAGGTTGCTCCGCAGGTGGGGGATCTGCCTTCATCGACCGAGCGTGGCATTCAACTTGCGATAGGGATGGTCGAGCCGACTTCCAAGCCCGCGCACGCCGCAAGGAGATGACATGCTACGTGGTCTGACTTTGGTTACCAGCCTCGCCGCTATGACGATTGCCATCGTCATCGGTTGCTCGGGGGATGTCGCCCCATTCAACCCCCCGCCCGGCAGCGGAACCGTTGACCCAAATCAGCCCTGTACGGATCTCGCGACGTGCTGCAAGCCCGAGGAACGCGTCTGCGTGGGCGACCCCGACCGTGGCGTCGTCTGCAGCTGCAAGAACCTCTGGGACTGCAACGCCAACAAGACCAAGTGTCAGCAGCCCCTGACGCCTCCGCCCGGCGGCGGCGGCTGGAACTGCAGCTCGTGGAACGAGTTCGACGGCGTGACCTGCGAGAAGCCCGGCACCAAGAGCGACGTGCCCGATGGCGGCTCGCTGTGGCGCTGCCAGTACGTCGAAGAGCTCAAGAAGATCGTCTGCAAAGAGCAAACACCGTCGGCTCCAACGCCCCCCGGCTCGGGCAACTGGAATTGTAAGCCCTCGGTCACCGAAGGCGTGCAGAAGCTCGTTTGCGAGCGTCCCGAGACCAACCCGCCGAAGCCGCCCACCGGCGGTGGCGAGTGGGACTGCAACGCGCAGCTAACCGACTGCAAAAAGAAGGACGGCGACAAGGGCATCCCCGAGGGCGGCAGCAACTGGAAGTGCCACGAGGAGACGATCAACGGCAAGGTCTACATCACGTGCGTCGGCGACTCCAACGGCAACCCCGGCGGCGGCGGCGGCTGGAACTGCAAGCAGCTGCCCAACGAGCAGACGAAGTGGATCTGCCAGCGTCCCAAGGACAACAAGGACACGCCTCCCGGCGGTGGCAACTGGTCCTGTGTGTCGGGCAGCGAGTTCGGCGGCACCGTGTGCAAGAAGGTCGACCAGCCCCCGACGCCGCCCACGCCGTTCCCGAAGCCCGGCGAAGTCTGCGTGCCCGGTCAGATGCGTTGGTGTGACGGCCTCAAGTTCTGCGGCTGGGGCACCATCACCTGTAAGCCGGACGGCACGTGGCCGACGCGCACCGTTGGCGGCAAGGTCCTGCTGGACTGCGTCGAGCGCGCCGATGGCAAGCGTCCCGACACGGCCTGCGCCTGCTACCACTTCTACTTCAACCCGAAGTGCTGCGAGCGCCCCGACTGCATGATCCCCGACGGCAAGGACGGCCAGATCTGCGCGCCGAGCAAGGGCGGCACCTGTGACTACTGCAACCCGCAGAAGCCCGAGTGCAAGGGCGGCGGCATCTGCGCCGTGTCCAACTCGATGGAGACGTTCTGCACGCAGCCGTGCGCGGCCAACAAGTCCTGCCCGACCGGCATGATCTGCATGCCCGTCAAGAACCAGGGCACCACGTCCAACCAGTGCATCCCGTCGGACTTCAGCTGCTACAACGGCAACCCCTAGTGCGCTGAGCGAAGGACTGGCGTCGACGCTGTGCGCGTCGGCGCCACGCTCCGCCCGCGAGCTCATCGACAGCTATCACGCGCGGCACACGTCGCGCCCTGACCGCTCGGAGGTATCATGCGCGCCCGGGTCGCAGGCGTGGTTTGCCTTGCGCTTATCTCGATGACCGCCGCTGATGCGTCGGCCTACTGCCTTCACAAGTACACCGGCTTCAAGTCGTTCGCGCGCTGGACGACGATCCCGGTCACCTACCGCGTCTCGTCGAGCCTCACGGACACGGCGCTGCTCGCCGCCATCGACGCCGCCTTCAAGACCTGGGAGAACGTTCCCTGCTCGCGGCTGGCGTTCACCAAAGGCGCGAGCTTCGACGTCAACACGACGCAGTTCACGTCGCCGCCAGGCAACGAGATCTACGTCTTCTGGTACCCGCAGGCGCTGTCCTCGAAGTTTCCGACGCAGCCGCAGTTCGCCGCGTACTCGTTTACCGGACACAACAACAACGGCGGCCTGTCCTTCGGCTCGATCGCGCTCAACGGCTTCCAGTACAACTGGAACGCCACTGGTGGCAGCGCGCAGTCGCCGGGCATCCTCGACATGCAGAACGAGGTCATCTACCTCGTGGGCACGGTCATCGGCCTCACCGACTCGAAGAACTCCGCGGCGGCGATGAACCCCAACATCAAGTTCGGCGACACGTCGCGCCACACGCTGCACCAAGACGACATCGACGCGGTCACCTGGCTCTACGCCAAGGACACCACGTGCATGGCGCCGGCGCCCGGCACGGACGGCTGCTCGAGCGGCAGCCCCGTCACGCCCCCTGTGGGCGACGCCGGCATCAACCCCAACCCCAACCAGGACGCCGGCACGATCCCGCCGCCGACGGAGCAGGGCGTGCAGATCGGCGACGGTGGCACCACCAACCCTGGCAGCGACGGCGGCACCACCAACCCCGGCAGCGACGGTGGGACGACCAATCCTGGCAGCGACGGCGGCGCCAGCGGCGGCGACGGCAGCAGCGGCAAGAGCTGCACGTCGAGCGCTCAATGCGGCGACAACGCCATCTGCGACGTCAACGGCCAGTGCGTGTCGGTGCCCGGCAACAACCCCGGCGGCGGCGACGACGGCGGCTGCGGCTGCAAGACAGCAGGGCTGCCGGTCGGCGCGGCGCCTCTCGGGCTTCTGCTGCTCGGTCTGCTGCTGTGTGGCCGTTTTCTACGCCGGCGGCCGTAGCGTGGTATTTTCTGAGCTCGAGCCCAGATAGGAGACTAGTCAAATGAGGCTTCATAAACGTGCAGGCCTGGCGCTTCTGGCGATGACGCTGATGTACAGCAGCCCAGCGCTGGCGCAGCTTTGTTATCAGGACTCAGACGAGAACAACCCCGGCAACGGTGTGCCGGTGGCGTGGGAGAACACCGCCACCACGGAGATCGGCTACAAGGTCTACGTGCCGACCTCGCCCAACTTGCCGGCCAAGGCGATGGTCATCGCCGCCATCGACGCCGCGTTCAAGGCCTACACCGACATCCCGTGCTCGACGATCAAGTTCAAGAACGCCGGCGAGCTGACCACGCTGGTGACCGAGAACTCGGGCTTCATCACGGTCTACTTCGGCAAGGACAGCAGCGAGTGGATCTACGGCAACTCGGCCTACAACTACCAGCTGCGCTTCAAGTCGCTGGCCAAAGGCGACATCGACTGGGGCACCATCGGCATGAACGCCGCCACGCAGCAGTGGGCTATCGGCGCCGAAGCCAACAAGATCGACGTCCAGACGGCCGTCATGCAGATGATCCCAGGCGTCATCGGCTACTACGTCGGCACTGACCCCGTCGGTGGCTCCGTCGACATCAAGTACAACACGGTCAACCACACCGTCAGCGCTGACCAGACCACGGGCGCGCAGTACACCTATCACGACAGCGCCAACAGCAGCTGCACGCAGCCGGCCAAGCCCAACCACTGCCCGACGGCGGCCAACCCTGGCGACGCCGGCCCTGGCAGCGATGCTGACGGCACGGTCAATCCCGGCACGGATGGCACGGTCAACCCCGGCACCGACGGCACGGTCAACCCCGGCACCGACGGCACGGTCAACCCTGGCACCGACGGCACGGTCAACCCCGGCACCGACGGCGGCACGAGCGGCGGCGACGGCGGCGGCGGAAGCGGCGACGACGACGGCTGCTGCCGCGTCAGCCACGCGCGCTCGGCGAACATTCCGTTCTTCACGCTGCTCGGCCTGGCGCTCTTCATCGGCCTGACGCGTCGCCGCTGGCGCAAGCGCAAGTAGCGCGCGAGCCGCGAGCCGCACCCTCCACCGCACCAGGCGGCGAGCAACGCGACGCTACGCGAACGGATCTCGCAGAGAGATCCGTTGCTCGCCGCGCCCCTTGACCAACTCGAGCCGAATCACGCCTTCGTCGTCGTCCGCGTAGAGGTCTACGCGCTCGATGGCGATCCAGCTCAGCCGCGGGCCGTGGTCGGCGGCGATGTCTGCCATGGCGCGCACGAAGCCGCGCGCTACGGCCACCGCGGCGCGCGGCAGCGCGAGCGCACGCACGAGCTCGGCGGCGGCCGCGGCCTCGCCGTCGCGATCGGGCAGGGCGATTGGTGCCGCCCAGATCGGTCGCTCGCTCGCGCCCGGTGCCGCGTGGGCGCGAAGCTGAAGCAGCGCGTCCTCGTCGTCGAACAGCATCGTGCAGCTGAAGCCGCGCGCGCGCAGCTGCTGGCGCGAGACCAGCACCCCGGCGATGCCGTGCTCGCTGCGCGAGACCACGTCGCGGTAGACCTGGCGCGCCGCCGAGGCGGTCATGGCGGTCAGCTCGCCCGCGCGTTCCTCATCGGGAAGGTCAGCGCCCACCGGTCGCAGCAGCACGGGCAGCCCCAGCTCGGCCGCCGCGGCGCCGGCGGCGCTCGCCGACCGCACGAGGCGCTCCTCGGGCGCTGCGACGCCGTAGCAGCGCACGAGCTCTTTGAGCTGCATCTCCGAGAGCTGCGCGCGCCATCCGTCGAGCAGGCGTGTGGACCGCGCGGTGGCGCTCGCATCGCTGACGCGCCGTCGCGCGCGTCGCTGCGCGCGCGGCGAGATCGACGCGGCGACGGCGGCTGCACGCAGCGGCTCCGGGGGGACGGCGCCGAGATTGACGTGCGTCGGGCCGTCTGCGAGCCCGAGCTCGGGGGCGACCAACACGAGCAGCGCTTCACGTCCGGCCGACGCCAGCTCGCTGACCATCAGCGCGGCGGCCGCTGGATCGGCGAGCTCGCTGCGCGGCTCCACGCGCACGCCGCCCACGCGCGTGCCGCCCTTGCCGACGAGCTCGAGCCCGCCGGCGACCGCGGCGTCGCGCATCAGACGCGCCACGTCGCGGCTCACGCAGAGCGCGTCGACGTCGCGCGATCCGCGCGGCAGCAGGCCGCCGAGCGCGAGCGCGCGCGCGTCGACAGACACCGCGGGTACGTCGCAGGCGACGATGCCGTGCGCGCGCGCCACCCCGAGTGTGGAGAGCTCCTCGACGGCGGCACGCGCGTCGATGATGCGCCGCGCGTTGCCCACACAAAGCAGCGTCGCGCCAGGTGTCGAGCGCGCCATGGTGCGCAACGTCGAGAGCTTGGGTGAGGCGTGCAGCGCGACGATCAGGTTGGCGGCGGCCGGCGAGTCGTGCAGCGCTAGCAGCGCGGCTTCGATGCTCGATGGCGTCACGATGGCGACGGCATCGATCTCCAGCTCGGCCGCGCGCGCGGCGCTGACCACGCGGCGCGCCAGCGAGTACCCGTCGCCGAGCACCACCGTGTTCGTCGCCACGGCCGCGGGGCGCGTCGCCCGTTGGGGCGGCTTTTCCGGCCGCGGAGATTCGAGCTCGCAGTCGATGCCCGCGCCCGCGAGGCGCTCGCGCAGCGCCCGGAGCGCAGCCGTCACGAGGCCGGGCCGAGCACGCCGAGGGCGCGGAGCTTGCCGATCAGCGCCGGCACGTCGGCGACGATCTCGGCGCGGCGCTCGATGCGCGACAGCGACGGGCGCACGTCGGCGATCGCCGAAGCGAGCGTCTTGGGCGCGCGCAGCGTCGTCGACGTCGCGCTGCCATCCGCGTCGGCGTCGCTGAGGTCGAGAAGCTCGACGCTGGGCTCCGCCTGCGCCACAGCGGCCGCCGCTTCGGTCGTCAGCGCCTCGTAGGGCCTGCATCCGAGCGCGGTCAGCACCAGGGGCGAGGGCAACGTCACGCGCAGCAGCCGCGCGCCGTGCTGCACGGATACGGCCAGAGGCGGCCCAGCCGTGGTGTGCTGGCGCAGCGACGCCGTGTCGGGCGGTAGCGTGGGCATGTTCATCGACGCAACCGTCTTGCCCGAAGCGAGCGCCTGCTCGCCCGTGTCGACGTGGGCGAGCCCGCCCGCGCCGTCGTCGGCCACCGTGTCGGTAGGCGACAAAGCGTCGCCGTCTCCGCCGCCGTCATCCTCGTCGTCGTCGTCGTCGTGACCGCCGACGGCGCGGTGCTCGCCCGATCGGGAGGCGCGCAGCGCGATGTTGTCGGCCACGGTGGGCTCTTCGTCGCCGAAGCCGCCGTCGTCGTCACTGCTGTCGATGGTGTCCTGGCGTGCTTCGAAGGCGCGGCCGTGCTCGAGCGCTGCGTTCTCGTCGTCGGTCTGCACCGTCTCGAGCGGCAGGTCGGCGGCAGGCGCGTGCTCCACGTCGATCACGCAGCGAAGGTGCGGCACGCCGAGGCGATGGGCGACCACCGGCCCCGTCATGCCGCTCGACCAGTTCGCGGAGCGGTCTCCCGCGAGCACGACGTCGAAGCCTATCTCCTCGAGCGCCTGCGCCAGCAGCGCGCTGACCGAGTCGAGGTTGTCCCAGTCGACGGCCGTCTCGGTGACGCGCACGCAGCGCGACGCGCCGAGCGCGCGTGCGTGCGCGAAGACGCGCTCGTCCTCGCGAGGGCCGGCGGTGAGGGCCGTCACCGAGCCTTCGTCGCCTGCGAGCTTGCTCGCCAGCGCCAGCGCGGCGCGCTCGCAGGGGGGCAGCCCGTCGAGCTTTCGCGGCTCGTCATCGGCGGGGGCGCCACGCGGCGCCTGGATCAGCACGACGACTCGCATCTAGTCCCCCTCGGCCGCCGCGCTCGATGGCGCGTCGGGCGCCGCGGTGGCGAGCAGCTCGTCGATGACCGCGCGCGGGTCGGAGACGATGCCGACGTGCGCGACCTCGAAGATCGGAGCGTCCTCGTCGCTGTTGACGGCGACGATGCGCGTGTGCGGCGCCAGCGCTGCCAGATGCTCCTCGGACCCCGCGATGCCGAAGGCGAGATACACGTCCGCATCGACGCACAGGCCGCCGAAGCCGACGCACCGCTCGCGTGGGGCGTGACCCGCGGCGCAGGCCTCCTCGCTGGCCACGACCGGCGCGCCGAGCGCGGCGCCGAGCTGCTCGAGGCGCGCGAAGGCGTCGGCGTCGAGCCCCGTTCCGCCGCCGAGCACGGTCTTGGCGAGCACCAGCGAGCCGAGCTCGGGCGCCTCGACCTCGCTCACCGACAGCGGCACGGCGCTCTCGCTGGGCGCCTGCACCACCACTACCTCCGCCTCGTCGGCGCCGAGCGTTTGGACCTCGCCGCTTCCGTGCAGCGTGAGCACCAGCGGCTGCGGACGCGCGAGCAGCTCGCTGAGAAGAAAGCGGCGCCGAAAGACGTCGTGCTCGATGACGAAGTCGCGCGGTGCGTCGATAGTGGCCGTGGTGCTGCGGCGCAGCGGCTGCGTCGTCGTGTCTGAGGGCGGTGCATCGGCGCCGTTGCCCGACGCGCCGGCGCCGGGCGCGCGGTGCAGGCTCGTCTCGGCGTCGTCATCACCCGCGTCGGCCGCTGGTGCTGGCGGCGGCGGCGCGCTCGCCTGCGACGCGTCACACAGCTCGGTCTCGCCGTAGCGCGCGCGCAGCTTGAACGCGACGCGCGGGCCGAGCTCGCGGCCGGCGGGTTGCGGGAACAACACCAGCTGCGGCGGGAAGCGATCGCACGCGGCGAAGGTCGCCTCGGCGTGCGTGGCGTAGAGCGCCGGCGGCGCCAGCGACGGGCTGGTCGTCAGCACGACCTTGTCCGCGCCATGCCGCGAGAGCACCGCGATGATGTCGTCCTCGCCGTAGCAGGGCGGGGCCACGCAGGGCAGCATCGCGTAGAGCGTGGCGCCGAGCTGCGAGGCGACACGCCGCCCAACCCACAACGCGTGCAACGAAGCTTCGCTGGCGCGCGCGCGCACGATGCGCTCCTCGCCATCGCCTCCGTCCGGCGCCGTGTCGGCTTGCTCCAGCTCGATGAAGACGAGGATGTTTGCCACGGGCTCTAGCCAGCGAAATCAGCAACGATCACGCGAGAGGAGAGGGTACTCGTGCCCGTCGGCCTGGTCAATCGGCCTCGGTCGATCGGCCTTGGTCAATCTGCCTCGGTCGATCGGCCGCCGGTCGATCGGTCGCCGGTCAGTCGGATGCGAGGCCGCGCCTGCGCTTGATCTGCTCCATGACCTTGGCGTACTCGACGTCCCACGAGCTCGTGCCCTCCTGCAGGTTGCGGATCTTGGCGCGAACTTCCTCGTCGAGCTCCTCGTCGACCATCATGTGGCGGCGCAGGATCTCGGTCATCGACTTCCGCAGCTCGACATCGGTGGCGAAGATCTCCTCGATGAACTTCGACTGCATGAAGGTCTCGGAGATCTGACCGCACATCCAGATGATGCCTTCCTCGCCGAGGCCGTGCTTGCGCTGGTCGGCGAGCATGCGCTTGACCTTGCCGAACTGCCCGTGCGAGAGGCCGCGTTTCTCGATGACGTCCTTGGCCGCCTCGGTCAGCTCGCGGTCGCGCCGGATGTACTCCTTGAGCACGCTCTGAATGTCGAGCTCGGCCTCTTCGACGTCGGTGACCTCGATCTGTCCGGCGCTGGTCAGCTGGCGGATGATGTCCCGCGCGATGATGGGGACTTTGGCGCTGTACAGCTTCATGTCCGTCGGTGGCCTCGTGGTGGTTCGGCGGCGGCAATATGCCGCAGCGCTGCTCGAGGGTCAACGGCCGACAACTTCGCCACCATGGCTGCGAACTCGCGGGCCCGAAGGGCGAGAGCGAGCGTAGCGAGCGACAACCTTAGTTTGCTCGTGACTCTCCTTTGGCGGTAGTCTCGGCAGGCTATGGAAGGCAAAGGGAAACTGACTAAGGAAGTCGTCGCCCAGGAGGCGCGCTTCATCCTCGACAGCATCCTCAACTCCGGCGCGTACCCGCAGGAGGTGCAGTACGAGGATCTGCGGCGTCAGTGCGAGAAGTCGGTCTCGCTGCGGTTGCTCGACTACGTCAACTTCCTCGAGCGCTTCGGATACCTGACCTACGATCGCGCCACGCACCTGATCAGCACCACCAGCGACGGCGAGCGCGTGGTCAGCGGCGAGAAGATGGCCGAGCTGGTGATCGATGTCGTGCACCACTTTCGGCCGATCCTGGCGCGCACGCGCAGCGGCAAGGAAGACAGCAACGCGCGCGCGCGGCGTCGCGGATCGGGCAGCCAGAACGCACCCGGCGGCGGCGGCACGAGCGGCGGCGGCGGCGGCGGCGGCGGCGCGGCGCGCATCGACGAGCGCTACGAGAAGCTCTCCACGCTCGGCTCGGGCGGCATCGGCACGGTGTACCTGGCGCGACAGGTCCCGCTCGGACGCGACGTGGCGCTCAAGGAGATCCGCGAGCTGTTCGGCTTCTTCACCGAGCCGCAGCGCCAAGAGATCGTGCGCCGCTTCGACGAGGAGTCGCGCAAGGCGGCGCAGCTTTCGCATCCCAACATCGCGATGATCCTCGACGGCAACACTTCGCGCGACTACCCGTACCTCGTCAGCGAGTACGTCAGCAGCGGCAGCCTGCGCCGCGTGCTCAAGCGCGCCGAGAAGATTCCGCCCGAGCTGTCGGTGAAGGTCTTCCTACAGATCCTGCACGGCCTCGGTCACGCCCACCAGCGCGGCGTGATCCACCGCGGCCTCAAGCCCGAGAACATCCTCTTCGATCGCTCGGGCAACGTGCGCATCACCGACTTCGGCATGGCGCGCGTGGTCGAGCGCGACCAAGCGGTGATCCAGCACGTCTATGTCGGCATGGGCTCGGTGGCCTATATGGCGCCGGAGCTGTTCACCTCGCCCAAGTCGCTCGACAAGCGCTCCGACCTCTACGCTGTCGGCATCATCTTCTACGAGATGCTCGCTCGTAAGCTGCCGGGCCGCCGCTCGGCGATGCCCACCGAGCTTCACGAAGGCTTGCCGAAGGTCATCGACGATCTGTTCGACAAGCTGACCCAGGACGATCCCGAGGACCGCTATTCGACCGTCGACGAGGTCCTCGAGGACTTCTACAAGTCCACCGAGTCCAAGGACTACCTCGAGCCGCGCGGCGCGGTGCTGTTTCTCGACAACCCGCTCGACGAGCTCGAGATGAAGGACGAGGAGCCCGAGGACACGCCCGAGGGCGGCGGCTTCGACGGCGGCGGCGACGACGACCAGCCAGTCGACGGGGCCGAGGACGTCTCGCTCGAGGCGGTGCACGCCAGCGCCAGCAGCCACGCCGAGGCGCTCGCCGCCGAGCCGGGTCTCGAGGTGGTGGAGTCGTCGGGGGGCACGCCGATGGAAGGCGACGACGACGACTTTGCTGACGAGGGGACGGGCAGCAAGCGCGGCGGCGGACGGCGCGCGCGCTCGCACCGGCCGTACTCGTTTCAGCAGCGCATCAAAGAACGAGAGAAGTAGACCGCAGTCGCGCGTGCGCGCGCCTGCCGTCTCCAGTTTCGCTTAGGGGTGCTGTCCCAGTCCCCCTCGCCGCTGCTTAGCAGCGGCTCACCCCCGATGTCCCGCTTCACGCGTTTTTTGCGCCCGCGCCTATGTGGTGCGAAGCGCGAAGCGCGAGCCGCCGGTTCGACCCGAAGCCTGAAGCCCGGAGCCCCTCCACGAGCCCGATCGAGGCCCGAGGCCCGAGGCCCGAGGCCCGAGGCCCGAGGCCCGACGCCCGACGCCCGACGCCCGACGCCCGACGCCCGAGGCCCTGCTAGCGAAGCGTCCAGCGCGCGAGCGTCCCGCGCAGCCGGTGCCGCTTGCCCAGCCGCACGTCGAGCCGCAGCTTGGGCGCTTTGGGCGCGCTGCCCTTGGCCGGCGTGACCTTGCCGCTGCCGCCCACGCGGTGCAGCCGCCCGCGCAGCCGCACGCCGCCGCGCAGCGTGCCACCTAGCGTCACCGAGCCGGCCCAGCGCGGCGAGCCTTTGCCTTGCGGCTGCACGCGCGCGTTGCCGCGCAGGTTGATGCGGCCGATGACGAGCCCGCGCAGCGGCACGCGGCCGCTCAGCGAGACCTTGCCGCCGAGGATCTTGGCCTCGAGCAGCTCGACGGTCAGCCCATGGGCGTCGAGGCGCGCGACGATCTCGATGTCGCTCGCCTCGATGGCGCCGAGCTGCGCGCGCCGCGCCTTGATGCGCAGCTGACCCGAAGCCTTCGGCAGCTGTCCGACCCGCGCCGAGCTGACCTTGAGGCCGCTGCCGCGCACCGATAGCCCTTCGACGCTGAGCGCGCGTCGCGCACCGTCCACCACCACCACGCGCGCCTTGTCGAGCCGCAGGTCGTTTAGCGAGAGCGCCTCGGTGGCGGGCAGGCGGCGCCGTATGCGTCGCGTGAGCCAGGCCAGCGGCACGCGCGCGCGCGCGTTGCTCGCCTCGAGGCTGCTCAGATGGCGCCGGTTGCGGATCGAGGCGAGCCGGATCTCGGCGCTGCCCAACGAAAGAAACGGCGCCCCCGCCGGCCCGATGCGCAGGTTGCCCACTACGAACGTGCCCTGAAAGAGCCGGTAGACCAGCTCGCCGATCTTGACCGGCACGCCGAGCCGCGACGCGAGCCGCTTGGCCACCGCGCCCGCGAGGTCGGCCGGCTTGGCGGCAGGAGCCGCCGCCGCCGGCACGGCGACCGCGGAGCAGAAGAGCAGGGCGGCGAGGAAGCTGCGCATCAACACACTCTACCTCAGCCAGCGCCCCCGAGGCCCAGTGGCCCGAGGCCCGAGGCCCCAGGCCCGAGGCCCGAGGCCCGAGGCCGAGCTACTTGAAGTTCTTCGGCTCGAGCGTGATCTGTCCCAGCTTGTACTTGCGCAGCGCGTAGAGGTCCTTCTCGCCCGTCTTCTGCGCGCCGTAGAAGCCGTCCTTCTCGGTCTCGCCGATCTTCAGCTCGTACTTGGTCTTGTCCTTGAGCGTGACCGTGATGATCCACGACGGCTGCTTGTCGAGGCCATAGGCGGCGGCGTCGTAGTGCGCCCAGCGATCCGCCCGCAGCCGCGACAACACCGACAGCGTGGTCTTGACCTTCTTGTCGCTCTTGATCTTCTTGCCGTCGCCGACCCAGGTCTTGCCCTTGCGCGTCAGCGTGACCTGATCGCGCTTTTTGATGTTGAGCTTCGAGAACGTCATCGAGACGACGTCGTCCGGCTTGAAGCTCATGATCTTCATCGAGCGGAAGTCCACCGGACGTTTCATCAGCTGGTCGACGGTGTAGCGCTTGATGACGAAGACCTGATCGCTGTCGCCGCGTTTGACGTAGAAGTCGTCCTTCTTGTTCTTGCCGATGTGCAGCGTGTAGCTCTTGCCGTCAGCGAGCTTGAACGACACGCTGCCCTGCGGCTTGTCGAGCCCGGCGTCGGCCGGCTTGACGTCGTCGGCGAAGCTGTAGGCCGTCAGCGAGTAGAGCGACGAGACCATGCCCGAGATCTGCGACTTCTCGATGTCTTTGATTGGTCGCGGCGACTTCTCGATGGTCCACGGCGCTTTCTTGTCCTTGCGCGCCAACGAGACCGTGCCTGCCGCCGTCGTCACGTCGATGTGGCGAAAGTCGTGGCGGTTGAATTTGAAGATCGTGCGGTCGCGCCAGTCCTTGGCGTCCTTCTTGAACGCGTGCGCGATCGGCCCCGCCGCTTGCCAGACGCCGTTCTTGCCGTTGGGGCGCACCATCGTGTAGCCGGAGACGATCTTGCCGATCCACAGATCGGCCACCGTCTTGCCCGCCTTGTTGGCCACCGTCACGTGCACGCCCGACTTCTCGTCGACTTGGTGCTGTGCGTGGTTCTTCTGCTGCTCGGTCACCAGGTCGCCGAACGAGAGCTTGGTCAGCTTGTCGACGAGCTGCTCGGCCGCGAACTTGTCGGCCTTGTACTTGACCGGCTGCTCCAGCGACCAGGTCGCCTTCTTGCCGTCGCCGCTCTTGACCAGCACGATGGTCTTCTTGTCCTTGCGGGCGAGCGTGACCTTGTAGATGTCGTCCTGCTTGAGCTCGGGCACCGGGCGCGGACGTTCGCCAACGCGCTGGCCCTTGGGCGGCTTCTTGAGCACGTACCAGGCGAGGCCGCCCAGCACGATGAAGACGGCGAGGGCCATCAGGGTCTTCTTGTTCACCGCGACACCTCCTCGGCGTCACGCACGCGGCGCGCGCGGCGCAGGCGCCAACGCACGACCCCGATGCCGATGAACAACAGCGGCAGGCCGGCGATGTTGAAGACCTTGGCCCACAGCGCGTCGCTGTCCTCGATCTCCTTCATCGGCCGCCGCGTCTGCGACTTGGTGCGGATGCCGATCAGCGTCTCGTCCTGCGCCAGATAGTCGACGGCGTTGAGCAGCAGGCTCAGGTTGGCGCCTTGCGACAGGCCGAGGAACTGGTCCTTGACGATGTCGCTGTCGCCGAAGACGACGAGGCGCGCCGAGGGCGGGCTCTTCTTCTTGCCCGCCGGCGCCTGCACCTTCTCCTTCTTCGGCTTGGCCGGCCCCACCGGCGGCTTGGGCTTGCCGTCGTAGAACGACTTGAAGGTGCCGGAGACGGTGACGCCCAGCGGATGCGGGCCGACGTCCTTGCTCGGCTTGGGCTGGCGCAGCGCATCGAACAGGAAGAACCCGGTGTGACGCCAGCTCGCTTGCGAGCTCTTGGCCAGCACCACGCCCTTGAGGCCGCCCTTGTTGGACTTCGCGTCCCCGGTCAGCTGCACCGACGAGGGAAAGATCGAGACGTAGGCCTTGAGCTTGCGCGTGATCGGGTTTTCCTTGTCGAGGTCCGTCACCACCGGGAAGCCGGGGTAGTCGGTGACCACGGCCTGCCCGTTGCCGACGGGCAGCTGCACGCGCTGGCTCTGCCGGTCGAAGATGATGTCTTCGCCGAGCTTGACGCCCCAGTACTCGAGCATGTCGTCGAGGTCGGTGTTGTTGGCGCGCGCGATACGAGGTGGCGCGCGGCCGCCGAACTGCCCGCGCGGCGTCTGCAGCACCATCCCGTCGACGAGAAACAGCAGCGCCTTGCCGCGCATCAGATACGCGTCGAGCTCGAACTTGGCGCGCGGCGCGAAGCGCTTGGTCGGGCCGGCGACGACGAGGATGTCGACGTCCTTGGGGATGTCCTTCTTGCCGTCCTTGAGGTTGACCGAGACGACGTCGTAGTCCTTGAGCTGGGCTTTGGCGATGCGCAGCCCGCGAAACAGCGACGGCTCACCGTGTCCCGTCGTGAAGCCGACCTTGCGCTTCTTGGTGGTCAGGCGCCGAATCGCCGAGCTTATCTGGTACTCGAGGTCGCCCATGCGCGCGACGAAGGGGATCGCCTCGACCTTGCCACCGTACTGGAAGGCCACGCCGAGGTAGGCCTGCGCCACCGACGACTTGGTCTGCCCGTAGACGGCGAGGCTGCGCGGGCTGACCTTGAGGCGCCGCGCCTCCTCGGCGACCTTCTTGTCACCGGATGGATCGAGCGCCTCCCACACCAGCTTGCCGTTGGAGTGCGCCGCGTACTCGTCGAGCATGTCGCGCAGGTAGCGCTCGAGCGCCTTGAGCTGCGGGTGCTCGGGCATGTCGCCGCTGATGAAGGCCTTGACCGTCAGCCGGTCGGGCAGCTTGCCGACCAGGTTCTTGCTGGCCTGGCTGAGGCTGTAGACCTTGTCCTCGGTCATGTCGATGCGGCCGAAGACGTTGGACGAGATGATGTTGACGAACACCACCGCGCCAATGGCCAGCACGGTGTAGAGGATCGCGTTGCCGCCGCGTTTGAGATCAGCCATCGTCGGTGCCTCCCTTAGCGCCAGCGCCGGCTGTCGAGCGACTGCTTGGCCAGAAACAAGCAGCCGCCGATGATCGACAGGTAGTAGACGATGTCGCGGCTATCGAGCACGCCGCGCGCGATGTTGGCGAAGTGCGTGTCGAGGCTGATGTAGCGCAGCATCGGCGCCAGCGAGGCCGGCATCAGCGGCAGCAGCTTGCCCACCAGATAGAGGCCGAAGCTGCCGATGAAGGCGATGATGAAGGCCACGATCTGGTTTTTGGTCCAGCTCGAGGCCATCAAGCCAATGCCGATGTACGCGCCGCCCATCATCAGCAGGCCAACGTAGCCGGCGATGGTGGCGCCCCAGTCGAGCGGGCCGAGGCGCGAGATCGTGATCGGATAGGCCAGCGTCAGCAGCACGCCGACGCCCATCACCGACATGGCGGCGAGGAACTTGCCGATCACCACGTCCCAGTCGTCGAGCGGCAGCGTGAAGAGCATCGCCACGGTGCCCGAGCGCTTCTCCTCGGCGAGCAGGCGCATGGAGATCGCCGGCGCGAAGAAGATGAACAGCAGCGGCTGCACGGCGAAGAAGTCGCGCAGGGTGGCTTCCTTGATCAGAAACACCTGCAGGAAGTACAGCGCGCCGCTGGCGACGAGGTACGCGCTGATGACGATGTAGGCCACCGGCGAGTTGAAGTAGGTGCCGAGCTCGCGCCGGGCAATAGTCAGCGTCTTGCCAACGCTCATTTGGACTTCTCCTTCTTCTCTTCCTCGACAGCCTCGTCTTCTTCGGCGTCCGCCTTGTCCGCGTCCGGCTTGTCCGCGTCCGCCTTGTCCGCGTCCGCCTTGTCCGCGTCCACCTTCACGTCCGCCTCGGCGTCTGCGTCGCGCTCGTCCTTCTCGTCGGCCTTGCTCTCGCTGGCCGAGACCGCGCCGCTGTCCTTTTCGCCGTCCTCGTCCTCGGCCTTGGGCTTGGTCGACTCGAGCTTGGTCGGCGCCGACGAGGCCTTCTTGCCGGTCAGGCGACGGAACACGTCCTCGAGCGTGGCGTGGTGCCGCTGCATGCCGAGCAACAGCCAGCCGTTGTCACGGGCGCAGCGCGCGATCTCGCGCCGCAGGTCGGCGTCGCCGTCGGCCGAGATCAACAGGCCGATGGCGTCGTCCTCGCCGCCCGACTCCTTGACCGACTTGACGCCCTTGATCGACTCGAGCTTCACCGAGAGCGCGCGCACCAGCGAGCCGTTGCCGCCGCGGTACGGCGAGCCCTCGTTCTTGTCGGGGTCGATCAGCACGCGGTAGCTGTTCTTGCTCTGGCCGGCGGCCAGCTGGTCGGGCGAGCCGTCGGCGACCAACTTGCCGTCGGCGATGATGATCACGCGACCGCAGGTGGCCTGCACCTCGGGCAAGATGTGCGTCGAGAGGATGACGGTCTTCTCTTTGCCGATCTCTTTGATCAGCTCGCGCACTTCGACGATCTGGTTCGGGTCGAGGCCGCTCGTCGGCTCGTCGAGGATCAGGATCGGTGGGTCGTGCAGCATCGCCTGTGCGAGCCCGACGCGCTGGCGATAGCCCTTGGACATGTCGCCGATGGGCTTGGCGAGGACGTCCAACAGCCCGCAGACCTCCGCCAGCTCGCGAATGCGCTTCTTGCGCTGGTTGTGCGGGATCTCGCGCACCGAGCAGATGAACTGCAGGAACTCGAGCGAGGTCATGTCGGTGTAGATGGGCGTGTTCTCCGGCAGGTAGCCGATGGCGCGCCGCACCTCGAGCGAGTGGTCGAGCACGTTCTTGCCGTTGACCGTGGCGGTGCCGGCCGTCGGCGCCATGAAGCAGGTCAGGATCTTCATGGTCGTCGTCTTGCCAGCGCCGTTGGGCCCGAGGAAGCCGAGCACCTCGCCGGCGGGGACCTCGAAGGAGATCCCGCGCAAGGCTTTGACGAGGCCGTAGTCCTTGGCGAGGTCTTTCACCTCGATCATCGTCTGCGGCATTCGTATTGACTCCTGTCACGTTGACGAGCGGCGCGGGACGCCGCTGGCGTGATCGCAGGGTAGAGAGCGTTGCGAGGCGAAACCGTCGCGATGTGGCAAAAATTCCAGGGCCCGTCCGGCCCCGCGAGATAGCTTCCCGGGCCCGTCGGCCCCGCGAGACAACGTCCTCGCGGCGCAGGGCATACCACCCTGCCCGGGGGGCGCGTCAAGAGTCGGAAATTACGTAGAGCCCGCCGACGAAGCGCGGGTCTATGTCCTGCGGCGAGAGCGAGCCGAGCTCGGCCTCGAGCTGCGCCTGCCAACGCTCGAGCACGGTCGCGAGCGCCGGATGATCCTCGAGACCGCTGCCGGCGAGCCGCTCGGCGGCGATCTCGCGCAAGGTTCGGCGCAGCGTGGGCGAAATCTCGCCGGCGTGCATGTGGTCTCGCACCAGGCGCTCGAGCGCCTGCTGATCGAGCGGCCCGACGCGGTCGTCGAGCACGCGGTTGATCGCCTTGGTGCAGAAGATGGCGCCCAGCGTGAGGGTCTCGGGCGGGTCGTTGGGGATCGCGTCGGCGGGCACCAGCCGCGCGACGAGCGCCGTCTCGTCGATCCAGCGCTGGGCCAGCGCCAGGTCCTCGCGCGTGCCGAAGGGGCGCAGCGCGTTGCGCGCCTCGTCGAACAGCTGCGGCCGAGCGGCGAGCAGCGGCGGCAGCCGGTCGGCCAGCGGCGCGCCGAGATAGTCCACGCGGCCGGGGCGCGCGCCGAGGCGCTGGCTGCGCGTGATCGCCAGCAGCCGCTGGCGCAGCTCGAGCGTCAGGCTGTGGCCGACGCGCGCGATGCGCGAGAGGGCCACGCGCGCAAGCGCGGCGCGCGCGCGTGTGACGTCTCCATCCGAAAGGTGCTCGAGGCCGAGGTTGAGGCGCCAGTGCAGCGCTTCGAGGCACTCGCGCGCCAGCTCGAGGTCGCCCGGCGGCACGCGGTCGGCCGAGAGCGTGCGGTTGGCGACGGCCATCGCCGATCGCGCCAGCCGCTCGGCGGTCTCGGCGTCGAGCCCCGCGACGGCGCGCGACCACAGCGAGTCGCTCGCGCCCGGGATCGCGCTGACGAGGCTTGTCTCGCCGACGGGCTCGGGATCGCTGGCCATCGGGCGATCTTCGCTGCCTTCGTCGGGCGTCACCGATGCCGGATCGAGGTACGCGTAGATGCCGAGCGCCTCGAGCGGATCGGCGAAGCCGAGGTCGGCGAGGCGGCCGTTGCGCCAGCGGTAGGCGTACTCCTCCAGCTGCGAGGGCAGCTCCCAGGCGGTGGCCTGGAGCAGCTTGCGCGCCGCGTCGGGGTCGTCGCGATACATGCGCTCGAGCACCGCGATGAGCTGCTGGGCACGCCCGCTGTCGCCCTCCGCCGCGCCGTCGCTCGCGGCGTCGTCGCCGTCGTGCTCGTCCTCGTCGTCAGGGTGCGCGCCGGTGACGACGTCGAGCACGAACCAGCCATCGGGGGTTGGCCATAGCACGCCGCGCGGCTCGTCGGGCACCTCGTCTTCGCGCACGAGGTAGATGTCGCACTGCGTGCGCAGCAGCCAGCCCACGAGCTCGACGTCGAGCGCTTGCAGCGGCTGTGCGTCGCCGTCGCTGGCCTCGCGCTCGACGCGGGCCAGCGAGGCGGCCCAGTCGAGCAGCTCCTCGCTGTCGAGGCGGTCGCCGATCCAGACCTGCATGTCGACGACCTCGCGCAGCTGCTCGCCGCTGGCCAGCGCCAGCAGCTCGTGCGCGTCGTAGAGCCCCAGCTCGGCGACACGCCGATTGAGCTCGACGCTGCTGAGCGCCCGCACCTTGGCGCGCGCGTCGGACTGCTCGAGCAACGCCCACAGCGCACGCTGCGGCGAGAGGGCCACGGTGCGCTGTCCGAGCGGCTCGCGGCTCGGGCTCGAGGTAGAGGTGTCGCTCATGGGGCGTTCGTTTAAGCCCCGGCGCTTCGGTCGTCAATGCGAAGGCCACACCTTTGTTTGACAATTTCACCACTCGCGCAAAGATCTGCCCGACTCAGGAGGTGTGAATGGCGCGCAAGCGCTTGGGAGAGCTGCTGGTAGAAGCGGGCGTCATCGACGACCTGCAGCTGTCGTCGGCCCTCGGCGAGCAGAGAAAGTACGGCCGCCCGCTCGGGCGCGTGCTCGTCGAGATGGGCGCCGTCAGCGAGGACGCCATGGTCGGCATTCTGAGCCAACAGCTCAACATCCCGGCCGTGCAGCTCAACGGGCGCCAGCTCGCCCCGGCGGCGCTCCAGCAGCTCGACCTGGCCTTTTGCCAGCGGCATCTCTGCGTGCCCTTCGGCTACCAGGACCGCGGGCGCTTTCTCGACGTCGCCATGGCCGATCCCACCAATCTCGAGACCTTCGATCAGATCCGCATCAAGACCCGCTGCAACGTGCGCCCCTATCTCGCCGGGCCAGTGGCCATCGACGCCGCGATCCGCGTCGGCTACACGGGCGTGTCGATGGAAGAGGCCAACATCGCCGCGCGCCGCGCCACGCCCACGCGCGCCGACGCCGGCGTCGCCGAGACCTACGGCGCGGCGCCCTGGCCGGTCAACGCGAGCATGGTCGAGCTGGCGGGCGACACGGGCGGCGCGCGGCAAGTCGACCTCGAGCGCGTCGGCCCCGTTCGCGGAGGCGCCGGCGCGCTGCCGGGCTACGGCGCCAATCGGCGCGCGCGCTCGGTCCCGACCGGCGATCTGCCGGCGGTGCCGCAGCCGGTAGCGTCACCGAGCAGCGGCCAGCTCGAGGCGCTTCGCACCGAGGTGGCGCAGCTCAAGGCGCTGCTCGAGCGTGACGAGAAGGTGCTGCGTCGGCTGATGGGCCTGCTCATCGACAAGGGCCTGTGCACGCGCGACGAGCTCGTCGCGCGGCTCAATGAAGACTAGCCAGACTGACCCGCGCCAGCTGCTGCGCGAGGCGCTCGAGCGGTCGTCGCTGGTGGTCGCTTTCTCGGGCGGACCCGACTCTAGCCTGCTGCTCGCGCTGGCGCGCGAGGTGGTGGGCGAGCTGGCGCTGCCGCGCGTGCCGGAGGTGGTGGCCGCGCACGTCGACCACGGCCTGCGCCCCGAGTCGGCCGACGAGGCCGAGCGCGCGCGAGCGCTCGCCGAGAGGCTGGGCGCGCGCTTCGTCGGGCGCCGGCTCGAGCCGAGCGCGTCGTCGGGCAACGTGCAGGCATGGGCTCGAGAGGCGCGCGTGGCGGCGCTGGCCGACATCGCCGCAGAGGTCGGCGCGCGGACGGTGGCGCTCGGCCACACCGCCGACGATCAGGCTGAGACGGTGCTGATGCGGCTCGTGCGCGGCAGCGGCAGCGCCGGCCTGAGCGCGATGGCGGCGCGTGACGAGCACGATGGCCTGGTTTGGTCGAGGCCGCTGCTCGAGATGCGTCGCGACGCGATCGAGGCCGAGCTGGCGCGGCGCGGCATCGAGCCGGTGCAGGATCCGACCAACGCGGGCGACGACTATCTGCGCAACCGCCTGCGACGGCACGTGATGCCGCTGCTCGCGGCGGAGAATCCACGGATCGTCGAGGCGCTCTGCCGCGTGGCGCAAAACGCCGCCGAGGAGCACGATGCGCTGCGCTGGGTCGCCGCGCGCGAGCTCGAGCGCCTGCGGGGCGTGGGCGGCGAGCGCGGCGAGGGCGGCGAGGGCGACGTAGGCAGCGGGGGTGGGGGCATCGAGCTGGCCGGCTTCGCGGCGCTGCCGGCGGGCCTTCGCCACCACGTGGCGCGGGCGGCCTTCGCCGAAATCCGCGGCAGCACGCGCCGGCTCGATCGCCGCCACCTCGAGGACCTCGACGCGCTGCTCGCCCGCAGCGACGGCGAGGCGCGCGCGCTGTCTTGGCCTGGCACGCTCGTCGCGGTCGAGGGCGGGCTGCTGCGCTTCGAGCCGCCGAGCGACGCGCCCCCCTTTGTCGCGGGTGACGTGGTCGGCGAGCGGCACGTCGCGCGCGCTGCGCTCGAAGGCGACGGCCTCGAGCTCGAGACAGCGGGGGGCATGCTGCGCCTGCGCCTCGCGGGGCAGCAAGCCGGCGTCGAGCAGAGCCCAGCTCAGCAGTCGGCTGAGCAATCACCTGAGCAATTGCATGCTATCCTTCTGGAAGCAGTGGAGTTCCCGCTGCGACTGCGGGGCGCCCGGCCCGGCGACCGCATTGAAATAGCGCGAAATCAGCGTAGAAAGGTTGCGCGCGTGCTCGTCGATACCAAGATAGCTCGACGTGCTCGCGCCGAGGTCGTGCTTCTGGTATGTGGGGCCGAGCGCGACGAACGGATCCTTGCCATCATCGGAGTGAGGCAGGCCTACAACACGCGCCCGACGGAAGGCCAGCCGGCGCTACTCATCGAGCGGCGGCGAGTGTTAGGCTAAGGGAAGATGAAGCAATCGCATAAGACCATACTGCTCTGGGTCCTCCTGATCCTGATGTTCGTGAGCATCTACAACCTGTTCACGACGCCCAGCAAGGACGAGGGCAAGCTCGATTTCTCGCAGCTCATCGCTGACATCGAGAAGAACCCAGAGAAGATCAAAAAGCTCACCATCAAGGGCACCAAGTACACGGTCGAGTACGAGGGCAAAAAGGTCCGCACGACCGGCCAGAAGCTCGACAGCAAGCTGCGTGAAAAGCTCGACAAGTCGGGCATCGCGTACGCCATCGAGCAGCCCGACGAGAGCTCCTTTTGGCAGTCGGTGCTGATCTCGTGGCTGCCGATGATCTTCTTGTTCGTGATCTTCTTCTTCTTCATGCGGCAGCTGCAGGCCGGGGGCGGCAAGGCGATGAGCTTTGGCAAGTCCAAGGCCAAGCTGCTCTCCGACCACCAGAACAAGGTCACGTTCGAGGACGTGGCGGGTGTCGAGGAGGCCAAAGAGGAAGTCGAGGAGATCGTCGAGTTCCTCAAGGACCCCAAGCGCTTCACGCGCCTGGGCGGCCGCATCCCCAAGGGCGTGCTGCTGATGGGCGCGCCGGGCACCGGCAAGACGCTGCTGGCGCGCGCCATCGCGGGCGAGGCCGGCGTCCCGTTCTTCTCCATCTCGGGCTCTGACTTCGTCGAGATGTTCGTCGGCGTCGGCGCCTCGCGCGTGCGCGACCTGTTCGAGCAGGGCAAGAAGAACGCCCCCTGCATCATCTTCATCGACGAGATCGACGCTGTCGGCCGCCACCGCGGCGCCGGCCTCGGCGGCGGACACGACGAGCGCGAGCAGACGCTCAACCAGCTGCTCGTCGAGATGGACGGCTTCGAGAGCAACGAGGGCGTGATCCTCATCGCCGCCACCAACCGTCCCGACGTGCTCGACCCCGCGCTGATGCGTCCCGGCCGCTTCGACCGCCGCATCGTCGTGCCGCGCCCCGACGTGCGCGGCCGCGCCAAGATCCTCGAGGTGCACACGCGCCGCACCCCCATCGACGACGACGTCGACCTCGAGGTCGTCGCGCGCGGCACGCCCGGCTTCTCCGGCGCCGACCTGGAAAACCTCGTCAACGAGGCGGCCCTTGCCGCAGCGCGCGTCAACAAGGACCGCGTCGGCATGGAGGACTTCGAGTTCGCCAAGGACAAGGTGCTGATGGGCAGCGAGCGGCGCTCGCTGATCATCTCCGACAAGGAGAAGCGCACCACGGCCTACCACGAGGCGGGCCACGTGATCGTCGCCAAGTCGGTGCCGGGGGCAGACCCGGTGCACAAGGTCACGATCATCCCGCGCGGTCAGGGCATGCTCGGCCTGACCCAGCAGTTGCCCGAGGAAGACCGCCTCAGCATGAGCGCCGAGTTCGCGCGCCACACCATCGCGATCCTGATGGGCGGCCGCATCGCCGAGGAGCTGACCTTCGGCCAGCTCACCACCGGCGCCGGCAACGACATCGAACGCGCCACCGACATCGCGCACAAGATGGTCTGCGAGTGGGGCATGAGCAAGGCGCTCGGCCCGCTGGCGTTCGGCAAGCGCGAAGAGCAGATCTTCCTCGGTCGCGAGATCAACCGCACGCGCAACTACAGCGAGCACACCGCCGAGCGCATCGACGGCGAGGTCAAGCGCATCGTCGAAGAGTCCTACGAGCAGGCCAAGAAGATCCTCGAAGAGAAGCGCGATCAGCTGGTCCAGCTCTCCGAGACGCTGCTCGAGCACGAGTCGCTCGACGCCAAGCAGATCGACGCCGTGCTCGCTGGCGAGCCGCTGCCCAACGCCAGGGGCGAGAAGGACGACGACGGCGAGGCCGAAGTCGAAAAGCCGGTGGACGACAGCAAGGACGAAGAGGACGAGAAGGAAGAGAAGCGCTCTCTGTTCGGCTCGCCGTCGCCGCTGCCGTCGCTGAGCGAGGATCCGTCCAAGTCCTAGGGGCTTCAGGCTTCAGGCTTCAGGTTTGTAGGCTCGCTCGCTGCGCGAGCTTCGCCGCTATGCCGATCCACCCGCCCGTTGAAGTCGCTGGTCACGTTTGGGATTGGTCGGAGACGATCGTCTTCGGCGTGCTCAACGTGACGCCCGACTCGTTCTCGGACGGCGGGCAGTTCGATGATGTGGAGCGCGCGGTGGCGCGGGCGCGCGAGCTGGTGGCCGCGGGGGCGCACGCGATCGATGTCGGCGGCGAGTCGACACGGCCAGGCAGCACGCCGGTGCCGGCCGACGAAGAGCTCGCGCGTGTGCTGCCGGTGATCGAGCGGCTGGCAAGTGACGAGGGCGTCGGCGTGCCGATCTCCATCGACACCTACAAGGCCGAGGTCGCGCGCGCGGCGGTGGGCGCCGGGGCCAGCATCGTCAACGACGTGAGCGGGCTGCAGCTCGATGCGGCGATGACGGCGACGGTGGCCGAGCTTGGCGCGAGCGTGATCATCGGGCACCTGCGCGGCGAGCCGGCGACGATGATGCACGACGTGTCGTTCGACGACGTGGTCGCCGAGGTCATCGACGAGCTCAAGGCGCGCGTGCGTCAGGCGGTCACGGCCGGTATCGCCGCCGAGCGCATCTTCGTCGACCCGTGCTTTGGGTTCGGCAAGCGCGCCGAGCACACGCTCGCGCTGCTGGCGGCCACCGAGCGGCTGCGCGAGGAGATCGGCTACCCGTTGATGCTCGGGCCGTCGCGCAAGTCGTTCATCGGCGGCGTGACCGGCGCGCCGGCGCAGCAGCGCGTGATGGGCACGGCGGCGGCCGCCGCCATCGGCATCGCGCAGGGGGCCGAGATGCTGCGCGTGCACGACGTGGCCGAGCTGATGCCTGCCATACGCGTCGCCGACGCGGTGCGCCGCGCTTGACAGGATCAGGCCCTTCGGCCGACTCTCAGCCGTTGATTTGCCGCGGGCGACCGTTTCGCGGCGAGCGACTTCGCACTGCAAAACGGGGAACGGCCTGATGGCAAAGAGAGAGCTCTTCGGAACCGACGGCGTTCGCGGCGTCGCCAACGTCTACCCGATGACCGTCGAGGTCGCGCTCAAGCTCGGTCGCGCGGTGGCTCATCTCTTCCGCCAGCGAGACACGCGTCGCCGCATCGTCGTCGGCAAGGACACGCGCCTTTCCTGCTACATGTTCGAGACGGCGCTCTCGGCCGGCATCTGCTCGATGGGTGCCGAGTGTCTGCTCACCGGCCCGCTGCCCACGCCAGCCATCGCGCACCTGACGGCGAGCATGCGCGCCGACGCGGGTGTCGTGATCTCGGCCAGCCACAACCCCTACCAAGACAACGGCATCAAGGTCTTCGCCAGCGACGGCTTCAAGCTGCCCGACGAGACCGAGCTCGAGCTCGAGCGCCTGATGACGCAGGCCGGCGACGAGCTCGACGACGGGCGCGTCTCGTCCGAGCGTGTCGGCCGCGTGCTGCGCATCCAAGAAGTCATCGGCCGCTACATCGAGTTCGCCAAGAAAACCTTTCCCGACGAGCTGTCGCTCGAGGGCGTCAAGGTCGTCGTCGACTGCGCCAACGGCGCCGCCTACCGAGTCGCGCCGATCATCCTCGAAGAGCTCGGCGCCGACGTGGTGCGGCTCGGCGTCGACCCCAACGGCCGCAACATCAACGACAACTGCGGCGCGCTGTATCCGCAGAACCTCAAGGCGCACGTGCTCGAGCACGGCGCCAACATCGGCATCGCCCTCGACGGTGACGCCGACCGCGTGATCGTCGCCGACGAGAAGGGCGAGGTCGTCGACGGCGATTCGATCATGGCGCTGATCGCCACGCGCATGCTCAAGGCGGGCCGCCTGCAGAAGAACACGCTCGTCGCCACGGTGATGAGCAACCTCGGCCTCGAGCACTGCATCACCTCCGCGGGGGCGAAGCTCGTGCGCACGAACGTCGGCGACCGTTACGTCGTCGACGAGATGCGCCGCGGAGGCTACAACCTCGGCGGCGAGCAGTCGGGCCACTTGATCTTCCTCGACCACGTCACCACCGGCGACGGCATCGTCGGCGCGCTGCAGGTGCTCGCGGCGATGGTGCGCGAGCAGAAGCCGCTCTCCGAGCTGGCCTCGGTGATGACACGGTTGCCGCAGGTGCTGGTCAACGTGCGCGTCGATCAGAAGAAGCCGCTCGAGCAGCTCGAGTCGGTGCAGAAGCTGATCGCCGACGCCGAGAGCAAGCTCGGCAGCGACGGCCGCGTGCTGGTGCGCTACTCGGGCACCGAGGCCAAGGCGCGCGTGATGGTCGAGGGCGTCGACGAGGCGGTGATCCAGGGGCTCGCCGAGGCGATCGCCAACGACCTGCAGCGCGCCTGCCGCGCCTGAGCGAGGAAGGCGCTGGTGGTTCGCGGCGTCGGCATCGACCTCGTCACGGTCTCGCGCATCGCGCGCACCATCGAGCGCTTCGGTGCGCGCTTCACCGAGAAGATCTTCACCCCCGGCGAGCGCGCGTACTGCGAGACGTACGACCACCCGGCGCAGCACTACGCCGCGCGCTTTGCCGCCAAAGAGGCGATCCTCAAGGCGCTCGGCGTGCCCAAGGGCCTCTCGTGGCACGAGCTCGAGGTGGTGCGCACCCACGAGCAGCGCCTGCCGCGCATCGCGCTCAGCGGCGAGGCCGCGCGTGCTGCCGCGGCGCTGGGCGTCACCGCGCTGCATCTGAGCCTCAGCCACGAAGGCGACACGGCAGCCGCGTTCGTGGTGGCTGATGGTCCGCAGCAGCTGCCGACCGACGAGGAAGGGTAGGGGGCCGATGAAGGTCTGTACGCGCGCGCAGATCCGCGAGGTCGATCGCCTCAGCATCGAGGAGTATGGCCTGCCCGGCGTGGTGTTGATGGAGGCGGCCGGACGCGGCGTGGTCGACGTGATCGCGGTCGAGCGCGCGCTTCGCGGCGCGGCGGTGCTGGTGCTCGCGGGCGGCGGCAACAACGGCGGTGACGGCTTTGTCATCGCGCGCCACCTGATCGCGCGCGGCGCCGAGGTGACGACGCTGCTGCTCGGCGATCCGAGCGCGCTCGCCGGAGACGCGCGTCTCAACTACGACGTGCTGGCGAAGATGGGTGGTGCCATGCGGCCGCTCGTCGACGACGCGGATATCGCGCGCGAGAGCGGCGCCTTCGCCGCTGCCGACGTGATCGTCGACGCGATCTTCGGTACCGGCCTCACGCGCGAGGTCGGCGGGCACTACCGGCGCGTGATCGAGCTCGCCAACCGCGCGCCGCGCGCGCTGCGCGTAGCGGTGGACATACCCTCGGGGCTCGACGCCGACAGCGGCGAGGTGCTCGGCGTGGTCTTCGCAGCCGACCACACCGTGACGTTCGCCTATCCCAAGCTCGGCATGGTCAGCCACCCTGGCTTCGAGCGCGTCGGCAAGCTGCACCTGGTGGACATCGGCGTGCCGGCCAACGTGGCGGCGCGCGCCGAGTTCTGCGCCGAGCTGCTCGAGCGCGATGACGTGCGGCGCCGGCTGATCGTGCGGCCCGCCTGGGGCCACAAAGGCACCTACGGCCATTTGTTGCTAATCGCGGGTTCACGCGGCAAGAGCGGCGCCGCACTGCTCGCCGGCGAGGCGGCGCTGCGCGCAGGCGTGGGCCTGTGCACCATCGCCAGCGACGCGCGGACGGTGCGCGCGCTCGAGAACAAGACACGCGAGCTGATGCTCGCCGAGCTGGTCGCCGAAGGACACGAGCTCGACGACAGCGACGTGCTGTTCGAGCGCCTGGCGCGCATCGCCGAGGGCAAGGACGCCATCGCCATCGGACCCGGGCTAGCGCGCGACGCGGGAAGCAAGCGCTTCGTCACCCGGCTTTTGCGCGAGGCCCACGTGCCGGTTGTCATCGACGCTGACGCGCTCAACGACCTGGTCGGTCAGCTCGACGTGCTCGCCGAGGCCGCTGTGCCGGTGCTGCTCACGCCGCACCCGGGCGAGATGTCGCGCCTAGCCGGACGTCCAGTGCCCGAGGTGCAGGCCAACCGCTACGGCGTCGCGACGGGCTTCGCTGTCGAGCACGGCGTCTACCTCGCGCTCAAGGGCGCGCGCACCGTCATCGCCGAGCCGGATGGCCGCGCTGCGATCAACCCCACGGGAAACAGCGGCATGGGCAGCGGTGGCACGGGCGACGTGCTCACTGGCCTGGTGGGGTCGTTTCTAGCGCAACATCACCCGCCCGCCGACGCGCTCGTGCTCGCCGTCTACCTGCACGGCGCAGCCGGCGACCACGCGGCCAAGCATCGCGGCCAGCGTGCGCTGATCGCCAGCGACCTCATCGACGCGGTGCCCACCGTGCTGCGCGACTGGTAGGCGGCGCGTTTATGCCGCGACTGCGCGTCTACATCGCTTGTTCGCTGGACGGCTTTATCGCCGGGCCCGACGGCGATCTGTCGTGGCTGCCGCAGCCCTCGGGCGACGAAGCGCCAGGCCAAGAAGACGACTTCGGCTACGCCGACTTCATCTCCGGCGTCGGCGCGCTGCTGATGGGGCGCACGACCTACGACGCCGTGCGCGCGATGGGCATCCCTTGGCCCTACGAGCGCTCGGTGGTGGTCGCGACACACCGCCCGCTCGACGACGCGCCCGCCGGGGTGAGCGCTGCGGCGGGCGACATCGGCGCGCTCGTCGAGACCGCTGCGCGCCGCGCCGGCGGCAAGGACGTCTACATCGACGGTGGCGCGCTGATCCGGCAAGCCCTCGACGCGGGGCTCGTCGACGAGATGTGCGTGACCGTGATCCCGGTGATCCTCGGTGCCGGTCACCCGCTCTTCGCCGGCGTCGCGCGGCGACAGACGCTCAGCTTGGTGGCGCAGCGCGCGCTGCCTGGCGGCCTGGTGCAGCTGACCTACCGGCTGCCGTGAGAGGCGGGCGTCCGAGCCGACGCTACTTGCTCGGCATGAGCGGCGCAGGGGAACCAAGGAAGCCGCAAAGCGGTTCTCCTGCGCCTACTACTTCGATGCACGTCAAACGCGGCCGCGACGTATCATCGCAGCATCGGTAGCTAGCGCTCTGCTCGTGCTCGGACGCCCGCAGCGAGTATCGCACGGCGTGTGTTGATCAGGCGGCCTTGAAGATGCCTTGCTCGCGAGCGTACTCGCCGAGCACTGCGTGCAGCTGGCGCCGGCCGCGGTGCAGCCGCGACATCACCGTGCCCACGGGGCAGCCCACCCGCTGCGCGATCTCGCGATAGCTCAGCCCCTCGAGATCGGCGAGCACCACCACACGACGAAACCCTTCGGGCAGCTCGTCGAGGGCAGCGACGACTTCGTCGCTGAGCGCGCGCTCGACGATCACGCCTTCGGGATCGCTGGCGGCGCGGCGGCGCGCCGGCGAGACGATCGGCTCGCCGGTGCCGAGCCAGCGGCGCTCTTTGGTCGAGCGACGGCACTGACTGATGAAGCTGTTGGTGAGGATGCGAAATAGCCAGGCACGGCAGTTGGTGCCTTGCTCGAAGCGTTCCCACGCCGCGTAGGCGCGCATCAGCGTCTCTTGAACGAGGTCCTCGGCGTCGCGCTCGTCGCGCGAATAGCGCAGCGCCGTGGCGAACAGCTCGGGCCGATGGGTCAGCGCTTCTTGTTCGAATTGCGTGCGCTTGAGCTCGTGGTGGGCGTTCATCTGCCCAAAAGTCCTTCAAATCACGTGCCGACCCGCAAGCGCCTGAAATGTGATGTCAGCGGGCTGTGCCAGTGCGCGCCACCACGACATTCGCGTCACCGGTTGCAAGGCCCCACAGGTCAGTGCGGGTGCGAAACGGGCACTATTTCCAGCGGTTGGCCGGTGACGAGAATCTGAACCTCGGCGGCACGGTCGCTTTGGCAACGGCGTTGTCAGCTGAGGTTGTCACCCGCACGCGAAGACTGACGACACCACACGTGTCGCATCGACGTGTCAGGTGTTGACCGCAGGTCCCCACCTCGCGCTGGAGCGAGCGAGCGCAGCTAGCGGTCGTCGTCGTCGTCCGCCGTGCGCTTCTCTTTGAGCGGCCGCAGCGGCAGCTCGACGAAGCAGCGCCCGGGCGAGAGGCGCTCCTCGGACGACTGCGCGCGCACGTCGCTCTTGCTGGCGCGGATCACGCCGTCGGGGGTGACGAGCACGAAGTCGGCGTTGCGCAGCGGTTTGCGCTCGCGCTGGTCGAGCAGGTAGAGCTTGATCCAGTTCTTGCTCGCGTCGCCGGCCTCTTTGCGGCCCAACATCTCAGCGCTGCTACGGACGCGCGGATCGGGATCGGCCTCGGCCATCCACTTGCGCAGCTCCTCGGCGGTCTTGAAGCGCTGCACCCCCTTGAGCTCGAAGTCGCGCGCCCCGAGCAACAAGAGCCCGCGCAGCGCCGCCATGCGCACCCAAGGATGTCGCGCGCTGTGCAGACGCTCGAGCATCAGGCGCCGCGCGCGACGATCGCCGATGCGGCCCAGGCCGAGCAGCGCGTTGGCGCGCACGTAGGGATCGCTCGAGCGCGCGGCGGTCTCGAGCGCGTCGCGCGACTTCGGCGAGTTGATGCGCGCGAGCGCGGCGGATGCGTTGATGCGGGTCGCCCAGCCCTTGCCGCGCAGCGCACGCACCAGCGCGTCCACCGCGGAGCTGTCGCGCAGCTTGCCTAGCGACCAAGCAGCGGCGGCGCGGATGCTGTCGTCCTTGACCACCAAGGCGGCGAGCAGCGGGCGGCGCGTCTTCGAGGCGGCGCCGGTGAAGTTGCCGAGCATCTCGTAGGCACGACGCTGGCCGTCGATGGGCAGCTTGCTCATACGGTCGAGCAGCGCGCTGGCCACGCGGTCGTCGCGCAGGCCGCCGAGCGCGTCGAGCGCGGCGTGCAGCGCCGAGGCGTCGTTGGGGCCGAGGTGCGTCACGAGGTACGCGAGCGCCTTTTCGTCGCTGCTGCCGCGCAGCACGGCGCCCAGCGCTTGGATCGCGATGTAGCGCGTCTCGCCGGCGTTCTTCTGGGCCATGGTCAGTAGCTGCGGCAGCACCGCGCGCGGCTTGGCGCGTGCGAGGCCGAAGAGGCCGATGCGACGCATCTCGCGCCGCTTGTGATTGAGCAGCGAGACCATCGTCGGAATCGCGCGCGGGTCCGAGCTGCGCGCGATGGCGCGCGCGGCGGCGCGCGAGAGCTCGAGGTTGCGGTCGGCGACGAGCTTGACCAGCGCCGGCGTCGCCACGCGGGTGCCGAGGCGGCCGAGGTACTGGATCGTGCGCAGGCGGATGGCGCGCACCGGGTCGTTGAGCGCGCGCAGCAGCGCGTGGGCCGCGCGGCGGTCGAGCACCGAGCCGATGGCGCGCAAGCTCGCCGCGCGCACGTCGTAGCTGCGGTTTTCGAGCAGCTCGAGCAGCACGCGCTGGGCGCGCGGGTCGCCGATGTCGCCCAGCGTCTCGATGAGCAGGATGCGCGGCAGGCGCCCGAGGCGCAGCTGGTCGATGATGTGCGGCACGGCGCCGCGCAGGCGCGCGCGACGCGCGATCTTGACGGCCTCGATGGCCGCCGCACGCGGCGTGCGCGGGTCGCGCAGAAGGCGCGTGACCCACGGCGCGGCGCGCTTGCCGGCGGCGACGAGCGCTTCGGTGGCGGCGCTGCGTTGCGTGATGCTGTCCAGCGCACGGATCAACGCGCGCATGGCGAGCTGTCCGCCGATGCGCCCGAGGGCCACGGCGGTGGCGCGCCGATAGCTCGACGAGCCGGTGCTGAGCAGATCGATCAACGGCTCGACGGCGCCCTCGTAGCGCAGCTTGCCGAGCGTCTCTATCGCGGCGGTCACCACGTTGCTCGACGGGTCGCGTAGAAGGCGCGTGATCGAAGCCGCGGCGCGCTTATCGCCGACTTTGCCGAGCGCGCGCACGGCGGCGACGCGTACGTCGCGAGCCGAGTCGCTCAGACGGCCCATCAAGGGGATCAGCGCGCGGCGGTCAGCGAGGCGTGCGAGCACGTCGACGGCGGCCTGCCGAACCTTGGTGTTCGTGTCGCGCAGGCGCCCGATGAGCGGCACCACGGCGTCCTTGAGCTTGATCTCGCCGAGGGCTTCGACCACGCGCAGCCGCACCTTGTGCTCGGGGTCGATCAGCGCGCGGACCAGCGCGCGGGCGGCGCGCTTTCCACCGAGGCGGCCGAGGTTGACGGCGCAGCTGATGCGGATCGCGTCGTCCCAACTGGAGAGGCCGCGGATCAGACGCGGCACGGCCTCGCGATAGCCGCGGCGCGCGGCGGCGTCGGCGGCGGCGCGCTGCACGCCGGGGTCGGGATCATCGAGCGCCGCCAGGATGTGCGGCTTGACACGCGAGGTCTCGCGGCTCGCCAGACGCTCGACAGCGATGCGCCGCGTGCGTGCGTTGGGACTCTTTAGATCCTTGATATCTTGCTGTATTTTGCCGGACCAGTCGAATCCGGCGAGAAGCAGCAGCAGCGCCAGCGCGGCAGCGGTGCGCATCGAGGGTCGGTGCATACGTATAGCTTACGCGGGAGTAGCTCGGAACGCTCCCGCTGGGGCAAACAGTCCTAGGGGGTGAAGCCGGCGCCGCTGACGCGCTTGCTGCTCGCCTTGCCGAGCCGGATCCCGATCAGGCGCTCGGCCTCGAAAAAGAAGCGCTCGCCGCGGTCCGTCTCGGCGTCGATCAGGCCTGCCTCGAGCGCCACGCGCTGCACCTTCTCCACCGACATGGCGCTGCTTCCGACCTCGATCAACAGCGTCGCGTCGACGAAGGTGAAGTTGTCGCCCTCGGACTCGTTGGACGCGCGCGCGAGCAGCTCGCGTGCGTTCTTCTGCGATTCGCTCATCGCTGTCTCCTCGTCATCTCGTCATCTCGTGGCTATTGCGCGGTCGCCGAGCGTAGCACGGCCTCACTTCGGCTTGTTGCCCGGCACGCCCATCGGCCGCGTGTGCCGGGCGACCTTGTTGCGGCTATCAGCCCAGGCGGGCTCGCGCGCCGCTGCGCCGGCGAGCTCGACAACCACCTCGCCGTCGGCGGCCGCACCGTCCTCGACCGGCTCGAGCCGCGGCTTGCTCGGCGATCCTTTGGGTTCGACGCTCTCAGCCTTGGCTGCGGGCTGGCTGCCGCCGCCGCCCGCCGCGCGCTCTTCCTCTTCCTGCCACGGGTACTTCACGCGCACGTGCATCGCGCTGCGCAGCGCGTCGATCAGCGTCTCGGTGATGATGCGCAGCTCGTCGATGGTCAGCCCGCTCTCGCCGAGCTGACCGTGCTCGACCTTGGAGAACACGATGGTGCGCACCAACTTCTGTATCTGGTCGAGCTTGGGCTGCTTGAGCGTCTTGGAGGCCGCTTCGACCGCGTCGGTGACGGCGAGGATGCCTTGCTCGCGCGTTTGCGGCGGCACGCCGGGGTAGCGGAAGTCCGACTCTTCGAGGTCGAGCGGATTGCCGGCCTTGAGCGCCTTGTGCCAGAAGTACTCGAGCAGGCTGTTGCCGTGGTGCGTGTAGATAAACTCGACGATGGACTCCGGCACGCCAGCGCGGCGCGCCAGCTTGACGCCCTCGGTGACGTGGGCGTGGATCGCGTCGGCGGAGCGCTCGGGGCTCATGTCGTCGTGCGGGTTTTTGCCCTGCTGATTCTCGATGAAGTACTCGGGCTGCACCGTCTTGCCGACATCATGGTAGTAGGCCGCGACGCGCACCAGCAACGCGTCGGCGTGGATGCGGTTGGCCGCCATCTCGGCCATGTTGGCCATGTTGAGGCTGTGCGCCCAGGTGCCCGAGGCGACGGTGCTGACGCGCTTGAGCAGCGGGTGCTCGAAGTCGGCGAGCGCGACGAGGCGCGACTTGGAGAGCTTGCCTAGGCTGCGCTCGAGCAGCGGCGTGAGCAGCAGCGCGAAGATGCCCCACAGCAGCGGCGACGCGCCGGCGGCGACGATGTCGGCACGCAGCAGCGCGTCGATGTCGGCCGTGCCGAGCCCCAGCTCGAGCTTGCCGTGCAGTACCAGCGTGAAGGCGACGAAGGTCAGCGCGCCGGCGATGCCGGCGACCACCGAGCCGGCGACGATTCGGCCGCGGCCGGCGTGATGGCGCACGATCAACGCGACCACCAGCCCGTGCGCGAGCAGCAGAGGCACGATGTTGAGGTCGAGCGGGTTGAGCAGGGCGCCGACCAGCGCCACCAATAGCGCCGTAGCGGCCGCCGCGCGCGTGCCGAGCAGCGCCGCCACCGGGAAGACCAACAGCGACAACGGCACCCAGGCGCTGCTCATGTCGGTCAGCGCGAGGATCGCTTTGCCCGCCACGGCGAGCAGCGTCAGCGAGGCCAGCAGCACCAGCTGCGTTCGCGTGTACGCGAGCACGCCCCCCTGCGCGCTCAGAAAGCGCGAGTAGAGCAGCAGCAGCAGCACGAAGCCGAGCGTCAGGCCTGTGAGCAGCGGCATGCTCGGCGGGCGACGCGACGCCTCGAGCGCGCGCAGCATGCGCCGTGACTTGGGATCGAGCTTGACGCCGCGCGCGAAGACGCGCGAGCGCAGCTGGAACTGCGCGCCCGCGGTCATGGTGTCGTTGTAGACGCCCACCTGCGAGATGCGCACGGTGAACGGCAGCGGCGCATCGCTCGGGCGGCCGCCTGCCCACAGGTCGAAGGCCGAGATCGCTGCCAGCAACGCGCCGAAAAACAGCGCGAGGATCAGCGCCGAGATACGGCCGACCTTGCTACGTCGCTTGAAGCGCATCCGAAGGGGCAGTGCCTACCGTTTGAGGCTCATGCTGAAGCTGGCGCGCGTGAGCGAGCCGTCGAACTTGGGGAAGCTGATGCGCCGCATGCGTCTCGCCACGCACGAGTGAAACGGGCCGCTGGTCTTTCCGTTGACGGCCACCGAGCCGACGTTGCCGCTGCCTTTGATGCCGAAGGCGATGATCACGCTGGTGAGCGACGCGTTGCGCCGGTACTCGCTCATCACGCACGGCGTGATCTTGCCGAAGTTCTGGCGCATGACCCTCTGCACCACGCTCTGCGAGAGCAGCTCGTCGCCGCCGGATTTGCTCGCGTCGCCGAGGTGCGTGACGTTGCCGCCGCCACCGCCGCTTCGTTTGCGCCGCCGCTTGCGCCGCCGGGCGAGCGCCTTGCGCTGCTTCTTTTGGTCATCCGGCTCGGCCTTCCACTGCACGTCGATGCCTTTGATGCCGGGGCCGACCTTCTTTTCGCGGTAGACGATCTTCTCGCGCACCTCGGGGTCGCGCGTGAGCATGTAGGCCGCGACGACGCCGCCAGCGGCGAGCACCGTGACGCCGATGACGAGCACGATCAGCATCACCGAGCGGCTCTTGCGCGCCTGCTGGCGTTGCTCCGCCTCCACCAGCTGCGCCTTCTGCGAGGCGAGGTGGCGTTCGAGGTGGCGCATGAACTCCTGCAGCGCCGGGTGGCGCCGCACCGCCATGCGATCGCCGGTCTCTTGATCGACCAGCACGTCGTCGCCGCTGAACTCGCCCTTGTGCAGAGCGCGCTTGAGCGTGCCCATGGTGAAGGGGCCGAAGTCGAGGCGGTCCTTTTGGATCAGCCAGCGCTCTTCGGTGTCGCCGTCGGTCTCGGCGAGCAGGTCCTCGATGCGCACCTCGCGCGGCTTGGCGGCGGGCGCAGCAGCCGCGGCGGCGGCGCGCTGGCGTGGCTGGGCCTGCGGCTGCGGCTGCGGGTTCTGGATCTGAAACGGGTTGCGGTCGTTCACCTGTGCGCCCTGACGCGGCGCCGCTTTCTCAGCGGCACGCGGTTCGTCGCGGAACGCTTCTCCGCGACCAGCCTGCTGTTGTTGTCGTCGTTGTTGCTCTTGCTGCCGCGCCATGTGAGCGCGCGCGTCCGCGAGGTTGATCGCCTGCATTTCGTAGGCGGTCTGACCGCTGGTCGCTGCGATGCCCTCCGGCGACGCGGCGGCCGCGCCGCTCTCGCTCGCATTGTACAGCGCCGTCTTGACCTCCTGGGCGCTGGCGTAGCGCGCCGCGGGATCGGGCTGCAGACAGCGCCAAACCACATCTTGCACGGCAGGCGGGATACCCGAGACGAGGCGATCCATCGGCTCGGGGTTGGGCCCCGGGGCGCGTCCGGTGAGCAGCTCGTGCAGCACCACGCCCACCGTGTAGATGTCCGCGGCGGGCGAGACGGCGTGCGGGTGCTCGCGCATCTCGGGCGACAGCGCGTAGGCGTCGCCGAGTGAGTTGACCGTGTGCGATCCCGCCGGCAGCGCGCAGACGGCGCCGAACTCGCCGAGCTTCACGCGCCCGGCGCGGTTGATGAGGATCGCCCCCGGCCCAGGCAGCCCGTGCACCAGCGCGTGACCGCTGGGGCCCGCGACCTGGTGCGCGTGCGTGAGCGCGTTGCAGACGTGGGCGACGACGTTGTAGGCGCCCTTGAGCGAGAAGGTCTTGCCCGACTTGCGCTTGCGGTCGAGCAGGCGGCGCAGGCTCTGGCCTTCCACCAGCTCCATCGCGATGTAGCGCAGCGAGCCTTCCTTGCCCATGCCGAAGACGCGCACGATGTTCTTGTGCTGCAGCTGGGAGGCGGTCTTGACGAAGGCGCGCAGCTGGTCGAGGGCCGCCTCGCTGCGCACGATGTCGCCGGCCACGATCCGAAGCGCAACCACACGACCCGACTTGTGGTCGGATGCCGCATACAAGTCGCCGAGACCACCGCGTCCGAGGGGCTGTTGCACCTCGAAGCGGTTGCCGATAACGACGCCTGCCGCTAGCGCTTCTGCTGCCATTGCTCAGAGGTTCCAGGCTATCGGAATCACCTGGGGGCAACAAGGGAGAACGCCTGGGCTCGGGCCTCGGCCTCGGGCCGCGGGCCTCGGGCCACTGCCGTCAGGCTCGCTCGATGCGCGAGCGCCGCCGTTGGCGGCCGACGAGGACGAGGGCGAGCAGCAGCAGCAAGATGCCGCTCCCCGAGCTCGGGCTGGTCGTGTTGCAGCTGCAGCCGCCGTCGTCGCTGTTGAAGCCGGAGTTGGTGCCGCCGCTGTCGCTGCCCGTCGCGCCGCCATCGCTGCCGGGGGCGGGGCCGCCGCCGTCGGCGCCGGGGCTGGGGCCAGGACCGGCGCCCTGAGCGATGCACTGGCCGTCGACGCAGCTGGCGCTGCCGGGACAGACCACGCCGTCGCAGGGGCCCTTGCACTGGCCTTGGTCGCAGACGGTGCCGGGCCCGCATCCGCCGCTGCACGACGTGTCGAGGCAGTCGCCGCTCTGCTGGTCGCAGCTGAGCCCGCCGCTGCAGGTCAGCCCGCCGCACTGCGCGCAGCCCTGGATGCAGACGCCGAGCTTGCAGATCTCGTTGGCGCCGCAGGTCTTGCCCGCGCACAGGTCCACGCAGGCGCCGGCCTGGCAGACTTGACCGCGCGGGCAGACCACGTTGCCGCCGCAACCGTTGCCGCAGGCGCCGCCGCGGCAGATCTCGCCCGCCTTGCAGAGCACCCCGACGCAGTCCTTGTCGACGCAGATGCCCTGCGCCTCGTCGCACACCGTACCTACGCGGCAGGCGAACTCCTTGGTCGCCTTGCAGTGCGGCACGCAGCGGCCTTGGTGGCAGACCTCGTTGGTCGGGCACGTCGCGTTGTCGTCGACCAGGCCGTTGCAGTCGTTGTCCTGGCCGTCGCACGTCTCGGCCGACGGTTGGTTGGTCGCCACGCAGGCGGGGGCGCTGTCGCTGCCCTGGCACTTCGTCACGCCGAGGTTGCACACGCCGGGCTGACCGGTGTCGCAGCGCAGGCCGGCGCCCGAGCACGAGATGCCCTCGACGCTGGTGACGAAGTCGGTGAACTCGTTGGTGGAGCCGCCGAAGGTGTCCTCCCAGGCGAAGTAGAACTTGTTGGCGGTGACGCGCGACTTGATGGTCAGCAGGTGGATGAAAGCGCCGGGCCCGTTGTTGTCGGGGTTGAACGTCGGCTGCGAGTAGTAGATGTGTCCTTCGCCGTTGCTGGCGCGCGAGACGGTGGCGCAGCAGTCGCCGCCCGCACACTCGCCGGCGTTGCTGTGCGACTCGGGTGTGGCGAGAAAGAAGCCGATGTCGCCGCCCTTGTAGGCCGGATCGGCGAGCACGTTGAACGGCGTGGCCTGCTGAAGCGGCGTGTTGCAGTCGATCAGCGTGTGCAGGTCATTGGCGTCGGGCGCCTTGCCGTTGGACGTGACGTTGTACCAGCCGAAGGCGTTCTTGAACTTGGCCTCGCGCGCCAGCAGCGTGAAGGTCAGGCCGCACACGGGGCGGAACGTCTCGGGCTTGGTCGCGGCGGCCTTGACCGGATCGAGGCCGCCGAGGTTGGAGGGGATGCACGGGTCGTCGTTGACGTTGTGCCACAGCGTGGTCTCGCAGGTGGCGTTGGTCCCCGGATCGCACGACGTCGAGCCGCCGGGGCAGGACTTGCCGATGTTGCAGACGCCCGGCTTGTCGCAAGCGCAGGCGAGCACCGCGGCGAGCCCGCCGGGCTGGCCCGAAAAACAGCCGATGGCCGGCGACGGCACGACGGTGCCGTTGGGCTGTTTGACCTCCGCGCGCGCCGCGCGGGGCGCGAGCCAGCTCAAGGTGACGAGGATGGCGACGAGCGCGCGCACGTGTGGCTGCATGCGGGGGTGGCATGCAAGCTACACGCCTCGGGAAAAGCGCATTGTTCGCGTCGCCAACGCTGCGTTTGGCAACGCGCCTCGCTGCGCTGCCCGCGCGCGGCGTTGCGCAAGTCAACGCTGGCGCGACTCGCCTAGCGCTTCTTGAGCAACGCCCTGATGCGCTTGGCGTCCTTCGCCTTGGGGGCCAGCTTGAGGTACTTGCGCAGCCACTTCTTCGCTGTCCGCCGCGAGCGCCGCTTGCTGTAGAGCTGCAGCCCGAGCGCCCGCACCGCGCGCGCGTTGGCTGGGTCGCGTCGCACGGCCTTGCGCAGGTTGACGATGGCAAGCGCGCGGTTGCGCTGGCGCCCGTGCACCAGGCCGAGCTCGAGGAACGCCACCGCGGGCGCGCTCTTGTCCTTGCAGACCTCGAAGAGCAGCTCCTCGGCACGGGCGAGGGCCCACTTGTCGCGCGAGCGGCCGAACATGCGGCCGAGGTTGATCAACGCGTCGAGCGAGCGGGCGTCCTGGTTGCGCTGCTTGAACAGGCGCACCGCCTTGAGCCCGGGCCCGAGCGCTTTGCGGTAGCGGCCCAGCGCCGTGTACACGCGCGCCATCGACAGCTGCAGCGCCGGATCGTCGGGGCGCACCTTGAGCGCGCGCGCCAGGTAGGCGCCGGCGAGCCGTCGCTTCTTGCCTTCGGCGGCGAGGCGGGCGAGGGCGATCAGCGCGTCGGTGTCGCGCGGGTTGTCGCGCAGCACGCCGCGCAGCGTGGCGCGCGCCTTGGTGTGGTCGCCTTCGACCAGCGCGACGCGCCCGGCGAGCAAACGCAGCGCCGTCGATCCGCGCGCCTGCTCGGGGGCGCTGGCGAGCACGCGCTTGGCCTGATCCGTGGCGCCGAGGCCGAGCATGGCGACGCCCACCGCCGCGATGACACGCGCCGCCTCGGGTTTGGCCGCGATGACGTGCTCGAGCTGCTCGCGCGCCTCGCTGTCGTGGCCGGCGCCGATCAGCACGCGCGACAGGGCGAGCCGAAGGTCGATGTCGGGCGCGCGCACGGCGAGCTCGCGACGAAGCAGCGCGAGCGCGCGCGACTTGTCGCCGCGCAGCGAGGCCGAGCTCGCCGCGACGATGGCGGCGAGATCGGTTGGGATCGCCGACTTGACGCGTGCTAGCGCACGCTGGGCGCCTTTGGCGTCGCCGCGCGCGAGGGCCAGCTCGGCGAGCAGCGTGGCCTTGGCGCGCGCGTCGCGCACGCCGCCGATCAGCGCACGTGCGCGGCCGAGCAGCGGCCGCTCGATCATCGCGCGCGCGCAGGCGTGGCGCGGCGCCGCGGCGAGCCCGTGCCGCTTGCACAGCGCGTCGACGGTGGTCCAGTCGTCGAGCAACGCCGCCGCGCGCACCGACAGCGCGAGATGCTGCGTGGCGGCCGCGCCGAGCTTGTCGCGCGAAAGCCCCGCCAGCGCGGCGCGCGCGGTGTAGGCGCGTCCGAGACGCAGCAGCACGTTCACGCGGCGCAGCTGCGCGTCGACATCGAGCC
>JAGQIK010000729.1 GCA_020431405.1 Myxococcales bacterium
CGGCGGCAGCGGGCCCTCGGACCCGCCATCGCGCTGCGGCGGCGGGCCAGCCTCCGGTGGTGGCGGCGGCTGCGGCGGTGGCGGGCCTTCGCCGGCGCCGTCGAGGTATCGAACGAACTGATCGCGGGTGCTGTCGCCGCTCGTGGCGTCGATCACGTCGCCGGCGCCACGATCGATCAGCGCCGCCTCGCTGCCCTGGTCTTTGACGGTGTTGGCGTCGCCGGCGCCCGTGCTGTCGCTGCAAGCGGCCGCGGCGCCGAGGGCAGCGCCGAAGCCGACCGCCAGCACGGTGCGGCGTACGAGCGCACGCACGCGCGGCATCGGTGTTGGCTTGACGTCTCGGGCTTGGTCGAGGTCGCGTTGGCTTCGATCGTCAGACACGAACAACCATCGTAGCTGCGCCTCGACACGACAGCAACATGCGGCCGCATGTTGCTGCTAGCGCATCAGCCTCATGCTGCGCCAGGCGCTGCCGGCGTACTCGCCGAGCGCCGAGCGCTCGTAGAACGTGAAGTAGCCCGGGTCGATGTGCGTCGCGACGTCGTAGACCAGCGAGCCGAGGATCGGCTGATAGAAGACCTCGAGCGCGTGGCGCCCGCGCGAAAGCCACATCGTGTCGCCGCTCCACAGCTGCTGGCCGTCGATCCAGATCGCTACCGGCCGGTGGCGCTCGACGACGTCGAAGCGGTAGTGACCAGCGGCGAAGGCGTAGAACGTCTTCGAGTCGCCGACGTCGTGCAGGTGCAGGCCCGGCACGAGCAGGCTGCCGCGCAGCCGGATGAAGCGCCGCGCCAGCGCCTCGCGCACCGGTCGCGGCAGACCACCGAGCTGATACGACGCGAGCACGAAGCGCGCGCCGCTGCGCTCGAGCGTCGCCAAGAAGCGTTCGCTGCGCGCTCGCTCGTCGTCGCTGCCCGCGAAGGCGCGCTCTACCGCGTCGCGATCGAGGATCGGCAGGTGCGCCGACTGTTTGCAGGCCAGGGCGCCCTCGGAGTGATAGCCGCGCAGGGGCAGGCGCTGGGCGAAACGAAGCGTCACGCGCTGGTAGCGTTGCGTGTCGATCAAGAGCGCCATCGCCGCCGGCACTGCCGGCGTCAGAAGCACCACCGAGAGCCCCACGGCGACGAGCGCGCGCACGCGGCTGGCCAGCTCGGCAAACATCGGCGGCAGAGCGAGGGCGATCGCCATCGCCATCGCGCAGCCGCAGTAGAGCCATGACGATGGCGGCGACACGCCGAAGGCCGCCACGTCGAGAGCGCCGATGGCCAGCGCGGCGACCGCCGTCGCCACGCGCGCGTCGCGCCGCAACGCCGCGCGCAGCGGCGCGGCGATCACGAGCGCCAGCAGCACCAGCGCGTGGGGTAGCAGCGCCGGCCACATCATCTCGTGCGAGCGCGGCGCGAGGCTGCCGGGAAAGAGAAAGTCGATGCCCGAAGCGCGGCTCAGCGCCAGCGCGAAGGGCGCAGCGCCGTCGCTGTAGAGCGCCACCACCGCGATCACGGTGCCCCCCGCGCCGAGCGCCAGCAGCGCCAGTGCCGGCGTCAGCGAACGTGCGCTCGATGCACCATCACTATCGCTGGTCGTGCACCGTGAGCGCATCCTCCGCTCCGCGTTCGCCAGCAGCAGCGCCAGCGCGACGACGCTGCCTGCGCGGGCGCTGCAGCAAACCGCGATCCCCATCAGCACGCCAGCGAGCAGGGCCAGCAGCAGCACGCGACGGCTGTAGAGCAGCGCCACGCCGCCGAGCAGCGCGGCGGCGATGGCCGGCTGGTCGATGCGCACCTGCAGCGCCCAGCGCTGATACATTGGCGTCAACGCCAACGTTGTCACGGCGACGACCGCGCTCCAAGCCGCGCCGCCACGCTCGGCGCCCGCAGCACGCGCCAGCGCCGCGGCCAGCAGCGCCAGCGCGCCGAGCAGCAGCATCGAGAAGACCAGCCACAGCACACGCGCAGATCCGAGCGTGGCGATGGCATCGCGACAGCCGCGCGCGAGCGGCGAGAGCGCCCCGTGCGCCAGCGTCACGCCGTCGCCAAAACGACTGGCCGGCCGCGTGCGCTCGACAGCCTCGCGCAGCATCACCAGCTCGTCCCAGACAAATCCCGTGCGCCCGATGGCGGCGGCTTGAAAGCCGAAGACCGCGCCGAGCACGGCCAGCAGCGCGATCGTTGGCGCGGCGCGGCGCACGCCCTACTTGAGGCGCACGACGCGCGTGACGTGCTGGCCCGCGCGCACGCGGACGACGAAGCGCTTCTCGAGCTTGCGGTCGGGATTGTAGAGCCGCACCCGGTGCACGCCCGCGCTCAACGAGAGCCCCTGCAGCGGCGTATGGCCCTTGAGCTTGCCGTCGACGAACACCTTGGCCCACGGCAACGCATTAACATCGAGCTTCCCCACACCCCGCTCGCCCAAACGTGCCCGCGCCCCCAAACGCGCCCGCGCCCGCGCCCGCGCCCGCGCCCCCAAACGTGCCCGTGCCCGTGCCCGTGCCCGCCCGTGCGCCCGCCCCCGTACTCGCACCACGGCCGCGTCCACCGCCGCCGTATTCGCCACCGCTGCCGCGTCTGCCATCGTCACCGCCAGCGCCGCATCTGCCGCCGCCGATGTCGTCGTCGCCGCCGTCGTTGCAGCCGCCGCATCCGTCGCATCCGCGTTCGCCGCTGCCGTCGCGGCCGCCGCGTCCACCACCGCCACCGGCAACGAAGCGCCGCGCCGCGCCTTGCTATCATCGCGCACCAGCACCAGCGCTGCCGTCACGCCCGCCGCCGCCGCCAGCAGCGCCAGCGCCACCAGCACCACCCGCGACCGCGAGCGCCGTTCGGCAGGCATCGGTGCGCGCGCCGCCGTCGCCAGCTTCGGCGTCTGCACCACCGTCGCGCCAAAGCCGGTCACCTCCACCGGTCCCTGCGCCAGCGCGTCGGCCGCCAGCTGCTCGACTGACTGCACCTGCGTGCGCGGCACCACCGCCGACGTCGGCTCGTCGGCGTCGGGCTCGAGCGTTTCCACGCGCTCGACGCCCGCGTGCGTCTCGATGTCGCGCGCCTGCGCGATGAGCGCCGCGGCGAGCCGCGCCGCCGCCTCGTCGCGCGGCGGCGGTGGCGGCAGCCGATCGATCAGCCGCGCCAGCTCCTTGTGCGGATCGCTCGGTCGCCGCGACAGATCGAAGTGCACCTCGGCGAGCATCTGTCGCAGCCGCTCGGCGCTCGGCGGCCGGCGCTCGGGATCGGCGCGCAGACAGCGCGCCACGATGTCGTCCACCGCCGCCGGCACGTCGGGCCGCACGTCGCGAATCGGCCGCAGGTTCTTCGGCCCCTCGAGCACCTCCTCGAGCATCGCCTTGCGCCGGATGGTGCGCCCCGAGAGCAGCTCGTAGAGCAGCGCGCCCACCGAAAACAGATCGCTGCGCGTCTCGGCGCGCCCGCGCGCCTGCTCGGGCGCCATATAGCTCATCTTGCCTTTGACCGCGTCGGAGGTGCTGCCGTGCGCGACCTCTTTCATCACGCGCGCCACGCCGAAGTCGGCCAGCTTGACGTCGCCGCTGCGCGACAGCAGCACGTTGCTCGGCGAGATGTCGCGATGGATCACCGGCCCCGGCTGACCCGACAGCTCGGGCTCGAAGGTGTGCGCGTAGGCGAGCGCCGAGCAGATCTCCATGCCGATGAAGAGCGCCACGTCGAGCGGCACGTTGCTGGCGCGTCCGGCGCGCTGCATCGCCTCGCGCAGCGATGGCCCGTTGACCAGCTCCATCACCAGGTAGTGGCGCTGCCCCTCGGTGCCGGCGTCGAAGGTCTGCACGATGTTGCGGTGGCTCATGGCCATCGCCACGCGCATCTCTTCGAGAAACAGCCGCACGAACTCGGCGTTGGAGCTGAGGTGCGGGTGGATCAGCTTCAGCGCCGCCTGGCGCATGGCGCCGCCCGGCCCCCGCATGGCCGCGCGATAGACCGTCGCCATGCCGCCGCTGCCGAGCGTTCCGGTGATCTCGTACTTGCCGAATCGTCCGACAGGCGCTGTCGAATCGTCATGCGCCGCCGCGGTATCCGGGCGCGAAGACGATGAATCCGATCCGAGCAAGCCTCGCGACCTCCAGCATTGACCACCCGACGTGCGACAAGCCTTTAGTCGACACGGCCGATGCGGTAAAACGAAAGCGACCACGCAAGTTTATCGCCAAAGGCCGCCGTGAGCGACTCCTACGACGCAAAGAGCAACGACGCGCCCACCGAGGTGGTCTACAAAGATCGCCAGCCGGTGCTGGTGGTGCGTGCCGCCACGCTGCGCGTGGTCGCCGGTCCCGACGCGGGCAAGGCCTGCGCGCTGGAGACGCAGCGCGTGCGCGTCGGGTCGGGCTCGGACAACGATCTGCCGCTCAGCGACACGCTGGTCTCGCGCCGTCACCTCGAGCTGAGCGTCGCCGACCACGGCTATCTGCTGCGCGATCTGGGCAGCACCAACGGCACGTTCTTTCGCGGCGCGCGCGTGCGCGAGGCGCTGCTCGCGCCGGGCGCGGAGCTTCGCCTCGGCGAGACGGTGCTGCGCATCGAGCGGCGCGAGGAGCGCTCGTCGTCGATCGCGCCGCAGCGCGCCTTCGGCTCGCTGGTCGGCACGTCGCGCGCCATGCAGGAGGTCTTTGGCTTGCTCTCGGCCGTCGCGCCCACCGACACGACCGTGCTCGTGCTCGGCGAGACCGGCACCGGCAAAGAGCTCGTCGCCGCCGAGCTGCACGAAAACTCGCCGCGCCGCGCGAGGCCCTTCTTGGTGCTCGACTGCGGCGCGATCCCGCGCGAGCTCATCGAAAGCGAGCTGTTCGGTCACGTGCGCGGCGCCTTCACCGGCGCCGACAGCGATCGCGCCGGCATCTTCGAGCAGGCCAACGGCGGCACGATCTTTCTCGACGAGATCGGCGAGCTGCCGCAGGAGCTGCAGACGCGGCTGTTGCGCGTGCTCGACCAGCGCACCGTGCGCCGCGTCGGCGAGCACACGCCGCGCGCGGTGGACATCCGCGTGGTGGCCGCCACGCACCGCGATCTGCGCGACGCTGTGCGCGCCGGCACTTTCCGCCAGGACCTGTTCTATCGGCTCAGCGTGGTGCAGATCCGACTGCCGCCGCTGCGCGAGCGCCCCGAGGACGTGCCGATCTTGGCGCGGCACTTCATCCGCGAGGCGGGCGGGCGCAACCCCGAAGACGTGCTCGGCCCCGAGGTGCTCGAGGTGCTCACCACGCGCCGCTGGCCCGGCAACGTGCGCGAGCTGCGCAACGTCGTCGAGCGCGCGATGGTGCTCGCCGACGGTGCGGTCTCGGCCTTCGAAGAGTCGACCGCGCGTCGCATCGATGGCGCCGCGCCGCCGCCGCTGCCCGCAGACGTGCAAGCCGGCGCCGCGCCCGGCGCAGGCGCCTCACCCGACGACGACGATGAGCAGCTGCGCATGCCCACGGGCGTGCTCGACAAGCCCTACAAAGAGGCCAAGGACATGGTCGTGCGGCAGTTCGAGGTGCTCTATCTCACACACCTGATGGAGCGGCACGGCTACAACATCAGTCGTATGGCGGCCGACGCCGAGGTCGATCGCCACCTGATCCGAAAGTTGCTGCGCAAGCACGATATGCTCGCACGTTGACGCCAAAGGACGACGTGCCGACTTACTCGCCTAGGCCCCTTAGATCCGCTTTGCTGCTCGCCGGCGCGCTGCTGGTATGGACGAGCGCCGCCGCGGCGCGAGGCAACGCCGACGAGCCCGGCGCGCCGGCGCA
>JAGQIK010000730.1 GCA_020431405.1 Myxococcales bacterium
CCACCTCGTGCGTCCGCAGATTGGGAACATCCTCGTGCACCTTCGCCGTGACGTGCACGACCGCAGGCCGCGAAAAACGCTCTCGCGCCACCTTCTGTTCAGCTCCGGGCTTACGCGGCCGCCCCGCCCCGGGTCGCCATCCACCCCACGTGGCTGGCGGTTTGCGCCTCAGCTCGAGTTGGCGAGGCTTGCGGCGATTTGGTGTCGAAATGGCCATTTAGATATCCGCTAGCTTATTACGAAACACTGCCTAGGTCAATCACAAAAGGGATGCAGAGGCATTCAGACACGCCACGAAGTCCCCCAGCGCCGCGGCCCTGCAACTCGGCCCGACGCGCCAAGACGACAGTCCATCAGCGCCGCGCCCCAAACGCTCGCGCGTTCCCTCCACGCCCCGAGGCGTCTCGCCACGGCCCGCGAAAGGCACGCCTGCAGTGCCTCCCATGCCCGCCAACCACGCCAAACGCCCTCAGGCCGCCAGCCTCCCTCTCCCGTTTCAGCCCAGCCGCGCCCGAACGCGCCCCAGCCACCAGGGTGCGAGGCGTCCTCCCACGCTCGCGCCCCGCCCTGGCCCCCGTCCGCGGCCCGGCGTTCATTGCTTTGAACAGGGCTACGTCAGGCGTGGTTGCGCAGCATCAGCTCGCGGGGGTGCGGGCTGAGGTACGACTGGCCCATCAGGTAGTCGATCTCGAGCTTGCGTACGTGGTGGCGGATCAGGGTGACGGGCACGACGAGCGGGACGAGCTGGTTGCGGTAGGCCTCGATGAGGTCGTGCACCTCGCGGCGCGAGTCGTCGTCGAGGCGTTTGCGGAAGTAGCCGACGATGTGCTGCAGCACGTTGACGTGCTTGCGCACGGTCGAGCGGCGCGCCAGCGTCTCGAGAAAGAGGCGCGAGTAGTCGTCTTTGAGCTGGGCGCGCGGGACGGCCTTGGCCTTGGCGACAAGCTGACCGAGCGCTTTGCCGGGCGAGTGCGCCATCAGCAGCAGCTTTTCGCTGCCGTGAAAGCTGACGAGCTGACCGATCGTCCAGCGCCCCGCGAAGAGCTGGCGCAGGCGGCGGTAGGCAAAGACGCGCTCGATGAAGTTTTCGCGCAGCAGCGGGTCGTTGAGCCGGCCGTCTTCTTCTACGGGCAGGAGCGGCAGCTTCTGCATCAGCACGCGCGTGAACAGGCCGCGCCCGTCGCGCCGCGGCATCCCGCCGTCGAGGCGCGGGTAGACGCGCACGCGCTCCATGCCGCAGCTGGGCGAGCCCTTCTGCACGATGTAGCCGCACAGGTCGAGCTTCGATAGCTCGGCGACCTTGCGCTGGGCGTAGCGCAGCATCTTCTTGCTGTGGTCGGCGCCGCTCTTGGGCGCCTGCATCAGCGGCTCGCCGTCGGGATCGCTGTCATCCTGCACCAGGCGCAACGTCTCGCGGGGCACGCCGAGGCCGATATCGACCTCGGGACAGACCGGCACGAACTCGACGAAAGCGCCGAGGGTGTCACGGATGAAGCGGTCGAGCTTGTGGCCGCCGTTGTAGCGCACCTCCTGGCCGAGGATGCAGGCCGAGATGCCGATGCGGATCACGCCGCCCGCGGAGAAGTCTTGCGCGGGGATTGGAGCCTCTTGGTTCATCGCCCTGGAGTCTAGTAGAGTGCGGCCCCCGCGACGACTGGCGTCGCGCGACTTGGACTCCACGGAGGATGGGATGAGCTCGACCAAACTGAAGATCATCATCGCGGCGCTGGGTCTCGCGCTGATCGTGCCCGCGACGGCACTAGCCGCCGGCAAGAAGGGTAAGAAGGCCGCCAAGGGCAAGGCGATGAAGGGTAAGAAGGACGGCAAGGCCAAGATGATGATGCCCCAGGGGCCGCCCGAGCAGATGAAGCAGACCAAGTTCTTCGTCGGTCGCTGGCGCTGCAAGGGCAAGTTCCACGGCATGCCGGGCGTGCCGGCCCACGACTACAAGTCGACGATGAACGTCAAGGTCGAGCTCGACGGTCAGTGGCTGGCCATGCGCTGGGCGCAAAAGAAGTCGAAGGTGGTCAAGCACCCCTACAAGGCCATGTCGCTGCTCGGCTACGACCGCGCCTTCAACCGCTTCCGCTCGACGTCCGTCGACAACATGGGCGGTCTCAGCTGGGCCCGCTCGAGCGGCTGGGACGGCGACAAGTGGGTCGACCTCGGCAAGGGCCGCATGGGCAAGAACATGTTCGACTCGCGCTCGACCATCACCAAGAAGGGCAAGCGCGAGATCTCGGTGCTCAGCGAGGTCAAAGGCGCCGACGGCTGGAAGACCGTCGCCGAGGAGAGCTGCAAGCGCTAGCCCGAGCTCGATCTCGAGCTACCCGAGCTCGAGGTCCTCGCGCTCGGCGACGAGCTCCACCAGCCCCTCGTCGAGCGCGGCGCGCAGGTCGGCTTTGACCAGCCCGCGCTTGTTGTCGGTTATCTCCGCGGCGCTGCCGACGATCCCCACCACCATGTCGCGGCCGTTGCGCTTGGCGATGTACATCGCGCGATCAGCGAAGCCGATCACCTCCTGATAGTTGAACAGCTCCTTGTCGTCCCGCGCGCCTGCCACCGCGCGGAACGGGTAGAGCGAAAAGCCGATCGAGCAGGTGCGCGTCAGCGTCTTGCCGTCATCGAGCGTGACCTCGCAAGCGCTCAGCTTGACGCGCACGCGCCGCGCCAGCTCGGCGATGGCCTGCCGGTCGAGGTCCACGCAGACGACGAGAAACTCCTCGCCGCCCCAGCGCACCACGCTGTCGGTCTCCCGCACGCTGTCGACGATGCGCTCCGCCACCGCGCGCAGCAGCGCGTCACCCGCGTCGTGGCCATGCTCGTCGTTGACCGACTTGAAGCGGTCGACGTCGATGAGCAGAAAGCCCAGGCTCGCCGACGTGGCGTTCTTGGCGTGGTCGCGCCGCTCGACCCCTTGCCGCTCGCGCGCGCGCCGCACACGCGCCACCTCGGCGCCGATGATCTCGCGCAGGAAGCGCCGGTTGCGCAGCTTGGTCAGCGGGTCGGTCATCGACAGCTCGCGCAGCTCGGCGTTGGCTTCCGAGAGCTGCCGCGTGCGGTCGGCGACCAGCGCCGCCAGCTCCTCGGCGCGCGTGCGCACCGCCCGCAGGCGCAGCTGCACGCCGCCGTAGAGCACCGCGCCGACGAGCAGCATCGAAAGGCCAGCGAACCACCACGTTCTCCACAGCGGCGCCCGCACCCGGAATGAGACCGTCGCGTCGCGCGCTGACCAGACGCCGTCGGCGTTGCGCGCGCGCACGCGAAAGAGGAAGCGCCCGCTGGGCAGGTTCGTGTAGCGCACCGAGCGCACCTTGGTCGGCGCCGACCAGTTCTTGTCGTAGCCCTCGAGCTGGTAGCGGTAGACGACGTCGCCCTCGTCTTTGAACGACAAACCGGCGTATTCGAAGTCGACGTTGTTGTGGTCGGACGCGAGCACGGTGGCCTTTTCGGGCGAGACGCGCCGCACCTTGCCGTTGACGCGCCAGCGCGTGATGTGTGTCGGCGGCGGCACACGATTGGGGCGCTCGGCGCGCGGCCGGTAGAGGCTCACGCCGCTGGTGGTACCGACCCAGATGCGGTGCTGCTTGTCGACGTGCAGCGCCGAGAAGTTGATCTCGTTGCCCGCCAAGCCACCGCGCCGCGTCAGCGTGCGCACCTGCCAGGGCTTGGTCTCGACCACCGAGAGCCCGTGATTGGTGGCGACGAGCACCGAGCTTTTGCCGTAGGCGTGCAGCGCGCCGACGAGGTTGCTGGCGAGCTTGTCCTTCTTCGAATACATCACGAAGCGACCCGACGCGAGCCGGCCGAGGCCGCGGTTGGTGCCGACCCAAAGCCGCCCCAGGCCATCGACCGCCACCGAGTGCGCGGTCTCGCTGCGCAGCCCCTGCGCCACGCCATAGCTCTGGATCTTGCCGCTGCCCTCGTCGATGCAGGCCACGCCGCCTTCGGTGGCGAAGCACGGGCGCGCCCCGAAATACGTGCCCTGGTAGACGACCTCGTTGGGCAGGCCCTCCTTCTTGCCGAACTGCCGGCACGTCGGCGGGCCCGTCGCCGCTGTCGCCGCCGCTGTTGGCGGCGCGGGGGCGCTGGCGGGCGCCGAGCTCGGCGCGAGCGCGTCGATGCGACAGCGCAGCACGCCCGCGGTGGTCGAGAGCCACAACGTCTTGCCGTCCTTGCCGGGCAAGATGTCGTAGATGCCGTCGAAGGCGGGCGCACCGCGCATCGACAGCTTTCGCACCTTGCCGTCGTGATAGACATCCACGCCGCTGTTGCTGGCGATCCAGAGGCGCCCCTCGTGCGAGCGCAGCGACCAGATGATGTTCGACTGCAGCCCCTGCGCCTTGGTCAGGCGCTGCATCTTGCCGTCCTCGAGCCGAAAGATGCCTTGCCCGAGCGTGCCGAACCAGATCGCGCCGTCGTGGCTGGTCAGCGACAGCACGTTGCTGCCGGGCAGGTAGGTGATCAGCTTCTCGGAGAGCAGCTTGCTGGCGCCGTTGTTGGTGGTCAGCCACAGCGACCGCTCGCGATCGACGAGCATCGTGTAGACGCGGTCGCCGCTGAGGCCGTTCTTTCGCGTCAGGCGACTGACCTCGCTCCCGTTGGCGCGCATGCGCACGACGCCCTGGCCGAGCGTGCCCCAGAACAGGTCGGCGCCGCGGCGCACGACGCTGTAGGCGTAGACGCCGGGCGTGTGCAGCGTGAAGGGCGGCTTTGCGTCGGGGGCGCTGTGGTAGATGCCGCGGCGCGTGCCGACCCACAACACGTCGCCGACCATCGCCAGCGCCATCACGTGTTTGGCCTCGAGCTTGACGCGCACGAAGCGATCGCGCTCGCGATAGAGCAGACCGCCGCCGCGCGTGCCGATGTAGAGCCGATCGCCGTGCGACAGCAGCGCGAAGACGTTGTCGCTGGGCAGACCATCCTTGGTGGTGAAGGTCTTGAAGGCCTTGCCGTCGTAGCGCGACAGCCCGCCGCGGTTGCTGCCGAACCACAGCTGGCCGCGGTGCACGATGGCGCGCCAGACGATGCCTTGGGCGAGGCCGTTCTTCTCGTGCGTCAGCCCGACGAAACGCTCGCCGTCGTAGCGCGTGACGCCCTTTTCGCCGGTGAACCACATGGCGCCGCCGTGCTCGACGATGCTGCGCACCGAGTTGTGCAACAGCCCGTCGTCGACGGTGAAGACACGAAAGCGGCTGCCGTCGTAGCGCGCCAGGCCGCCGGGTGTGCCCAGCCAGATGTAGCCGCGCGCGTCCTGGTAGACGGAGAATACCTGCGCCGCCGGCAGGCCTTGATCGAGCGAATAGCTGCGGATGAACAGGCGGCCAGCGCTCACCGGCGGAAGCCGCGGGGCGGCTCGAGCAGGCGGCGCAGCGAGCAGCGTCACCAGGACGATGACGGTCAAGCGCGGCACGGATACAACGGTACCGCGAGGGTCGTGTTAGCCGCTGCTCTTTTTCTTCTTCAGCGGCGCGGCGCGCTTGCCCGCGCCACGTCCGGCTGTCGCGACATCCTCGGCGGCCTCGTCGTCTTCGTCGTCGAGATCGGGCAGGTCTTCGAAGATATCGTCGCCGTCGAGGTCGTCGTCGCTCAGATCGACAAGCGCCGCGAGGGCTTCGGGGTCGAGCTCGCCGAGCTGCTCCATGGCGGCCAGCAGCTTGTCTTCGGCGGACGCTTCGGGCGTCGGCTCGGGCTCGATCTGCACCTCGCCGCTGGCGATGGCTTCGAGGTTGTCGCGGGCGGCCTCCTCGACCTGCAGGAAGGCGTCGCGGAAGACGGCCTGCAGCTCATCGTCGGCGCCGTAGACTTCCTCGGGCTTGTCCGACTCGACGAGCGCGGTGAAGGCGGCCTTGATCGCCGCATCCAGATCCGATGCGAAGAGCACGGCCTTGAGCAGCTCCTCGTTCAGATCTTCGCGTCTTCGCGGGTGGATCTCGAGCAGCTCTTTTTCCACCAGCGTGGCCAGGGCGTGCTCGATGGCGAGATTGGCGAGTTGGGCGATGGTCATCGGCGCGGAACCATAATCGCGGCGGCAGCCGCGCGCAAGGGCCGCTCAGAATGGGCAGGCGATCGGGTGTGTGCTGCTCGGATCGGCCCCGCCCGAGGTGCCGCAGTCGTAGAGCCCGAGCAGGCTGTCCCAGCCGCACTGCGGGTTCTGGGCGCAGCTGAAGACCGCGAGAACCCCAGAATTATCGCAGTAAAAGACCGTCTGGCCCTTGCAGCAGCCCTGGAAAGTGACCGGACCGCAGCCGCGCCGCGGCCCATCGCCGACGTTGAGGCCGTCGGGCAGCGCGTCGGGCGGCGGCGGGAACACGCCGTCTCCGGGCAGCACGTCGCCGACGAAGCTGTCGCTGCTGGCGCCGTCCGCGTCGCTGCCCGGGGCATCCGCCGCCGCGTCCGCCGCGTCGGTGCCGCCGTCAGCGGTGGCGCCATCGGCGTCTGCGGCCGCGTCGCCCGCGGTCGCATCGGCGTCACCGCCCGCGTCCGCGTCGACACCGCCGTCCGGCGCGGTCTCGCCGGGCCCCGTCTCACCAGGACCCGCCTCGCCAGGCGCGGTTTCGCCGGGACCCGTCTCGCCGGGCCCCGTCTCTTTCGGCGGCGCCGTCTCCGAGGCGACCTTCTCGCCGCCTTGGTCGCGCGCCGCGTCGGGCGTGCCGCCGCCGTCGTCGGAGCACGCCGGCGCGACGATCAACAGCAGCAGCGGCAGCGTGGTCAGCAGTACGAGCCGACGCACGCTCAACCCTCGGTCGCCATGCGGCGCAGCACCGCGTGCAGGATGCCGCCGTTGCGGAAGTACTCGACCTCGATCGGCGTGTCGATGCGACAGCGCGTCTCGAATGCCACCGTGCTGCCGTCCTTCTTGGTGGCCGTGACCTTCACCGCTTGACCCGCCTCGAGCCCGTCGTCGATGGCGATGTCGAAGGTCTCGTCACCGCTCAGGCCGAGCGACTTGAGCGTGTCGCCGTCGCCGAGCTGCAGCGGCAGCACGCCCATGCCGACGAGGTTCGAGCGGTGGATGCGCTCGAACGACTTCGCGATGACGGCGCGGATGCCGAGCAGGTAGGTGCCTTTGGCCGCCCAGTCGCGGCTCGAGCCCATGCCGTAGTCGTTGCCGGCGAGCACGATCGTCGGCGTACCGTCTTTCTGATAGCGCTGCGCCGCCTCGTAGATCGAGACCACCTCGCCAGTGGGCAGGTGCGTCGTGACGCCGCCCTCGGTGCCGGGCGCCATCTGGTTCTTGAGCCGGATGTTGGCGAATGTGCCGCGCGTCATCACGCGGTCGTTGCCGCGGCGGCTGCCGTAGCTGTTGAAGTCCTTGGGCTCGACGCCGTGCTCGATGAGGTACTTGGCCGCGGGGCTGCTCTTGGCGATGGCGCCGGCGGGGCTGATGTGGTCGGTGGTGACGCTGTCGCCGACCTTGACCATCACGCGCGCGCCGCTGATCGCCGCGATCTTCGGCGTCTCCTTGCTCAGGCCGACGAAGAACGGCGGCTCTTGAATGTACGTGCTCGTCTCGTCCCAGCCGTAGAGCTCGCCGCCCGTGACCGGGATGGCGTTCCACTGCTCGTTGGACTGCTCGATGCCGCCGTACTCGCCCTTGAACACGTTGGGGTCGCGCGCGCGCTCGATGTGCTTGGCGATTTCCTGCGTGGTCGGCCAGATGTCTGCGAGGAAGACGTCCTTGCCGTCCTTGCCTTTGCCGATGGGGTCGCGCTGCAGGTCGATGTCGACCGTGCCGGCCAGCGCGTAGGCGACGACCAGCGGCGGCGAGGCGAGGTAGTTGGCGCGCGTGTGCGGCGAGACGCGCCCCTCGAAGTTGCGGTTGCCCGAAAGCACGCTCGCCGCGATGAGGTCGCCTTCGACGATCGCCTCGCGCACCGGAGCCGGCAGCGGGCCGCTGTTGCCGATGCACGTCGTGCAGCCGTAGCCCACCACGTGAAAGCCGAGCGACTCGAGCGCGCCCATCAGGCCCGACGACGTCAGGTACTCGGTGACCACGCGCGAGCCCGGCGCCAGCGACGTCTTGACGTACGGCTTGACCGACAGGCCGCGCTCGACCGCCTTCTGCGCGAGCACGGCGGCGCCGATCAACACCGACGGGTTGGACGTGTTGGTGCAGCTGGTGATCGCCGCGATGACCACGTCGCCGTGGTGAAGCGTGTGCTCGCCGCCGCCGATGCTGGCGCTGGCCGACGCACCGAGGCGCGCTTCGGGCAGCGCGAAGCCACGCTCTTTGATCGGCGCCGTGAGGTCGTGGCGAAACTTCGACTGCATCTGGCTCAGGGCGATGCGGTCTTGCGGGCGCTTGGGCCCGGCGAGGCTCGGCTGGATGCTGCCCAGCTCGAGCTCGAGGTTGTCGACGAACGTCGGGTCGGGCGTCTCGTCGGTGCGGAAGAGCCCCTGCGCGCGCGCGTAGGCCTCGACGAGCTCGATGTGCGCCGGGTCGCGCCCGGTCTGCGACAGGTAGCGCAGCGCCTCGGCGTCGAGCGGAAAGAAGCCCATCGTCGCGCCGTACTCGGGCGCCATGTTGGCGATGGTCGCGCGGTCGGGCAGCGTCAGGTTGGAAAGCCCGGCGCCGTAGAACTCGACGAACTTGCCCACCACGCCGCGCGTGCGCAGCATCTGCGTCACCGTCAGCGCCAGGTCGGTGGCCGTCGCGCCCTCGGGCAGCTTGCCGGTGACCTTGAAGCCCACCACCTCGGGCGTGAGCATGTAGATCGGCTGGCCGAGCATCACCGCCTCGGCCTCGATGCCGCCCACGCCCCAGCCGACGATACCGAGGCCGTTGATCATCGTCGTATGCGAGTCGGTGCCCACCAGCGAGTCCGGCAGCAGCACACCGTCGCGCTCGGCGACGGCGGTGGCGAGATACTCGAGGTTGACCTGGTGCACGATGCCGCTCGCCGGCGGCACGACGCGGAAGTTGTCGAACGCCTGCTGGCCCCAGCGCAGGAAGATGTAACGCTCGCGGTTGCGCGCGAACTCGATGCGCGCGTTCTCCTCGAGCGCCTCCTTGCTGCCGTACTTGTCGACCTGCACCGAGTGGTCGATGACGAGGTCGACGGGCACCTGCGGGTTGATCTTCTTGGGGTCGCCGCCGAGGCGCGACATGGCCGAGCGCAGCGCGGCGAGATCGACGACTGCGGGCACGCCGGTGAAGTCCTGCAGGATCACGCGTGCTGGCGTGAAGGGGATCTCCTGCGGCTCGGGCTGCGCCGGGTTGTAGGCGAGCAGCGTCTCGACATCGACGCGCCGCACCTCGCGGCCGTTTTCGCAGCGCAGCAGCGACTCGAGCAGCACCTTGATCGAAAACGGAAGCTTGTCGACGTCGGCATCCAGCTCGGCGAGGCGATAGTAGTCGTAGGACTTGCCGCCAACCGACAGCTTGGAGCGGGTGTTGAACGTGTTCTCTTTGCTCATGGCGGGGACTCTACCTCAGCTTGTAGCGCTCTAGGATGTGAAGGTCTTGTGGGCGGTCGACGTCGTCGAGCGCCTCGGACAGCAGCGTGATCGTGACACCGGCGGCGCGCGCGCGCTCGACGGTCAGCGCCAGCACTTGGTCGGTGCCCCAGGGCATGTCGGCGAAGATCGCCGGCGGCGGCTCGTGTGCGCCGATCAAGTAGTAGCCGCCGTCGGTGCAGGGGCCGAGCACGACGGTCGCGCCGGCGTCGAAGGCCTCCTCGATGTGGCGCGGCGCCAGCGCCGGGCAGTCGGTGCCGATGATGACGGCGCGCTCGCCTTCGGCCGCGGCAGCCTCGGCAAAGACGGCGGCCATGCGCGCGCCGAGGTCGCCCGCGGGCTGCGCGCGGAAGCTCAGGCGCGGGTGCTCGCCCAGCCAGGCGCGCACCTCGTCCTCGCTGCCGCCGGTGAACCACACGCTGACCTGCCTGTTGTCGTCGCCGGCGACGTCGGCCCAGGCGAGGGCGGTGGCGAGGGCGCGCTCGGCCAACGCCCGATGCGCCGCGGCTGCGCCTTCGGCACCCAGCGCCGGGATCAGGCGCGTCTTGGCAGCTCCAGCCACCGGATAGCGGGTAAAGACGACAAGGCGCTGACAAAACACGCCGGATACGTTACCTCCAGGGTGAGCCCAACGTAAGCAGTAGCCAGAATGTTTCGATCCCAACGCGTCGCGCTGATCATCCCCTGCCTCGATGAAGAGAAGGCCATCGGGGGCGTGGTGCGCGAGGTCGACCGCGCGGTGGTCGACGACATCATCGTCGTCAACAACGGCTCGGTGGACCGCAGCGCCGAGCGCGCCGCCGAGGCGGGCGCCATCGTGCTCAGCGAGCCGCACCAGGGCTACGGCAGCGCCTGCCTGCTCGGCATCGCCGAGGCGCGGCGACGCGGCGCCGAGCTGTACGTCTTTATGGACGGCGACGGCAGCGACGATCCGCGCCAGCTCGAGTCGCTGCTGCGCAAGCTCGACGACGAGCGCCTCGACCTGGTGATCGGATCGCGCGTGCTCGGCGAGCCCGAGCCGGGGGCGCTGACGCCGGTGCAGCTGTTCGGAAACTCGCTCACCTGCCAGCTGGTGCGCCTCTTCTGGGGCGTCAGCTTCACCGATCTGGGACCCTTTCGCGCGATCACGGCGGCGGCGTTGGCGCGGCTCGAGATGGCCGATCCCGACTTCGGCTGGACCATCGAGATGCAGGTCAAGGCGGCGCAGCGCGGCCTGCGCGTGGGCGAGGTGCCGATGCGCTATCGCGTACGGCGCCACGGCAAGTCCAAGGTCAGCGGCACGCTGCGCGGCACTTACATGGCCGGCAAGCGCATCCTCGGCTACGTCTTCACCGCCAAGCTGGTCGAGGTGGCGCCGCGGTTTTCGAGCCGTCTGGGCATCAGCGAGCGCGAGGCGCGCATGACGGCGGCCCGGCGCGCCCACGCCGCGCTGGCCAGCGAGGTCGAGGGCGGCGGCCGATGAGAGGCTTGTTGCTGTGCGGGGCGGCGGCGGCGGCGCTGTTGTTGGCGGCCGGTTGCGCGGACGACAGCACGAACAGCAGCGCCGATAGCGTCGCGCGCTCGGACTCGACGTCTGGCGCCGACGCGGGCGAAGCGGACGCCGCGCCCGCCGACGTCGCGGCGATCGCCGATCACCCGTCGTTCTGCGTGGCGGCGGTGGCAGGGCTGCACGACATCACGGGCACGCCGGCGTCGCCCTACTACGTGCGCCATCCAGCCAACCCCTCGCCGAGCACGCAGACGGTAGTCTTTCTGCCGGGCGGCGCGGGCTCGCGCAACATCGCCGAGCTGACCTACCAGCTGTGGCTGCAGAGCGGCGATCCCCAGCTGGACTTTCGCGTGGTGGTGCCGTACGCGGCCGACGGCAACTTCACCGACGAGACGCAGCGCGCGACGAGCGTGCTCGACGAGGTGCTCGCCTGCTACGGCGGCGACGCCAGCAAGGTGCACCTCGGCGGCACGTCCAACGGCGGCGTCGGCGCGTTCGCGCTGATGCTCGCCGAGCACGCGCGCTTCGCCACGCTGCTCGGCGCGCCGGGTGTCTTCAGCACCAGCGACAACAACACGATCAAGACCGCGCTGACGGGCAAGGCCGTCTTCAACGGCGTCGGCGAAAACGACGCCGCCTCGTGGAAGGATGGTGTGGCCCAGACCCACAAGCTATTGCAGTCGCTAGGCGTCGACTCGACCTACGAGGTCTTCAAGGGCCAGGGCCACATTCTCGCTGCCGGCTTTGACCAGACCGTGTTCTTCAAGTTCTGGTCGAGCCACTAAGAGGTCGGCTCAGTAGCCGCTGATAAGCCCGGCGAAGCCTCTCCACTGCATGTCGAAGGCCATCCGGCCCGCGTTCTTCACCGGTCCGTCGAAGTCGTACTTGAACATCCACGGGTTGCTCGGCTCGACCACCATCCCGCCGCCCAGGTCGTAGCTCATGTTGTCGTAGAGCTCGAGGTTGTCGATGGCGCCGCACATGCCGGGCGACGTGCCGGCCGCGCTGCCGAAGCGCAGCATGTTCGCGTCGAAGGTGCCGAAGGCGCCGTAGCGCATCGCCACCAGCTTGCCGTCGACGTGCAGCACGGCGAGCCCGTTTTCAGTGAGGGTGATCGAGATGTGATGGCGCGCGGGGGGCACGCGCATACGGCCCCAGATCATGGTCTGCCCGTGCACGGTGACATGCAGCGCGCCGTCGACGACGAACACGCTGAGGGCGCTGCGCAGAAATGGCGAGCTCGACAGCACGTGCTGGTCAGCGAGCGTGAGCAGCCCGAGGTCGAAGGACAGCGTGAAGCTGCGCGTGCGCATGTGGCCGTACAGCGTCATGCTGCCGTTGGCGCACATCGCAGCGAAGCGCGGCGTGTGCGCGACGGCGGTGGTGTCGAGCGTCGTGGGCGCCTGCGCCATGATGGTCGGCAGGCCGCGGATCAAGTCGCCTGGGAAGAGCCCCTGCTGTTGATCGAGAAACGGTGGCTGGTCGATGTCGATGCTCGAGCGCTCACTCGCGGGGCCTGTGCCGCCGCAGGCCAGCAGGAAGAGCATCGAGATGACCGCGATGATCGCTCGTCTGGTCATGGCGCGCCTCCTGTGAAGGGTCTCCCACAGTAGGGTGCATGCAGGGGGCCTGCCGCCGGCAAAGATCCATGAAAAGCCGTGCCTTGCGCTACGAGGGGGGCACGCTGAGATGTGATTGCGTGTACGTCTGACACGTACTCTAGCGAGCGCGTAGTTTCACGCGCCAACGCGACTCGCCGAGGCTGATACGCTGCGCCCATGGCGGCATACCGGACGGGCGACGTGGTGCGTGGGCCAAAGCAGGCCTACGTCATCGAGGGCGAGCTCGGCAGCGGCGGCTTCGCGGCGACGTACCTGGCGCGGCGCGAGGGCGACGGGCTCGCCGTGGCGCTCAAGGCGCTGCACATGTCGCGACTGGACGAGTGGAAAAGCCTCGAGCTGTTCGAGCGCGAGACGCGCGTGCTGCGCGAGCTCGACCATCCCAACATCCCCGACTACGTCGACGACTTCCCGCTCGGCGACGATCCGCAGGTGCCCGACGGCTTGGTGCTCGTGCAGGAGCTCGTCGATGGACGCGACCTCAGCCACGGCGTGCGCGCCGGCGAGGCGATGCCCGAGGCGCAAGTGGTGCGCTGGATGACGCAGGTCCTCGACGTGCTGGTCTACCTGCACCGGCGCGATCCGCCGGTGATCCACCGCGACATCACGCCCAAGAACATCATCGTCAAGGACGACGGCACGGCCTACCTGGTCGACTTCGGCGCGGTGCAGGCGGCGCTGCGCTCGGCGACGCAGGTCGCCTCCACGGCGGCGGGCACGTTCGGCTACGCACCTATGGAGCAGTTCGTCAGCGCCGCGTTTCCCGCCAGCGACCTCTACGGCCTCGGCATGTCGGTGCTCGCCGTGGCCAGCGGCGTCGACCCCTCGGAGATGACGTTTTCAGGCATGCGCGTCGACATCCGCGCGCTCGAGCTGTCGCTCGACGCGCGCCTGTCGCTGCTGCTCGAGCGCATGACCGAGCCCGACCCCGAGCGCCGCCTCGCCGACGCGGCGCTGGCGCTCGAGCAGCTGCGTCCGCTGCTCGCGCGCTACGCGCCCGACCGCGCCGTCTCCGCGCAGGCGCTCGATCGCGTGGCCGCGCAGCATCGCGCAGCGCACGCGCCGGCGAGCCGCGCGCCGATCGCCACCGACGATCTGCTGCCCAGCGAGCGTATCCGCGAGGCGCACGCGCGGCTCGAGGCGATCGGCAAGGCGGGGCCGCTCGGCATACCGCGCTTCAGCGCGTCGAGCTCGCCCGACACGGTGGTCATCAGCGCCGACGGCAGCCTCATCGCGCTCGAGGACGTGCTGCTCGATGGCCGCACCTTCGAGCGCATCACGCGCATTCGCTACCGCGACGAGAGCACGAAGATCTGCGCCATATCGACGGGCGGCGAGCAGCTTCTGGTCGAGACCTATCGCAACGGCATGCTGATCCTCGGCCGTGACGCCGACGGAAGCTACAACGAGCGCGTCAAGCTGAGCGAATCGGGTACGGGGCCCGAGTACGCGTTCAGCCCCGACGGGCGCTCGCTGGCCCGCGTCGACGGCGACGTGCTGCTCTTCGATGCGCGCACCGGGCAGGTCGTGCAGCGTATCGCTGGCTACTACAGGTGGGTCAACTACAGCCCCGACGGGCAGTGGGTCGCGCTGGCGGGCGATGGAAAGGTGCGGCTGCTCGCTGCCAGTGGAGGCGAGGTCTCGCTCAGCGGCTACAACCTCGCCTTTTCCCCCGACGGCGTCCGCGCGGCGGTGGCTCCGAACGACGGGCCAGTCGTGATCGGACACATGACGCCCAGCGGCTTTCAGCACGACAAGTCCTTGGGGCGCCGCTCGAGCAACACGATCTACCGCATGCGCTTCAGCCCCGACGGCCGCTGGCTGGCGCTGCACGACTATTCCGATGACCAGCTGCTGCTACTGGACGTCGAGCGCGGAGAGCTGGCCGCCATACGTTACGCGGCGCGGGCCGGCGAGGACCTCAGCTCCGTCAAGGCGATCGGCTTTTCGCCCGACAGCCAGCGCGTGCTCTGCGCGACCGACACCTGGTTCAACCGCTTCGCCGACGACGACGAACAGACACTCAACGTGTGGTCGCTGTCTGGCGGAGCGCACCTCGGAGCGCTCGCCTACCGCGAAGAGAAGCCGCCGCTGGCGGTGGCGGCGAGCGGTCACTTTGGGCCGATTCCCGATCGCGGAGAGCCCGACGGGGCGGACAAACCGAAGAGCTGGTGCCGCCCAGCGGCCGCGCGCGCGGCGCTGCTCGGTGATCCCATCGATCAGCACCTCGACGAGACGGCGCGCGCTCAGCTCGCCGATCTCGAGACGCGTTGGGCCTTCTTCGTCGACCATGCGGAGCAGATCGACGGCGAGGCCAGCACGACCAAGCTCGTCGACGCCACCAGCGGGCTGACGCACCTGCTCGATCTCGTGTTGCGGCAGGCGCGCGAGGCGCAGGCCGCGGCGCCGACCTTCGGCGGCAGCAGCGCCAAGTCGGACATACGACTGACCATGGACCAGCTGATCTCCGCGGCCAAGGCGCTACGCGCGCGACCGGCAGGAGAGCGCCAGGTGCTCTACGAGGAGCTCGTCGCCGAGGCCGTGCGGCTCGAGGAGCAGCAGGCGCTTCAACAACAAGCTCGACAAGGGCAGGCCGCCGCGGCCGATGTCGCGTCGCGCAACCCATACGGTGTCGCGCCGAGCACGGGCAAGCCTGCAGTCGCGCGCGAGGCTGCCGTCGAGCCGCACGTGCTGCAGGCGCAGCGGGTCGATCAGGCGCGCAAGCGGCTCTTCGTGATCCTGATGGTCGTCTTGGGTTGCGTCTTCTTCGGCACGCTCGCCTTCGTGTTGGCGGTGATCTGAGCGAGCGAGCGAGCGGCTCAGCGGCAGAAGCAGGCCACGGTCTGGTCGGTGTCGTCGCCGTCCTGCTTCTGGCCGGGGCGGTAGCAGAAGCGCCCCGAGCTGCTCGACGTGATGTTGCTCTGCGGCATGCATGCCGGACCGCCGGTGCAGCCGTAGAGGAACACGATGCCGGCAGCGAGCGCCGAGGCGCAGCGCGATTCGCCCGAGACGCAGTGACAGCCGTCGGGCGAGGGCACGCTGGTTAGCCCTTTGCCCGTGCAGAAGGTGGCGCAGTCGACGCGATCGGCGGGGTACCAGGCGCCGACGTTCATGTCGGGGGGCGGCGCCTCGCCGGCGGCATCGCTGACGAGGTGGCCTTCGCCGACCAGCGTGTCGCCCTGGCCGGTGTCGTACTGCGGCGGCGGCGCGCCGTCGATCGTGGTGTCGCCGGCGCCCTGCTCGGCGGCGCAGGGCGCAGGCCCAGTGCAGCCAGGCCCCGCTTGCCCCGCACACGAAAGTCCCGTCACGCCGACGCCCAGCGCGAGGACGACCCCTGCGAACCTCATCACTAGAAGAATACCAAAGCGAGATGCAATAGTAGCGTTGCCATGAAGCTTCGCGCCGCTGCCGCCGCTGTCGCCGTCGTCGCGCTGACGAGCGTGGCCGCGGCCGACTCGCCAGCGCCTGCGCCTGCGC
>JAGQIK010000102.1 GCA_020431405.1 Myxococcales bacterium
ACCAGCGTGCCCTCGGTGCTCGAGCAGCCTTTGCCGAGAAAGACGAACTTGATCATCACGAACCAGAACACGATCGTGATCGGCGCGATGAACAGCGCGCGCCTGCGAGCTCGCTTGATGCGGTCCTGCTTGGAGTCCGACATGCCCTCTACGGTACACGATGCTCAGTCGATCGTGAGGCAGCCATAGCTGACGCGGATCGTGCCGCCGTCGAGCGCGGCGCAGGTGCCCGGGCAGAAGCGCACGAAGCGCGGGTTGTTGGCGTCGTCGGTGAAGAAGGCGCGCGCGCCGCCGGCGACGGCCGCGCAGCCAGCGGCGCTCTCGACGCGCTGCAGCAGCTCGGGCTGGCCGTCGGCGAGGTAGCTGACGCGGATCTGCCGCGGCTGGATCGACTTGCCGTCGGGCGGCACGGGCAGCCGATAGGCGCACGGCGGCTTGCTCGCCTTGACCACCTCGCGCGCCAGCGCCTCGAAGGTAGGCCGCCAGTCGGTGCGGCAGACAGGAAAGACGCTGCCGCCGGTCTTGCGCGAGAGCTCCTGGTAGACGCGTCCGGCGCGCGCCGCCGTGGCGCAGCCGCGCAGCGGATCGGCGCCCACGCCGACGATGCTGTGAAACGTGTAGCCGTCGGGAAAGCCCGGATCGCCGAGCGCGGCGATCTGCTGCTCGAACCAAGCGGGCGGCTTGGAGCTGTCGTCGTCGCTGATCGCGACGAAGCTCGTGCTGGCGTCGGCGCGCAGAAAGGATCGGTAGTCTTGGTAGCCAGCGACCAGGTGCTTGAGCGCGTCGCCGTCCACGCGCCGATCGACGTGTCGGAAGCGTGGCCCGTCCCCGCAGTTGGGGCCGCCGAGCGGCGCCGGCACGCAGATGCCGCGCCGATTGCTGCTGGTCACCACCTCGCCGCCTACGCCGCCGCTGGGCAGCTTGGCGATGGGGCGCGTGTCGCCGCGCTCGGCGACGACGACCACGCGGTAGTCGATGTCTTGGTCGGCGATGTAGCGCGCGAAGGCGTTGAGGTTGTCCTTCACCCAGCCCGCCTCGACCGTCATGCTGCTCGACGTGTCCACCGACAGCACGATGTCCACGCCGCGGCTGGGCGCCACGCGCGCCTCGCCGGTTTGCGCTGCGCACACCGGCCACGGCGGCGGCGGCAGCGCAGAGCTCGGGTCTTCGCTCGGATCGCTGGGATCGATGGCGCGGCCGCAGCCCGCACAAGCGAGCGCGATGCCCAACGCCGCTAGCAAAGCGGTGTGGCGCGGCTTCATGGGTCCTCCTCGCACGATGGGTGTGCGAGGAGGACGTATCGCAAGCGCCGTGCCGCGCGACGCGCACCAGATCACGCGGTCTGGCGCGTGTTGTGCTGTTCCCTGCGGGTAACTAGCGAGGCCGCCGCACCTCAGCGTGTGCGGTGTCCGCGTCAGGCCGTCTTGATCGCGATGCGGCGCGGCTTGAGCGAATCTGACTTGGGCAGGTGAACCCACGCGACGCCGTCGCGCAGCTCGGCGCTGGCCTTGTTGGCGTCGATGCCGTGCGGCAGCGTGAAGAGGCGACGGTAGCCGGCGTACGACGATCCTTCTTCGCCGCGGCGCCCCTCGATGACCAGCTCGGTGCCGTGCAGGTGCAGCGTCAGCGCGCTGTTGACCACGCCCGGCACGTCGGCGCTGATCAGCCACTCGTTTTCGTTCTCGTAGACATCACAGGCCGGACGGAGCCAGCGCTCCTGCTGCACCGCCTCGGGCTGCACTGCGTTGCGATCGGAAAGCTCGGTGCTCATGATGCTCCTCCTCCCCTACTTGCTCTTGACGGTGATCTGGCGCGGCTTGGCCTCGGCGGCCTTGTCCAGCGTCACGTTGAGGAT
>JAGQIK010000731.1 GCA_020431405.1 Myxococcales bacterium
CACGACGGCGACTGGCGACAGCACCGGCGACAGCGCGCGCGACTCGGCTGCGGGCGCCGATGCCACGCGCGACAGCGCGCCGAGCGCCGATGCGACGCGCGACAGCGCGCCGAGCGGCGACGCCACGCGCGACAGCGCGCCGAGCGGCGATGCGACGCGTGACAGCAGCTCGGACAGCGGCGTCGCCACCTGCAGCGGCACGGGCTTTCTGCAGACGCCGAGCGCCTTCGCGCTGCCGACGATCTACGCCAAAGGCTACTTCTACGACCTCACCGGCTCGTCCAACTGCGACAGCTACAACGGCTACGCGCGGCCGGCCTACAAGCTCGCCGACATCGACGGCGATGGGCGGCCCGATCTGATCGTGACCTACGCCTGCGGCACGAGCACGCTGGCGGGGGCCGACGCCAACGTGGGCAAGACCAAGTGGCGCGTGCATCGCAACACGGGCAGCGGCTTCGAGCAGAACGGCGTCGACTGGTCGCTGCCGACGATCTACGCCAAGGGCTACTTCTACGACACCGAGGGCTCGTCCAACTGCGACAGCTACAACGGCTACGCGCGGCCGGCCTACACGCTGCGCGATATCGACGGCGACAAGCGCCCCGACATCGTCGTGACCTACGCCTGCGGCACGAGCACGCTGGCGGGCGCCGACGCGAACGTGGGCAAGACCAAGTGGCGCGTGCATCGCAACACGGGCAGCGCGTTCGTCAACGGCGGCGCCGACTGGGCGCTTCCAACGATCTACGCCAAGGGCTACTTCTACGACGTCACGGGCTCGTCCAACTGCGACAGCTACAACGGCTACGCGCGACCGGCCTATCAGCTGCTCGACCTCGACGGCGACAAGCGGCCCGACATCGTCGTGACGTACGCGTGCGGCAGCAGCACGCTGGCGGGCGCCGACGCCGACGTCGGCAAGACCAAGTGGCGCATCCACAAGAACACGGGCAGCGGCTTCGAAAACGGCGGCGTCGCCTGGGCGCTGCCTACCGGCTACGCCAAGGGCTATTTCTACGACGTCACGGGCTCGTCCAACTGCGACAGCTACAACGGCTACGCGCGGCCGGCCTATCAGCTGCGCGATCTCGACGGCAACGGACGGCTCGATCTGCTCGTGACCTACGCCTGCGGCTCGAGCACGCTGGCAGGCGCCGACGCCAACGTGGGCAAAAGCTACTGGCGCGTGCACGAGAGCAGCGGCAGCGGCTTCGCCCAGCAGAGCAGCACGTGGTGTCTGCCCGGCGGTTACGCCAAGGGCTACTTCTATGACAGCACGGGCTCGTCCAACTGCGACAGCTACAATGGCTACGCGCGGCCCGCCTACGCCACGCTGCAGCTAGCCGGCGCGCGCCAGCAGCTGGTGGTGACCTACGCCTGCGGCTCGAGCAGCCTCGCTGGCGCCGACGCGGACGTGGGCAAGACCAAGTGGCTCGTCCACTAGCGCGGTCGAAGATCGCGCAGAATACGCACGATCAAGGGCACTGACCGAGCGGCTTGAGCACGGTGCCCGGCAGCATCGAGCAGCTCCAGGTTCCACGGTCGCATCCGGCGCGGTAGGTCGTCGGCCCCGAGGGGTCGCAGCAGTGCACGTCCTCGACGCCGCAGATGCTGCCCGGCACGCAGCAGAGGTGAATCGGGTCGGGGCAGGTCGGGCCGAGCGCGGCGAAGGCGCCGTGGACGAAGTTGCAGCCGGCGATGGACGCGCATAACCCGCCGTGGCTCTGGCAGGTCGTGCCCGAGCTCGCGGGGGCGGGCGGCGCGCAGCAGGCCCCCGGGCCGAGGGCGAAGATGCAGCCAGGGTCGCCGGCGGGACGTCGTCGGCCGACGTTTCCAGTGCAGTCGGCGGCGGAGCCGATGCAGATACCGCCGACCGCCTCGCAGGCGTTGGAGGCGTCGGTGGTGTGGTGGTCGGCGCCGCGATCGAGTCTGAGGTCGGCGCCTCGATCGGGCAGCGGCGCCGCGTCTGCCGCCGCGTCTGCCGCCGCCTCTCGCGGCGCGTCGAAGGCCGGCAACGCGTCGCGTGACGTGTCCAGGGCGGGTGTGTCAGGCCGCGTGTCACGCGCGCCATCGGCACGCTCACCGCTGCCGTCGCCCGCGCCGCCTGCGTCGACGTCGGCGCTGCTACTGTCGGCGCTGCTGCTGCTGTCGGCGCAGCCGCTCGCGGCCAGCGTGGTCACCAGCAGCAGCGCGAGCGCGATCTTGTTGCCGAGCATATTTCCAGTCTAGCGCTGGCCCCGTCCGCCCCAGCCATTTCAGCTGATTGCGACCGACCCGCAGGCGGTAAGATCGCGCGATGGCGCACGACGATCCACTGATCGGGACCGTGCTCGACGGTCGCTACGAGATCGTGCGTCCGCTCGGCCGCGGTGGCATGGGCGCCGTCTACGAGGCGATCAACACGCGGCTAGGCAAGCGCGTGGCGCTCAAGACCTTGCGCGCCGACCTGGCGCCCAGCGACGACAACTACCGGCGCTTCCAGCAAGAGGCCGAGGTTGCCGCCTCGCTGGGCCACCCGCACATCTGCGAGAGCCACGACTTTCGCGCCGCCAAAGACGGCGAGCCCGCGTTCATCGTGATGGATTATCTCGAGGGCGAAGACCTCGAGCAGCGCATCGCCCGCGCCGGACCGCTGCCGCTGGCGCGCGTGGTGGTGCTCGTCGACGAGATCGCCGGCGCCCTGCACGCGGCTCACGAGCGCGGCGTCGTGCACCGCGATCTCAAGCCGCAGAACATCTTCCTTTGCCGCTACGGCGAGCGCGACGATTACCCCAAGGTGCTCGACTTCGGCGTCTCCAAGGTGCGACACGAGCCGAGCGTCGAGACCGCGCAGAGCGAGGCCTACCTCGGCTCGCCGCACTACATGGCGCCCGAGCAGGCTGAAGGCTATTCGGCCCGCGCCGACGCGCGTACGGATATCTTCGCGTTGGGCGGGATCATCTTCCGCATGCTCAGCGGCGAGCACGCCTACAGCGCGCCGAACCTGCCCGCGATCCTGCACCAGATCGTCTACGGCGAGCCGCGCGTGCTTTCCGAGGTCGCCCCGGACGTGCCGCTCGCCGTCAGCGAGGTCGTCGCGCGCGCGCTCAGCAAGAAGCCCGCGGCGCGCTTCGGATCGGTCAAGTCGCTGGCCAGCGCGCTGGCGCTCGCCGCCGAGCAGAGCGCGCGGCGCCGCGCCACGAGCGAGCAGGGCGTGCGGCAAGCGCAAAGCGAGGTCGAGACCGCGCCGACGGTCAAGGCCGAGACGCCGCGGTCACTGTCCATCGCGCCAGAGGCCCGCGAGGCGACGCGACCGCGCGGCGGCCGCGGCGGCCTGTTGCTGGCGGCTGCGGTCGTAGGGCTGGTCGCGCTGGGCGGCTTCGTCGCCCTGCGATGGGGAAGCGGCGGACCGCCGGCCTCCGCGCGGGCCA
>JAGQIK010000732.1 GCA_020431405.1 Myxococcales bacterium
ACGCCGGCCGACGCGACGCCCACCAGCGCCACCGCGGCCACCAGCGCCACGGCCCAGCGCGCACCGCGGCCGCGACGACGCACGCGGCCCGTGCCGAGCCGTACTACGGGCAGCGCGTCATCATCGTCGTCGGCGGCGAGCGCGATCCCGCCCGCACCCGCGCCCGCCTCCGCGTGCGGCACCGCCGTGTTTGGCATCGACTCGGCCGCACGCGCCATCACCTGCTCGATCATCGAGTCGGCGGCGCGCGAGCTGATGCGATGGGCTGGACCGGCCCCGGCGTCGAGCGTCAGACGCAGCGCATCCGCCTCGTCGTGCGAAGCGTCGTGGGTGCGATCGCTCACGGCTCACCTCGCAGCGCGCGCAGCTTCTGCTTGGCCAACCGCAGGCGGCTGCGCGCCGTCTCGAGCGGCACGCACAGCTCGCCCGCGACCTCGGGCAGGCTCATGCCCATCACGTGATGCAGCACCAGCACCTGGCGCTGATCGTCGGGCAGCCGGTCGAGCATGCGCACGGTCTGGCGCCGGATGGCGTACTCGTCAGGCGGCGCGCCAGGGTCAGCGACCAGCGACAGATCGGGCAGCTCGACCTCGCGCCGACTGCGCGTGCGTTTGAGATAGGCGAACGTCACGCGCGCCGTGATGCGGTCGCTCCAAGCGCGGAAGCTGCCATCGGCGCGGTAGGTCGGCAGGCCGCGCAGCACCGCGACGAGCGCCTCCTGGGCGATGTCGTCGACGTCGGCGTCGCCGCGCACGAGGTAGCGCACCAGGTTGCGCGAGCGCGGCAGGAGCTCCGAGAGCAGCGCGCGCACCGCCCGCGCGTCGCCGGCGGCCGCCGCCCGTACACGCGCGTCGATGGCCTGGCTGCTGTCGCTCGTCACCGATCTCCACGCTAGCACATCACCATAGAGGCGCCGCCGGCCCCGATCGGGTCACGGCGTTTCGAGCGCCAGCCCGAAAGCGAGCGTCGGCTGCAGCGGCCACAGCGACTCGCGCTCGACGAGCGTGCCCGCGCCCTGCGCGTAGACGAGCTCGGGCGCGCCGATAACGGCGTCCGCGCGCAGCCCAGCGTAAAGCCAAAAGCCCGGGATCTTTACGGGAGCTGGGCGCAGCCGGGCGCGCAGCCCAGCGCCGAGGAGCAGCGCCGCGCTGGTGCTGCTCGGCGACGCGACCACCCGCGCGTCGAGCGCCACCGTGCTGCGCAGATACGCCAGCACCCCGGCGCGGCCCTCGGCCCATAGCTCGAAGCGCCGCCCGCCCCACAGGCGCAGCCCCGCGGCGAGGCCAACACCATGCCGCGCCAGCTCCACCGACGTGAGCGCGTCTTCGAGGGTCGCCGGCAAGCTCGCCTCGCCCCAAAGCTCGGCCCGCCACAGGCGCCCGCGCAGCCCGACGGCGAGCGCGAAGCCCTGCGCGCCGGCCGGCGACGCGCCGTCGATCACGACGCGCCAGCCGCCGCGGCTGGTGACCCGCAACACGCTGTCAGCGCGCGGCTTTGTCACACGCCGTGGCGACGTCGGCGGCGCCGCGCGACGCGCCGTGGG
>JAGQIK010000733.1 GCA_020431405.1 Myxococcales bacterium
ACCGCCAACGGGCCCGCCGCCAAAGCCGCCGCGCCCGCACCGCGCCGCACGCGCAGCGCGCGCCGCCGCCGCGTGGCCGACGCCGGCCTCGGCTTCTCCGAGCCCACGCGCAGCCGCAGCAGCCGCAAGCGCCGCAACCGCGACGACGACGACGACGACAGCGACGTCGACGTCGGCGTGAGCCGTCGCTCGCGCCGCGCCAGCAGCGACCGCCGCGTCTTCTCCGCCGCCGTCGGCTTCGGCATCGGACACCGCCGCTTCCTCTGGGAGAACGGCGCGGACGTCGCGGTCGACTGGGCCAGCGGCGCCTACACGCAGATCGGCGCCGAGGTCGAGTTCTACCCGCTGCAGTTCGTCAAAGCGCCGCGCCTGCTGCAGCGTCTCGGCGTGCGCTTCGCCTACTCGCACTCGGCTGGCCTCGCCACCGACCTCGCCGATCCCAACAACGGCGGCCAGGTCGTCGAGCACGGCGCCGACGTCTCGTCCTTCTGGGGCGGGCTCGTCTACCGCATGCCGCACTTCGACAACTACCACGCGCCGAAGATCAGCCTGCGCGCCGGCATCGGCTACGACGACATGAGCATCGACGACAACGACCAGGTCAAGGGCATCTCGCTCGCGACGCTGGCTGCCGGCGGTGACTTCACCATCGCGGTCAACCGCTGGGTCTCGCTCTACGGCCTCGCCGAGTTTCGCGCGATCCTCGCCGCCAGCTCGGACATGCTCGCCGCCTACCACCCCAAGTTCTCTGCCTTCATGGGCTTCGTGCTGGGCGGCGGCGTGACGGGCAACCTGATCCACGGTCTCGGCTACCGCGGCGTGCTCAGCTTCCAGCGCCTCTCCGGCACGCTGCCGATGATCGGCGATCCGAGCCAGGACATCCGCGGCGCTGACCAGATCATCACGTTCGTTATCTCCTTGTCCTACGAGGTTTGAAAAAGACGATGAAGAAGAGACCGACAAACCTCACCCTCGCCCTGGCGGCGCTCGGCTTAGGCCTGGCGCTGGCGGCGTGCGATGGTGGCGTGCGCACGCCGGGCAACGGCGGCGGCGGCGACGACGCGCGCAACATCATGCTCGTCGACGCCGGCCCCGGTGGCACCACCGCCGATCAGGGCCGCTTCCCGGCGCCCGACACGCTGGCGCAGACCTTCGACACGGGCACGCCGCTTCCGCAGCCCGATACGCTCCAACCCGACACGCAGCCGCAGCAGCCGGCCGGCCCCACGCCGCCCTTCGGCAGCAGCGTCGGCATGACGGCGGCCAACTTCACCGTGCCCGACTGCAGCGACTCGCCAGTGACGCTGCACGACTTCTACAACAAGGGCAAAGCGGTGATCGTGATGCTCAACAAAGGCTCGTGAAGCAGCTGCGCAACTCTGAGCCGGTGGCTCGAGAACACAGTGCTTCCCGCGAATCCTGGTATCACGATCCTCGAGGTCCTCAAGACGGTCAGCGGATACAAGCCGAGCGCCTCTAGCTGCAGCAGCTGGGTGCAGATCAACGGGCTCTCGCAGCCGCACCCCGTGCTGCGTGACGACGGCAGCGTCGCGCAGAACTTGTCGCTCGGCACCTACGACGTCGTGGTGCTCGATCGCAACCTCAAGATCGTGGTCAAGGCCAACATCTACTACTCGAGCGGTAAGACCCAGGTCACCAGCGCACTTTCGGGCCTGCAGTAGAGGTGGCCACCCCGCCCGCAGCAACAACCCCAACGCCCCGCATTCTTCGTGCCGCGCCCGCAGCTGTTATCATCGGCGCCAACCTTGGCACGCCTCATCGCTCGCCTCATCGCTCTCGCGCTGCTGTTCGCGCCACTTTCCGCGTCGGCCTTCGAGCTGCCGATGCCGTGGCGCCGCGGCACGCTGCGCCTGGCGCTGACGCAGTCGAACCTCTTCGAGTACCACTCGGACTTCGACTTCATCGACGACGCCACGCCCAAGCGCTTCTTCGACATCAAGAACCGCACCGACATCCTGTTGATGCATGCCAGCACCACGCTGCACGTGCGCTTCGACGGCAACTGGTACATCAACGCCGCCAACGACGGCATCTTTGGACAGCGCCAGACGCTCGAGAAGATCTCGCTATCGACGGTGCAGCGAAACTTCGAGCTCGCCGCGGGCGACTTCTATCAGCGCATCGGGCGTGGCATGGCGCTCGAGCTGACCAAGATCGGCGAGTTCACGCGCGACATCAGCATCCGCGGCGGGCGGCTCGCGATCCGAATCGCCGACGTGCAGGCCTTGGGCTTCGTCGGCTTTATCAACCCGCTCGAGGTCGACTCGGTCACCGAGTACGTGCGCGACATCCCGGAGGACGTGGTCGGCGGCGGCGAGATCAAGGCGCGCCTCTCGCGCTACGCCACGTTCTCGGCGCACTACGTCGGGCTCAAGCAGAACAACCGGCTCGACATCGACGAGAAGATCTCGCACGTGCTCGGCGGCAGCTTGCTTTTGCCGCGTCTCGGCGGGCGGCTGACGATCTACGCCGAGGGCAACTACCTGTCGCAGACCGAGGGCGAGACGGCCACGCGCGGCTCGGCGACCTACGCGTCGGCGACGCTGGCGCTCGGCGCGGTCTCGCTGCTCGCCGAGTTTCTGTTCCTCAACGACTTTCAGCTGCGCAACGACTACGGCCCCGATCCGAACAACGCCGACTTCGGCGGCGACCACAACGTCTACATCTACACGCGCCCGCCGACGCTGACGCGCAGCGAGCAGGACATCCTCGACACCAAGGACAAGATCGGCGGCCGCATCCGCGGCGACCTGCGCCTCGGCAAGACGTGGATCTGGGTCAGCTATCTCTACGGCCGACGCTCCGAGAGCGGCGGTCCGGTGCTCGAAGACAGCTTGCCGATCCACGACGTCTTCGGCGGCATCTCGTTTCAGATCACCAAGGGCTGGAAGCTCTTCGTCGAGGGCGGCTATCGCTTCGACAAGCTCAGCAACGGCAACGTCGACTACAGCCAGTCGTTCGCCGCGTTCAAGCTCGGCGGCACGCTCTTTCGCGAGCACACGCTCGAGTTTCAGGGCCGCATCCGCGACATGCAGAAGCTCGACAACGACTGGTGGGACATGTTTCTGACGGTCAGCTATCGACCGAGCAAGTACTTCTCGGGCGGGCTGACCTACGAGTACACCAAAGAGCACGCCGATCGCATCGACGATCCAGCGGCCAACCCGCGACGACACTTCGGCGGCGTGACGTTGACGGCCAACTTCACCGGCACGAGCTACTTGAGGTTCTATGGCGGCTCGACGCGCGGCGGTCTGCGCTGCGTCGACGGCTTCTGTCGCGTCTTCCCGCCGTTCATCGGCGCCAAGGGCGAGCTCGTCCTACAGTTCTAGACTCTCCAGGAGCAATCAGATGAAGCGGTACCTCCTCGCGATCGCGGCAACGCTGGCGGCGCTCAGCAGCGCGTGTGTTCCGGCCAAGGGCGGCTCGGGCAGCGTCTCTCACCTGTCGCTCGACGACGTCGACGGCAAGCGGCACTACCTGTCCGACTACATCGGGCGCAAGAAGGCGGTGGTGATGACCTTCTGGGCCACGTGGTGTGTGCCCTGCAAGGACGAGCTGCCGGTGCTGCAGAAGATCTACGAGCGCGAGCGCGACCGCGGGCTCGAGATCATCGCCATCGCGATGGACGGGCCCGAGACGCAGGCGCAGGTGGGCGCGCAGGCGCAGCAGATGGGGTTGACCTTCCCCGTTCTGCTCGACACCGACAGCCGCGCGGTGGCGCTCTACAACCCCAAGCGCGCGGCGCCGATGCTGCGCATCTTCGACGAGGACGGGCGCATCGTGTACTCGCACACGACGTTTCGTCCGTCGATGGCGCGCAAGCTCGAGCGCAAGATCACGTCGGTGCTGCGCGGCGGCCGCGATGGCGACGACAGCCGTCGCCCGCGGCGCCGTCGCCGGCGCGTCGCGCAAGACGACGACTAGCCTAGTCGCCCCGTCTCGTCGCTCGTCTTGTCGTGCTCGTCTTGTCGGTGCTCGTCTTGTCGTCCTAGTCCTCCATTTCGCTGTCGCCGGAGACCGAGCCCACGCCGAGCTGCGTGCCTGTGCCGGTGCGCGGCTGCGGTCCGGTGCTGATGCGCTCGGCCTTGCGCGGCGCGCTCTGGCGCTCGGCCGGCGCAGGGGCCGACAGCCCGAGCACCACGCTGATGGCCTCTTCGCTGATGGCTTGTTCTTCGACGGTGGGGGCGGCGCCCGCGTCGCGCTCGGCCTGCGCGAGAAGCTGCTCGAGCTCGTCGACTAGCTGGTCGAGGTCGCTGTCGTGCATGGCGGCGCTCCTTGGAGAGGTCGTGTGCATCGTGGGCTCTATGAGCAAGCGATGCGCCAGCGCGCCGCCGAGCTAACCGCTCGGGATCTGGTCGATGGTGACGATGTGCGCTGTATCGCGCGAGACAGTGTTGTCCAGACAACAATTCGCCAGTCTCGGACGCGCGCCTACTTGCAGAGCTTGATGTCCTGCGCGGGCGTGCTGTGCGCGGCGAGGGCGATCGCCTTGCCGTCCTGGTCGTAGGTCACAGCCAGCGTGCCGTAGGTCATGGCGTAGAGCGCGATGGTGCGCGGTGCGACCTTCTCCACGCGGTTGGGCGTGCCGACCTCGCCCTCGACGGTCTTGCGCGAGGCGCCGAGCAGATCGCCGCCGACCTTGCCCTTGAAGCCGGTGCGCACCTCGATGTAGTCGCGGCCGGTGTAGAAGTAGAAGTGGTCGCGGGTGAAGAACACGCCGCCGCCGCAGTTGGCCTCGATGCCGCCGATCTTCTTGCCGTCGGGCGTCTCGCCGGTGAAGCACGGCAGCGCCCGTTTGATCGCGGCGCGATCGGCCTTGCTGTCGAGGCCGTTGAGCTTGCCGGCGGTGGGATCGAAGCGCAGCGCGGGGCAGGGCGGCAGCTTTGGCTCGGGCTTGGGCTCGGGCTTGGCGGTGGACGTCGCGCGCGGGGTGGTCGCGGGCTTGTTGGCGGTGGGCTTGGACTGCGGTCGAGCGGCGCCGCTGGGACATCCGCTGGCCAGCAGCGACAGCGCAGCGAGCGCCAGCGCGAGCGCGGTCGGTCGTCGTCGTCGTTGCATGGCGGGACGGTAGCACGCCTATGCTAGCCTCCGCCGATGACCAGCACGCCCCGCATCGCCCCGTCCGACCTCGAGCGCTGGGCCGAGATCCTGCTCGATCACTCGCTGGGCGGCATCGACGAAAGCGACCGCGTGATGATCAAGGGCGAGCGCGCGTGCTGGCCGCTGATCGAAGTGCTCGAGCGGCGCGTGATCGAAGCCGGCGCCGTGCCCGACGTGCTGCTCGTGCCGCCCAACAACGAGCGCGGCAAGGTCTTCTCGTCGGCGATGGCGCGCCACGGTGACGCGCGCCAGCTCGCCTCCGCAGCGCCCTGGGTGCAGGCGCGCTACGAGTGGATGACCAAGTACATCGAGGTGCTCGGCGCCGAGGACCCCTCGCGCTACAGCGACCTCGACGACGTGCAGTCGCAGGCGATCACCAGCGCCGACCGGCCCTATGCCACCATTCGCCTCAGAAAGCCGTGGGTGCTGACGCTCTTTCCCACCGCCGGCTTCGCCGCGATGGAAGGGCTCGCGCTCGACGCCTACAGCGACTTTCTCGTGCGCGCGTCCACCGCCGATCCCAACGCGCTGCGCGCGGCCGAAGAGAAGCTCGCGCCGTTCGTCGACGCCGCGCAGCGCATGACGATCGAGACCTACTGCCCGCAGCAGAAGCGCGACCTCTCGCTGACGCTGTCTTTGGCCGAGAGCGTGGCGGTGATGTCCTTCGGGCTGCGCAACCTGCCCGATGGCGAGGTCTTCACCTCGCCGGATGCCAACAGCGTCGATGGCGAGATCTACATCGATCTGCCCGTCAACTACGGCGGCGTCGACATCGAAGGCATCTTCTTGCGCTTCGAGGGCGGCCGCATCACGCGCTACAGCGCCGAGCGCGGCGGTGACAAGCTGCGCACGATCATCGAGACCGACGCCGGATCGCATCGGCTCGGCGAGGTCGCCTTCGGTATGAACCCGTCGCTCGAGCGCGTGCTCAAGCACCCGCTGCTCGTCGAGAAGGTCGGCGGCACGCTGCACATCGCCATCGGCCAGAGCTACGACGTCGGCTTCGAGCGCGAGCCGGCGGGCGACGAGGCCAAGGCGCGCATCCAGGCGCTCGCCGAGCGCGGGGTGTTCAACCGCTCCGCGCAGCACGTCGACATCGTCTGCGACTTTCGCCCCGGCGGCTGCGGCCGCCGCGTGCTGCTCGACGACGTCGAGATCCGCTCGCACGAGGGCATCTGGGTCGCGCCGCAGTAGATACCCGTGGCACATGCTGTGCCGCTGGCATAGCGCAGCGCATCCGCGGCCCGAACAAACGCAACGATTCTCGCTCATCGAGGCTGGTCCTTGCCTTGCACCGGGCTATCTCGCCCCAGCACAGCACATCGAAAGGACCTCACGATGACCAGACTCAGCTCTCGGTCGCTGCTGCTGTGCGCAGTGACCACCTTCGCGCTCGCCGCGTGCGGCGGGGTGGACGACGGCCCCGCGACGCGCGCGAGCAAGCTCAGCGACCAACGATGTACACCCGATGATCCGACCACACCGTTGGTCAACGAGGACAGCTGCAGCAATGGCGCGACCTGTATCGAGGGCGTCTGCGTACCGCCGCCGCCGCTCGAGGTGCAGATCACGACGACCACCAGCGGCTTCGCCGAGCGGCGTTGCTACACCGAGGACTACTGGGCCTACGGCGCGTGCGGGTCAGGCGCGTCGTGGACGTGGTTCAAGGTCAGGCGCATCGCGCAGTGCCAGCACCTCGGCTGGGTCGTCAACGCGAACGGCCTCGGCGCGCCGTGCAGCGGCGGCTACCTGACCGCCTACATGCAGTGCTGCGAGCCGAAGAAGTAGCGTCGGCTGTGCGCTCCGTCGGCACACCGTGTGCCGGCGGAGCGCTGACAGGTTGTGCCATGGCGCACGTCGAGCGCCGACTTCCCTTTTAATTCTAAGGGCTCACTTGTGGTCCTGTTGTTGCTTTTCGGAAGGGAAAGGCACAAGGAGCGACCAGTGATGACCAGACTGACCACGACCCTCGCGACGCTGTCGGCCTTGGCGCTGCTGTTCGGCTGCGGCGTCCAAGACGACCAGGCCGTCAACGACGGCGAGCTCGATCAGAAGACCTGCGCGCTCAACGGAACATGCAGCCAGTGCATCAGCGGCGAGCTCGGCGACCTGTTCGCCAGCGGCCCGGCGACCACCGACAACTGCAAGCAGACGTCGGCTTGGAAGACGCTCGCCGCCGCGGCGTGCAAGAAGGCTGGCCTCACGCTGAGCGCGTTCGAGGCGCACATCGCCTGCCAGTGCGACACGGGCAGCCTCGATCACTACCGCTACGTCAGCTACCGCTGCTGTCCGGCCGCGCCGCCGCCGCCGCCGCCGCCGCCGCCGCCGCCGCCGAGCTGCATCAAAGAGACGCAGGGCGGTCCGACGAGCTGCAAGAGCACGGCGACGTGGAAGCTGTATGCCTCGCAGGCGTGTCAGGCCAAGGGGCTTTCGCTGACCAACTACTATCCGCGCGAGAGCTGCGGCACGGACACGTGGCGCTACGTCGATTACGAGTGCTGCGGGGCGACGCCGCCGGCGCAATGCAAGCCGGACGACCCCGCGACGCCGCTGGTCAACGAGGACACCTGCGGTCCAGGCGCCACGTGCGTCAACGGCGCGTGCGTGACCAATCCGCCGCCGCCGCCGCCGCCGCCGCCGCCGAGCTGCATCAAGGAGACGCAGGGCGGTCCGACGAGCTGCAAGACCACAGCGACGTGGAAGCTGTATGCCTCGCAGGCCTGTCAGGCCAAGGGGCTTTCGCTGACCAACTACTATCCGCGCGAGAGCTGCGGCACGGACACGTGGCGCTACGTCGATTACGAGTGCTGCAAGTAGCGATCGGCCGTCGCGCCTCAGGCGCGGCTTTCCACCTCTAGATAGAGCAGCAGGGCCTCGATCAGCGGCGGCGTGACGAAGCAGATCGAGGCCATGTCTGCCCACAGCGGGCCGACGAGCTGATAGGGGCCGGTGCCCGGCACCTCGTTGGCGGCGGGGTTTGCCTGCAGCAGCGCCTTGGCGGTGCGCAGGCAGAGGTCGTCCTCGGTGAACAGCTCGGGGTCCTCCCAGCGCAGGCTCATCATCGCGCTGAAGCAGTAGACCAGGTTGGCGTACTCGATCGGCTTGTTGAGCACCTCGACGGTCTGCAGGTCGAGCCACGCGGTGCGCTCGATGTAGTCGATGGCCGCGGCGCGCGCGTCGGGGGTGTCGAAGATCGGCGCGTAGCCAGGGCGTGCGATCTCGAGGATGCGTTTGTGCGAGCGCGCGATGTAGCCGATGGTCGCGGCGGGGATGGTGTAGTAGTCGTAGGCGATGTCTTCCCAGCTAAGCGCCGGGTTGGGCGCGCAGGCGATGGTGCAGGCGTCGCGGACGAAGCTTCGCGCCTCTTCGATGTCGGCTTCGAGGTCGCTGGGGATGTTTGCCAGCAGCGGGATGGCGGCGAGGATGTTGGCCATCACCGCGCACGAATAGCGCTGCTTGCGCGGGCCGAAGGCGCCGTAGAAGGTGCCGATGGGGCGGCGCTGTTGGTCGCCGGGGCGTACCGCCTGCTGCAGCGCCTGCGCTTGCGGGTGCAGCATGTCCCAGGTGTGCTGCGAGCCGAGCAGCTCCTGGTAGACGCGCGCGTCGGTGATGTCGTGGTGATACTCGAAGACGTGCGGCAGCGTGTTATCGATGGCCATGCACCACGACCAGATGTCGCCGTCCGCGAGGTTCGAGATGTCGTTGCCGAGCGAGCCGGAGAGCATCGACTCGACGCAGTTGGGCAGCACCGCGGGCAGCCGGAAGCCGCCGACGAGCGGATACCAGCCCATGGTCTCCTTGGGGCAGCCCCAGGCGTCGGGCTCGGGCCCGTTGCCCTGGTAGAACTTGGGCAGCAGGGCGGCGCGCGTCAGCTGCAGGTTGATCTTGTCCTGCAGCGCGGCGATGTCGCTCGGCTCGAGCACGCCGCTGCCGCCGTCCTCGATGTCGCTCAGCACCTTGTAGCCCTGCGCCAGAAACCACAGCCCCATGAAGGTCGAGCCGCTGCACTCGAGCGCGTTGTTCTTGATGGTGTGAAAGTCGCCCGGCGCGCCGAAATGAAAGTCGACCAGCGCCGGGTAGGCGCCAACGGCGAAGCTGCGGTCGCGCTGCGCCTGGTCGGGCATATCGGCGACGCTCTCGTACTGCGCGTCGATGGCGTCGTCGAGCAGCTGCGTGACGCGCGCGTGAATCGCGCTGGCCAATGCCTCGGTGATCATCGTCTCCCCTCCTGAGCCCCCTTCGCTTTATCATCAATCGGCGATGGGGGGAGGGCTCGATTTCAGAGGCACCGAGCGCTACGCCGTCGAGCGCAGGCTCGGCGCGGGTGGCTTCGGCGTGGTCTACCAGGTGCACGATCGCGACCGCGACGTGCGCGTGGCGCTCAAGATGCTGCGCCGCATCGACGGCGAGGCGCTCTATCGCTTCAAGAAAGAGTTCCGCTCGCTCGCCGACGTCTCGCACCCGAACCTGATCCCGCTGCACGATCTGGTCGTCACCGACGAGCACTCCTTCTTCACGATGGAGCTCGTCTCGGGCAGCGACTTTCTGACCTACGTCTGGAGGCTCACCGGCGAGACGCCGATCGCGCACGACGAGACGGACCTGCTGCGCGACGCGCCCACCGAGCAGATGGCGCGGCCGACGGTGGACGTCGGGCGGCTGCGCGTGGCGCTGCGCCAGCTGGCTGCCGGCGTGGCGGGGCTTCACGCCGCCGGCAAGCTGCACCGCGACATCAAGCCCTCCAACGTGCTGATCGATGGGGCCGGGCGACTGGTGCTGCTCGACTTCGGTCTCGTCACCGACCAAGAGGCCGACGGCCGCACCAGCGGCGGCGCCATCGTCGGCACGGCGGCGTACATGGCGCCCGAGCAGGCGCTGGCGCGTCCGGTGGGCGAGCCGGCGGACTGGTACAGCGTGGGCGTGATGCTCTACGAGGCGCTCACCGGCACGCTGCCGCACACGGGCAGCGGGCTGCAGGTGCTGCTCGCCAAGCAGCGCCTCGATCCCAAGCCGCCGCGCGAGATCTGGCCCGAGTGCCCCGATGACCTCGACGAGCTGTGCATGGCGCTCTTGCAGCGCGATCCCGCCGACCGCGCCAGCGGCGACGAGATCATCGAGCGGCTCGGCGGCGCGACGGGACCGATCCAGCCGCGCCCGTCGGGGCCGCTGCGCACAGTGCGGCGCAGCGGAAGCTTCGTCGGCCGCCGCGAGCAGCTCGCCGCGCTGCGCCAGCACTTGTCGGACACGCGTATCGGACACCCGGTGGTCGTGCACCTTCACGGCCACTCGGGCATCGGCAAGAGCTCGCTGCTCGCGTCGTTCGAGCGCGAGGTGCGCGCCAGCAGCGACGTGGTGATGCTCGACGGGCGCTGCTACGAGCGCGAGTCGGTGCCCTTCAAGGCGGTCGACGGCGTGATCGACGCGCTGGCGCGCCATCTGACGCAGGTGCGCGCGCGCGAGCTGGTGCGCGTCATCCCGCCCGACGCGTGGTTTCTGTCGCGCCTCTTCCCGGTGCTCTCGCGCGTGCCGGCCATCGCCAACGCTGATCCGCCCAAGACAGACTTTCCTGACCGCGCCGAGCTGCGCCGCCGCGCCGTCGCCGGGCTGAAGCTGCTCTTGCAACGCATCGCCGAGCGCCAGCCGCTGGTGGTGCAGATCGACGACCTGCAGTGGGGTGACAGAGACAGCGTGACGCTGCTCGACGAGCTCCTGGCGCCACCCGATCCGCCGGCGCTGCTGCTGCTTCTGTGCTTTCGGCGCGAAGAGCGCGACTCGAGCAAGGTGCTGGCGCAGCTTCTCGGCAGCAAGACGGTCGGCAGGGAGGCCAAGCACGCGCGCGAGATGCCGCTCGAGCCGATGACGCCGGAGGAGACACACGAGCTCGCCGAGCGGCTGCTCGAAGGCAACGCGGCGACGGCGCTGGCGCAGACGATCGTCACCGAGTCGGGCGGAAGCCCGCTGTTCGTCGACGAGCTCGTGCGCCACCACACCGAGCTGACCGAGTCGCAGAGCGGTCAGGCCGGCGAGCTGACGCTCGAGGCGCTGATCCAGGCGCGCCTGTCGCGGCTGCCCGAGGACGTGCGGCGGCTGCTCACGATCCTCTCGATCTGCGGTCAGCCCGTCGACGATCGGCTCGTCGGGCGCGCCGCCGGCGTTAGCGGCGACGCGAGACGCGCCATCGACATCCTGCGCAGCGACCATCTGATCCGCGCCACCGGCGACGGCCGCGTCGAGCCCTATCACGCGCGCATCCGCGAGACGCTGGCGAGCCAGCTGCCCAGCGAGGACGCGCGCGAGATGCACACGCGCTTGGCCAACGCGCTCGAGTCGGTCGAGCCGCCCGACCCCGAGGCGTTGACGTTTCACTGGGAGCGCGCCGGCGAGTCGAAACGCGCCGGGCACTACGCGGCGCTCGCGGCATCGCGCGCGTCGGACGCGCTGGCCTTCGATCGCGCGGCTCGCTACTACCAGAAGGCGCTCGATCTGGGCGAGCTATCGCGAGCGCAGCGCGGCGAGCTCTACGAGCGGCTGGGCAGCGCGCTGAGCAACGTCGGACGCGCGGCGGACGCGGCGCAGGCCTATCTGGCGGCGGCCGAGCTTTCCGAGGGGCTGACCTCGCTCGATCTGCGGCGGCGCGCTTCGGCGCAGCAGATGTTTGCCGGCAAGCTCGACGACGGGCTGGCGATCCTCGGCACGCTGCTGCCCGAGCTGGGGCTGCGCCCGCCGCGCTCGCCGCGCTCGGCGCTGCTGTCGTACATCGGACGGCGCGTGCTGCTGCGTGTGCGCGGGCTCGACTTCATCGAAAAGCGCGACGTGCCCGCCGAGGAGCTGCTGCGCATCGACGCTTGCGCCGACGCGTCGGTGGCGCTGGGGCTCTCCGACGTGGCCTACGCGGTGGCCTATCACGCGCGGCATCTCGAGCTGG
>JAGQIK010000103.1 GCA_020431405.1 Myxococcales bacterium
AGCCGAAGCGAAGGCCAAGGCGCTAGCCGCCGAGAAAGCCAAGGCCGAGTCGGTCGCACGCGCACAAGCCAAAGCCGATGCGCTGCGGCGCAAGCGCGAGGCGGAGCGCAAGCGGCGTGAAGCCGCCACCAAGAAGAAGAACGGCGACAACTGGGTTCATCGCGCCGACGAGGTCTTCGGCAAGTAGACGCTGCGCGCCGGCTAGCGCTATCCTAAGCAACTGAAGGAGCGTCTATTGCGCACCCACCGAGTGCTGTTGCTATCGCTGTCGCTGCTGCTCTTGCCGCTCGCGGCGACCGCGCAGCAGAAGAAGAAGCCAGACGCCAAAGCGCTCGAGCAGGCCAAGAAGTACGCCACGCAGGCCGACACGTTCTTCAGCCTCGGCTTCTTCGAAAAGGCCGCGGCGGCCTATCAGAAGGCCTACGTCATCAAGCAGGCGCCGGCGCTGCTCTACAACATCGGCCAGTGCTACAAGCGCATGGGCGGCATCGCCAACCTCGAGAAGGCGCTCTTCTACTACGAGTCGTATCTCAACAACCTGCAGGCCGAGCGGCAGCGCGAGAAGCTCTCCAAGCGCATCGACAAGCTCAAGGGCGAGCTCAAGCGGCTCAAAGCCGAGCGCGACAAGGGGCCGCCGATCTACAAGCGCTGGTGGTTCTGGACGGCCATCGGCGTCGTCGTCGCCGGCGCCACGGTGGGCACCGTGCTGGCGCTGCAGCCCGAAGATCAGAAGGTCGTGCGCGGCACCGTGGATCCGGACATCTTCGAATTGCCGTGATCCTGGGGCGCTCGCCGCTGGGCTCTGTCCGGCAGCATGCGTTTTCGCGCAGCCCGTGTCCGAAACGAGCTCGAGCCCTAGCGCGCGGCCGCGACCTTCTTGCCCCTGCGCCTGCCGAAGCGCTCGTAGTTGACGAGCCACGCCGCCGCGTTTTTGACGTAGCGCGCCGTGCCGGCGGTGTCCCACTTGTTGTAGAGACGCGTGAAGCCGCCGTCGAAGATGGCGCGCTTGCCGCCGCGATCGTAGTAGGCGACCACGAGGTTGTTGGCCGAGCCGTAGAGCAGCGGCTCGAGCGTCTGGTTGCTGCGGATGGTGGCGATGGTGATGCCCTCGAAGAGGTGCTCGAGGCCGGTGGAGAGCAGGTGGTTGGGGCGGATGCCGGCGCGCTGCGGGCGCCTCTGCAGCTTGACGACGCGGCTGCCGATGAGGTTTCCGTGCATGGTGGCGCCGAAGAGCGCTTTGCCGATGAAGTTGGCGTCGCCGTAGTAGGGCGCGTTGTCGCCCCAGATGTAGAGACCCTTGCCGCTGTTGAAGAAGCGCTTGATCACGGCGAGGTGCTTGCTGTTGAGGTGCTGCGTCATGCCCGAGATGACCCACAGCTGGCAGGCTTTCTTCAGCGCCGCGTCGAGCTGCTTCGGCGACGGCGCGCCGTTTGACCAGCGGTACACCGAGAAGCCCTTGGTAGCGAGCGCGCGGCGCGGCAGCGCGAAGTTGAAGCCGCCGCCGGTGTAGAACTGCAGCACGACGATGGTCTTGCCCTTGAAGGCGCCGTCGACGGCGAGGTCGTAGCGCGAGCTCTGGGCGTTTCCGTAGCGGTCGCGTCTGACCTTGACGTAGTCGACCTGCGTGCGCGTGCGGCCGGTGTTCTTGTCATAGACCTTGCGCCTGACGGCGCGGCGCCTGGGGGCGGCGCTGGTGGCGGCGGCGGCGTTGTAGGGCGACTGCTGCGCGGCGGCGACGGTCGGCGCGAGCAAGAACATCACGAGCGCGGCGAGCGAAAGACGCATCGTTTCTCTCTCTGTTCGGGGGCGTTTTCGGCTCTCAACGCACGCCGGGACGGAAGGGTCTCGGCCGCGGAGATTTTTCTGCTGGCCGTGATAGCGTGGAGGTCCGTGCAGGATCGCCAGGCACATCGCAGCGCGCGCGCGCGGATCTCCGAGCACCGCCGGGTCGTGGTCAAGGTCGGCACGCGCACGATCGTCGCGCGCGGCGGCCGGCCCGACGAGCGGCGGCTCAGCGCACTCGTCGACGAGCTGTCGGCGCTGCGCGCCGGGGGGCGCGAGGTGGTGTTGGTCTCGTCGGGCGCCATCGGCGCCGGCGTCGCTGCGCTCGGCCTCTCGCGTCGGCCGAGCACGCTGCCCGGTCTGCAGGTCGCCGCCGCCGTCGGCCAGATGCGTTTGATGGCGCGCTACGACAAGCTCTTCTCGGAGCGCGGCGTGACCGTCGGCCAGGTGCTGCTGACCCACGACGACCTGCGCCATCGCGTGCGCCACCTCAACGCGCGCAACACGATGATGCACCTGCTCGACCAAGGGGTCGTGCCGATCGTCAACGAGAACGACGCGGTGTCCGTCGACGAGATCAAGTTCGGCGACAACGACCAGCTCGCCGCGCTGGTGACGATGCTCGTCGACTCGCCGCTGCTGGTGATGCTCACGCGCACCAACGGGCTGCGCGCGCCGGCGCTGGGCAAGACCGCGAGCGCCGCCAAGCGCACCCGCCGCGTGCCCTATGCGCCGCGCATCGACGAGCAGGCCCTCGCGCTTACCTGGGGCGCCGGCGATCCGCTCTCTACCGGGGGCATGGCCTCCAAGCTGCTCGCGGCGCAGGCCGCCGCCGACGTCGGCGCGCAGGTGGTGATCGCCGACGGGCGCACGCCGCGCGTGCTCGAGCGCGTCTTGGCCGGCGAGGACGTGGGCACGCTGATCGGCGACGGCGCGACGCTCGACGGTCGCCGGCGCCTGCCCAGCCGCAAGCGCTGGATCGCCTACTTTCATCGGCCCCAAGGAACGCTGGTGGTCGACGGCGGCGCGCAGCAGGCGCTCGTCGAGCGCGGACGCAGCCTGCTCCCGGCGGGCATCTGCGCGGTGGATGGTCAGTTCGACATCGGCTCGGTGGTCACCGTGCGCACGCGCGAGGGCAAGATCATCGCGCGCGGTCTGGTCGACTACCGAAGCGACGAGATCGAAAAGATCCGCGGTCGCCGCACCGCCGATATCGCCCGCATCCTCGGCGAAAAGCCCTACGACGAAGTGATCCACCGCGACAACATGGTCGTCTTCGAATAGGCTCTGCGCCTTGCGATCGACCGCTGTCATCACCTCGCGTCTCGTCAGCGCGCTGCTCGCCGCGCTGCTCGCCGCGCCGGCCGCGCCGGCCGCGGCCGCACGCCCTGTACGCGCGCGCGTCGCCTGCGGCGCCGGCAGCGCCATGCGGCGCGTGGAGGCGCTCGTCGGCGGCGAAGTCGAGGTCTTCTGCGTGCGCAGCGCCGATGGCAAGCGCCATGGCGCCTACCGACGCGTCTACCGCAACGGCGTGAGCGCGGCCGTGGGCGCCTATCGCGACGGGCTGCGCCACGGGCGCTGGACGTACTACACCGCGGGCGCGCTCAAAGACCGCCAGGGACGCTATCGTGGCGGGCAGCGCGTGGGGCTGTGGCGTTGGTGGCACACCAACAACAAGGTCGCGCTCGAGGGGCGCTACCTCGAAGGGCGCCGCCACGGACTGTGGCGCGAGTGGCACAAGCGCGGCAAAGAGACGCTGCGCCTGAGCTACAAGCGCGGCGCGCTGCACGGACCGTGGACCGGCTGGTACGCCTTCGGCGCGCTGTCTGGCCGCGGGCGCTTCGATCATGATCTGGCTGTCGGGCCATGGCAGCACTGGCACGAGCGGGGCACGCGCGCCGAAGCGGGGCCCTATCGCGACGGTCAGCGGCACGGGCGATGGGTCTTCTTTCACAAGAACGGCCGGCGCGCGCTCGAAGGCGAGTATCGCCATGACCAGCGCGTCGGGCGCTGGCTCGAGTGGGACGAATCCGGCAAAACCCTCGCGCCGATCGACTACGCGAGCGGGCGCCGCGCCTCGGCGCGTTGAGCGAGCCAATACCGGGCGAGGCTTTGCCGACACGACGTCCCGTGTGTCATGGTTCGGCTCTGGGAGACCCTTACAGATGAAGCTTTCCGTGTCTGTTCGCGCGGCGGCCTGCGTCGTCGCCCTCTGTTGGCTCGCCGCCGGCTGCGGCGATTCGGCGACCGTGCCCAGCGCCGACACCGGCCCCGTAGAGGCCAGCGTCGACGCCAGCAACGAGCCGCTGCGCGCCTGCGAGACGCCGGGCGAGCCCTGCGCCGCGCACACCACCTGCGCGATCAACCCCGTCTGCGGCCAGGACAAGCTCTGCCACCCCAGCAGCTATCAGAACTGCGACGATGGCCTCGATTGCACCGAGGACATCTGCCTCGGCCAAGGCAAGTGTGACAACAAGCCGGCCGACGGCAGCTGCGTGCTGCCCGTGCGCGAGGCCCAAGGCACGACCACCGTGCTCAAGTGCTTCAAGAAAGATGACCGCTCCACCGAGCGCGCCTGTCTCGTCTGCGATCCTGACCGCGACAAGAAGGCCTGGACGCCCGCCAACGGCGGACCTTGCGACGACGGCAACGCCTGCACCAAGGACGACTACTGCGACAACGGCACCTGTCGCGGCACCGACTATCGCGCCCAGTGCGACGACAACATCTCGTGCACCGACGACGTCTGTGACGGCAAGGGCGGCTGTCTCGGCAACCAGCTGCGCAGCGACGCCTGCCTTATCTCTGGCACCTGCTACAAGGACGGCGACCCCGACGCGACCGGCTGCAACCGCTGCGACGTGAGCAAGAGCCAGAGCCAGTGGACGGCGCTTTCGCTGCACTGCCTGATCGGCAACAAGTGCTACGCGCCCGGTGAAAAGGACGCCACTGGCTGCGCCGAGTGCGATCCCACCAAGAACGCCAGCGGCTGGACGCCGCTGCCCAACGTCTGCCAAATCGACGGCAAGTGCTACCAGCCGGGTGACAAGAACAGCGGCGGCTGCGCCGAGTGCGACCCGACGGTCAGCGGCACCACCTGGACGGTCAAAGGCACCACCAGCTGCTTCATCGACGACAAGTGCTACATGCCGGGCGACAAGGACGCCACCGGCTGCGCCGAGTGTCTGCCCACCACGTCGACCACGCAGTGGACGCCGATCAACAACACCTGCCTGATCGCCGGCAAGTGCGAGCAAGCCAACGCCGTGCATCCGGCCGGCTGCGCCAAGTGTGACCCCGCGCAGAGCACCACCGCCTGGACCAACACCGATCCCAACCTCTGCCTCGTCAACGACAAGTGCGAAAACAAGCAGACCAGCGTCTTCGCCTGCGGCGCGTGCGGTGCGCAGTGCGGCGCCGGCGAGACGTGCAACGCCGGCGCCTGCGTGTGCGGAACGACGACAGGCACCGTCGGCGGCGGCAGTGTCTGCGGCCCCGGCATGGGCTGCGAAAACGGCGCCTGCACCAACTGCACCTCGACCAACGTGGCCCGCTCGGCGACGGCGAGCTCGAGCGGCGGCGGCGTGACGGCCTACGGTCCCGACTCGTTCAACGATGGCTTCGACCAGGCCGCCGTCTGCGCCAGCTCGACGATCCGCTTTGGCTGGGTCTCGGGCTCGTCGACGGCGCTCGGCAACTGGATCGCCCTCGAGTGGACCACGCCGCAGAAGATCGGCCGCATCTTCATCGACACCGTCGACGCGCAGAACACCTGCGGCTCCTCGATCGGACGCCGGCTGGCGCGCGGCCGCATCCAGTACTGGGCCAACGGCGTGTGGGCCGACGTACCCGGCGGCAACGTCTCCGCCCCCGGCGACTGGAACGTGACGTTCACGCCGGTGACCACCACGCGCCTGCGCATCATGGACACGCAGCCGGAGAGCACGTCCAATCCCGTGATCTTCGAGTGGGAGGCCTACTGCCAGTAGCGCAGGGTCGCCGGTAGCGAAGCGTGGGGGAGCTGCTCGACTACAGCAAGGACCTCGGCCGTCTGGCCGAGCTCGCAGCGCAGCCGCAGAGCATCGACGACGTGCTGTCGTCGGCGCTCGCGTCGCTGCGCCGCATCATCCACTACGACCTCGCCGCGATCTACGAGCTGTCCGACGACCAGCGCACGCTGCAGCTGCGCGCGGCGCACGGCCCGCTCGCCGACGAGCGCATCGCCGGCCACCGCCTCGAGCTCGCGCGTTTTGCCACCATCCGCCGCGCCCTCGAGACGCGCCGGCCGATCCCGCTCGAAGCGCATCATCACCGCTCCGACGAAGGCGATCCCTACGACGGCGTGCTCGATCTGCCGGCCGGTCACTCGTGCATGGTGGTGCCGCTGTTCGCCGGGCGGCGCGACATCGGGCTGATCACGCTCGACCGCACCACCTGCGCCACCTACGAGCCCGAGGTGGTCGAGCTGGCCAGCGTCTACGGCCAGATCGTGTCGCTGGCGCTGCTGTTCGCCGAGCAGGCCGAGCTGCTCGATCGCTACCGCCGCCAGGTCAGCGAGCACAACCGGCTGCTCGTCGCGGAGCGCGGCGGCGAGCTGGCCGGCCGCCGCATCGAGCAGTCGCGCTCGCCAGCGATGCGCGAGCTGTCGCGGCTGGCGCGCCAGGTGGCCGCCTCGGACATGCCGGTGCTGCTCAGCGGCGAGACCGGCAGCGGCAAGGAGGTGCTCGCCGCGGCGATCCACGGCTGGAGCGCGCGCGCGCAGCGGCCGCTGGTGACGCTCAACTGCGCCGCGATCCCCGAGTCGCTCGTCGAGAGCGAGCTCTTCGGCCACGTCGCCGGCGCGTTTTCGGGCGCCACGCGCGACCGCCCGGGGCGCTTCGTGACGGCCAACGGCGGCACGCTGCTGCTCGACGAGATCGGAGACACGCCGCTGTCGCTGCAGAGCAAGCTGCTGCGCGTGCTGCAAGAGGGCAGCTTCGAGCCGGTGGGCTCGGATCGCACCGTGCGCGTGGACGTGCGCGTCATCGCGGCCACGCACCGCGACCTCGCCGCCGCCGTCGCGGCAGGCCGCTTTCGCGAGGATCTCTACTATCGCCTGGCGGTCTTTCCGCTGCGCGTGCCGCCGCTGCGCGAGCGGCGCGAGGACATCGCCCCCATCGCGCAGTCGCTGCTCGACGAGGCGACCCGTCGCGGCGGTGGGCGCGGTCCGTGGACCCTCACCGCGGCGGCGCTCGCCGCGCTCGAGGCGCAGCCGTGGCCGGGCAACGTGCGACAGCTCATCAACGTCATCGAGCGCGCGACGATCCTGCAGCCGCGCGGCGAGATCGACGTGGCTCATCTGGCGCTCGAGGGTGGTGGGCCGCGCGCGCTGCTCTCGGCGGGCGTCGAAGCGAGCGCGCCTGCGTTGCCGAGCTATCGTGAAAACGAGGCGCGCTATCTGCGCGATCTGCTCTCGCGCAGCGGGGGGAAGATCTACGGCGAGGGGGGAGCGGCCGAGCTTTCGGGTCTCAAACCGACGACCCTGCAGAGCAAGCTCAAGAAGCTCGGCCTGAAGTAGCGCCCTACGAGAAGTAGGGCCCGACGGGGGCTCTAGGCGGACTCGAGGACGATGGCGATGCCTTGGCCGCCGCCGATGCAGGCCGAGCCGACGGCGATCTTGCCCTCGCGGCGACGTAGCTCGTAGCACAGGTGCGCGGTGATGCGCGCGCCCGACGCGCCGAGCGGGTGGCCGAGGGCGATAGCGCCGCCGTTGACGTTGACCTTCTCGCGGTCGAGCTCGAGCTCCTTCTCGACGGCGAGGTACTGCGGTGCGAAGGCCTCGTTGATGTCGAAGAGATCGACCTCGCCTTGCTTGATGCCAGCGCGGTCGAGCGCCTGACGGATGGCGGGCGCCGGTCCGATGCCCATGATCGTCGGGTCGACGCCGGCGACAGCCCACTGGCGGATCCGCGCCAGCGGCTTGAGGCCGCGCGCCTGGGCGGCCTCTTTGGAGGCGACGATCAGCGCGGCGGCGCCATCGCAGATGCCCGACGCGTTGCCGGCGGTCACGACGCCGTCCTTCTTGAACACGGGCGCCAGCTTGGCGAGCGCTTCGGGCGTGCTCTGCGGGCGCGGGTGCTCGTCGACGTCGACGACCTGCGGACCGCGCTTGCCCTTGACCTCGACGCCGACGATCTCGTCTTTGAAGCGGCCGGCCTCGTTGGCGGCGGCCCAGGTCTTTTGCGAGCGCAGCGCGTAGGCGTCGCACTCCTCGCGCGAGATGTTGTATTTCTCGGCGAGGTTCTCGGCGGTGATCGCCATCGGCATCTTGGTGTAGCTGTCGGTCAGCGCCGCCCACAGCGTGTCCTCGAATTGCGCCGGCTTGCCGAAGGGCAGGCCCCAGCGCGCGCTGAAGACGACATGCGGCGCCTGCGACATGTTCTCGGCGCCGCCCACGAGGCAGATCTCGGCGTCGCCGAGGAGGATCTGCTCCGCGCCGCTGATCACCGCCTGAAAGCCCGAGCCGCACAGCCGGTTGAGCGTCAGCGCCGGGCGCTCGATGGGCACACCCGAGCGCAGCCCGACGTGGCGCGCGTGGTAGATCGCGTCGGCGGCGGTCTGCTGCACGTTGCCGAAGATGACGTGATCGATGGCGTCGCCGTCGATGCCGGCCTGGCCGAGCGCGGCCTTGCTCGCCTCGACCGCCAGATCGGTCGCCGTGTGGCGCTTGAACGACCCACCAAACGACCCGAAGGCCGTTCGCTTGGCAGCGACGATCCAGATCTCTTTGGATAGAGCTTTGCTCATCGGGCTTCTCCTTGAGTACAAGTCGGGCCGTTATTGCACGTCGAGGCACGAGGCGCTAGCGCTCGAGCGCCTGCAGAAAGTGCACGATCGGAGCGTGAACCACGATGCACAGCGAGGCCCGCGCGAGGGGGTGTTTCTCAAGATCCGGTGAGGGGCGCCGCAGGCGGCTCGAGGCGCCTTGACGAGCGGCACCCAAAAGCGAAAAGCGAGCGGTTGGCACCACTTGTGCTCTTTGTTGGGGCGAGAGCGAGACACCAAAAACGAATCAAACAGTCCAGGAGGACGCTATGAAACGCCTGCTCGTCACCAGCCTCATCGCCGCCACCGCGCTCGTCGGTATGACCGCCGTCGCCAGCGCCCGCCCAGGCAACCGCTCGAGCCATCGCTCGGGCAACACGTCGCACTACCGCGGCACCCGCACCTACCACGCGCCGCGCGTCACCCATCGAACCTACGTCCGTCGCAACGTCGTGCGGCACCGCGTGGTGCACCGCCCCTACTATCGGCCTCAGGTGCGCCGCCGCGTCTATCGGCCGGCCTACCGCCCCTACTACCGCTACAACCGCGCGCCCCGTCACGTGTATTACGACCACCTCGGTCGCCGCATCGTCGTCTGGTAAGCGCCTCTTCGTCGGGTTGGCTCCCTGAACGAAGGCTCCGTGTGTGTGTGTGAGTACAGACGGCCGTCAGGCGAAAGCCTGGCGGCCGTTTGTCGTATACTGAACCCGCTGAACCATCGGTGGCACGAAGCGGGCGAAATAATCGCGATCTGCGCGCGAACGAGCTCGACGACGACGAGCTCGACCTCGGCTTCGCCGAGCTTCGCGACACCATGCGCGAGGGCGAGGCCCTCGGTCCGCTCGATACCGACTCGCTCGAAGAGTACGACACCGACAGCGCCGCCATGACCGAGATGCAGCGGCGCGACACCGACGCCGCGCCCGAGACCAGCGACTGGGGCGAGACGCTGATCCACCACACCGCCTTCGACGAGCCGAGCGCGGGCGGCGGTGCCGCCGAGCCCGAGGTGCTCGAGGTCATCGGCAGCTACGAGGTCATCGGTCGGCTCGGCTACGGCGCGATGGCCGAGGTGCTGCTCGCGCGCTCGAGCGGCGAGCGTGGCTTCGCGCGCAAGGTCGCGATCAAGCGGCTGCTGCCCGAGATCGCGGCCAACCCCGACACCGTCGAGATGTTCATCGACGAGGCGCGCATCTCGAGCGGGCTCAACCACGGCAACATCGCGCAGGTGATCGACTTCGGAAAAGTCGGCCACACCTACTACATCGCGATGGAGCACGTCGAAGGCACCAGCCTGCGCGCGATCCTCGACTTTCACCAGCAGCGCGGTCTGCCCCCGGCGCTGGCGGCGCACGTGGTGGCCAAGATCGCCGCGGCGCTCGAGTACGCGCACACGCGCACCGACGAGCAGGGGCGCCCGCGGCGCATCGTGCACCGCGACGTCAAACCGAGCAACGTGCTGCTCAGCGTCGACGCCGAGGTCAAGCTGATCGACTTCGGCGTGGCCAAGGCGGCCGAACGCGTGCACCACACACTCGGCGCGACGATCAAAGGCAGCTTTGCCTATATGTCGCCCGAGCAGGCCGACGCCGCGCACGTCGACCACCGCTCGGACATCTTCAGCTGCGGCACCGTGCTCTACGAGCTCATCGCCGGCGACAACCCGTTCATCGGCGTCTCGGCGGTGGACACGCTCGAGCGCGTTCGCCACGTGCACATGGCACCGCTGGCTTCGGTGGTCAAAGGCGTGCCGCCCGAGCTGGAGCGCATCTGCGCGCGCGCCATGGCCGTCGAAGTGCGCGACCGCTACCAGTCAGCCGGCGAGATGCAGGCCGATCTGGAGCGCTTCACGCAGCGCTCGGTGAAGATCACCGAGGTCAAACGCGCGCTGAGCGGCCTCGTCACCGAAGTGGCGGCGCACCATCGCGAAGAGGACGCGATGCCGCCGTCGGGCCCGCAGCCGCAGCCAGGCCGCGGCGGGCGCACGGCGCAAACGGCTTACGAGCGCCCCAAAGGGGCGAGCGCGCGAGACCCCGTGCTCGACGCGCCCAAGCCGACGCCGCTGCGCGCCAACGCCACGATGCCGATCGACGCGAGCAACGACGTGCAGCTCGCCACGGCGCGCATCGACGATCGCCCCGATCCGACGCTCGAGCCGCGCATCGGCGCCGACTCGCGTCCGGAGGCCTTCGCCAAGACGGCGCCCAAAAAGCTCCCCGACCTGGTCTCGCCGCCGATGTCGGCGTCGGGCGGCGGGCTGCGTCCCGCGCCGACCACGCTCGACGCGTCGAGCTTCCCCGAGCTCGCCGAGCTGTCACGCCGCGATCTCGATGGCGGCGCGTCGCCCGTGCAGCGCGCCTCGATGCGCGTGGCCGCCGAGCCGCGCGTGGTCGTCCATGTCGACACCGGCCAGCAGCAGACCGTGATCAAGGGCGAACGCGACGTGGAGAAGTCGGTGCCCACGCTCTACGCGCCGAGCCAGAAGAAGAGCAGCGCGCAGCTGCCGGTGGCCAGCCGCCCCGAGCGCGCCGAACGCGCCCCGCGCCCCTCGGAGCAGATCGGGATCCATCGCGCGCCGACGACGCTCGAGCCCGAGCCGTCCGAGGAGATCCTCGCCGCGCGGGCGGCCGCTCGCTCGCGCGCGGCGCCGCGCCACGTCATCGAGCCCACCGACGGCATGCGCCGACAGAGCCGAGAGCTGGTGGCGCGCGCCGCGGCCAAACGCGAGCAAGCGGCCAAAGGCCAGCAGTCGTTCAACCTGCGCCTGTGGCTGGTGATCGGCGCCGCGGTGGTGCTCTCGGCGTTTGTCGCGGGCCTCGTGGTGGCGCTCGTCCGCTAGCGCGGCGCGGAGCTCAAGGCAGCACCAGCTTGAGCCCATCACGCCCGGCGGCGACGAGGAGGCCGCTGTTGGTTTGCACGACCTTGGTCACGTCGCCGAGCGCAGCGGTGGGCGCCAGCGTGTGGCCCGACGCGGCGCGCTCCACGGTCGTGTTGCCTCCGATGACTTGCACCGTCGAGGGCGCTTTGCAGGGCGCTGCCGCGGTCTCGCAGTAGGCGCGCAGCCGGCGGCTGCTCGAAAAGAGCACGTTGCTGTCGCCGGCGCGCGGTGAGATGCCAAAGATGGTGCCGAGGCTGGCGCTCGCCAGCGGCTGCGCGAGCGGGCCTTCGACGTGGTTGGCGGTGCCGCTGCCGGCGAGCTGGTAGATGTAGCCGGCGACGCTCTGGCTGCAGCGCCCGGTGGCGACGTTGCACAAAAGCTGCAGGCGCGGCGCGTCGCGCGTGCCGAGGAGCAGGTTATCTCCGTCGATGGCGAGCGCTGTGACGGGGCTCAGCGGGCTGTTGATCGCGAGGGACTTGTTGTCGCTGTCGCCACTGTTGCCGTTGCCGGCGAGCACGAGCACCTCGTCGATGTGGTTCTGGCAGACCTTCTTGGACAACAGGCACACGGCGACGACGTGCTCGGCGGTGCCGACCATCGGGTTGAGCTCGGCGTCGACGGCGACGACCAGCGGCACCAGGGTGGTGGTGCGTCGCTTGTTGGGCGTCACCGGTCTGCCCGGGTTGAAGTCGCCGGCCACCGCCATCAAGACGTTTGGCCCCGATGCGATGCTGCAGCCCGGGCGCGAGGACGATTGGCAGTAGGTCGCCAGCACGTTGAGCCCGCCGACGGCGAGATACAGCTGGTCGTTCTTGTCGAAAGCCAGGTCGCCAACGCCGTCTCCGCTGGCGTGCCACAGCGGGGTGGTCAGCGGCGCCACGCCGCTGTCTGACCAGGTGCCGCCGCCGCCGCCCAGCGTGCCGTTGCCAGCGATGTCGTGGACAAGCCCCAGCGCGAGGCCTTTGCACAGGCCGCTGTCGACGAGGCACAGCGCGCTGACGCGGCGGCGATAGGGATCGGAGAAGAACACGTTGCCAGCGCTGTCGCTCGCGATGCCGTTGACGCTGACGCTCGCGCCGAGCACATCGAGCGGCCCGCTGCCGAGCGCGCTGAACAGATCGTGCGGTGTCGCGTTGCTGCCGCAGCCGATCGAGCTGGCGACGTTGCAGATCACGCGCACGTTGTCGTCGTGGCTGGCGAAGACGCCGGCGCGGCGGTCGAGGGCGACGCCGCGGATGTCCTTCATCGACGAGCCGCTAGCGAGGCGCTTGTGCTCGAACGGCTGGGCGTCGGCGCAGATGCGCGTGTTGCTGGAGCACGCCACGGTCAGCTCGGTGCGATGCGCCAGCACGATGTTGTCGTCCGTGTCGATGTCGACGTCGACGATGCCGCTGACGGGCGTGCCGTCGACCGATGTGCTCGTGATGCGCTGCACACCGGAGGTCCCCTTGCCGCGACACAGGCCCACCGTGTTGTCGTTGCACAGCGCGCGCAGGCGTGCGAAGCGCGCGTCGCCGAAGTAGACGTTGAAGCCGGCGCCGGTGACGACGCCGCTCGGATGACCGATGGGCGTTTGCGTCGGCGGGTCGACGTCACCGCCGTCGGTGTCGTTGCCCTCCACGCCGGCGAGGATCGTGCTCGGGTCGCTGGCGCTCGCGCAGTAGGGCGCCTTCTTGTTGCGACACAGCGCGCGCACGGTGAACTGGTCGGTGGTGTAGAGGATGTTGTTCTCGGCGTCGATGGCGAGCGACAGCGGGCGCCCCTCGATCCCGGTGGTGTGCAGCGCGAGCAGGTGCCCGAAGGGCACGCCGCTGCAGCGTCCTTTGGCGCTGTAGCAGATGGCGTAGATGCGGCGCTCGGTGATGTCGCTGAAGTAGATGTCGCCGTCGCGCGTCACCGCGATGTCGCTGACCTCTCCGTGGGCGGCGTGGTCGGCTGGCACGGTGCTGCCGCTGTCGGCGACGCTGAGCGAGCCGATACCGTCGCGGCCCGAGATCGTCTGCACCAGGCCCGCGCGGCCGTTGCAGTAGGGTGCCCTGTCGTCGCGGCACCAGACCGCGATGCTGGCCGGTGTCGGGGCCAACAGCAGGTTGTCCCAGCGATCCGCGGCGACCGCGCGCGTTCTGAGCGTGCCGACGCTGTCGGGCGGCGCGCGGTGCGCTCGGCCGATGCCGGCGATGGTGTGCACGGTGTTGCTGCGCAGGTCGAGTGCGAAAGCCTGCTCGGGGCCGAAGTCGACGGACGTCCCGTCGGCGAGCATGGCGACGACGCGCAGGTAGTGCAGCCGCGCATCGAGCTTGTCGAGATCGCCGCGGTCGCCGCTCGCGCTCGTGGTCAGCTTGATCGGCTTTCCGACGTCGGTGCGCGAAGCCTGATCGTAGACCTGATAGCTCGTGACCGGCGCGGTGGCCGGGTGCCAGTAGACGCGCACGCGGCGCGTGCTGTCGATGAGGTGGGCGAAGGCGATGCCGCCGAAGCCCGACGGGTGCACCGTGGGCGTCGTGCCGTCGGCGTCCGTCGGCGCCGCGCCATCGGCGTCCGTCGGCGCCGTTCCGTCTGCGTCAGAGCCGCCGCCGTCCGCGGCTGGCGTGCTGTGAAAGGCGGCGATGGCGCTGCAGCCTGTGCCGCCGCAGCACGGCGCGACCAGCGCCAGCACGATCAGGGTGGTGCGGCGAGCGTGCATCGATCGAGCATAACACCGGCGCTATACTGCAAGCATGACTCGACGCCGCGCTCGCCTGCTCTTCGCGATCGTGCTCGGATTGTTCGCGATCCATGCCATGTGTGATGCGCCGCCGCCGCCGCGCGTCGCGTCGCTGCACATCGAGGGCTATCCACGCTCGCGCGCGCAGATCGCTGGCGTGTTCCAACAGATCAAGGCCAGCGGCGCGCAGATCGTGGCGCTGCAGGGCGTGCGCACGCCGCGCAAGGTGGCGACGGCGGCGGGCTGGCGCCTCGGCGACAGCTGGCGCTACGTATATCCGCGCGTGCGCGGCGCAGCGCGCAGCCTCGGCGTGCTCTACAACGATGGCGAGCTGGCGCTGCGCGCGACGCGTGTTCACGACAGCGTTGCCGTCACCGACGGGGCGCGGCCGGCGTTCGAGGCGCGCTTTGTTCCGCGCCGCAGAGGCGCGGCCTTGCGCGTGCTGGTCGTCGACCTCGAGCGCGACGCGGGCGCGAGAACGATGCAGCTGCGGGTGCTGGCCGAGCTCTACAGCGAGCTCGCGCGCTCGGGTGAGCGCGTGCTGCTGGTCGGCAACTTCCACAGCGACGGCAGCACCGACCGAGGCGCGCTCGAGGCGCTAGCGCGTGCCAGCCGCGCGCGCTGGCTCTCGCGCGAGGTCAGCTGCACGGCCTATCGCCGCGACGACGCGGGCCGTTGCCGCGGTGTAGCGCTCGATCACGCCTTCTCGGTCGGTGCGGCGAAATCGGTGCAGGCGCTCGGCCCGTGCGCCAAGGTCGGATGCTCGCCCGAGCGTTGCCCGCGCAGCGTCGAGCGTGTCAGCGCGCACTGCCCGTTGGTCGTCGAGCTTTTGCCCTGACAAACATCATCGCCACCAAGAACATCGCCGTGCGGCGCGTGGCGTCGCTCAGCCCGCTGACGCGCAGCTTGGGCGCGCGCGGGTTTCCACCCTGCAGCGTGCCGTCACGCTGAAACGTGAGGGTCTTGCCGCCGCCGGTGACCAACGAGCTGTTGCGGTCGAGGCGCGCCGGCAGCACCTTTCCATCGACGACGATGCTGCCGTCGCCGCGAAGCTGCGCGACGACCTTGCCCTCGCGACGCAGGTGGCCGTCGGCCGAGAGCGTGCCGAGGAGCTTGCCGCTGCGCGTCACCTTGCCATCCGCTGACAGCGTGAAGAGTCGCTTGAGGCCGACGCGGAGCTCGAGCTTGGCGATGGTCAGCTTGGTGGGACGCGGCGAGGGCGTGGTCTTGCTCGTCGCCGCTGGCGTCACGCGTTTGACGGCGGGCTTGCTGCTGCTGCTGCCGCTGCTGGCGGCGCGCGGCGCGGATCGCGTGACGGTGCCCCCGCCGGTGGGCTGTTTGTCGTCGAGCTTGCTCGTGTCCGGTTTGCAGCCGGCGCCGCCGACGGCCGATGCCAGCGATAGCGCGATGAGCGAGACCTTCAGGCGCGACATGGTCGGCGGCTCCTCTCGTCAGGGCCTGTGGCCGCAGGCGACGTAGAGCTCGCCGCCAAAGGTGCGTGGGTCGGCATCTTCGAGCACGACGTGCGAGAAGCCCTCGCTCGCGGCCTCGAGCGCGCGCCACACTTCGCGCGAGAGATCGGCGCGCGCCACGAGCTCGACCATGCGCGTCTGACGCGTGCGCAACGCGGCGTGCACGTCGAGGATCGCGAAGCGGCCGCCCGAGCGCAGCAGCCCGAAGGCCTGCTCGAAGACAGCCTCGTGCTCTGCGATGGCGCTCAGGCCGAGCGCGCAGACGACCGCGTCAAAAGGCGCCGCGTCGCGCACGGTGGGATCGTCCGCGAGCGCGCGCGCGTCGCAGCGCACGACGCTGACGTTGCTCCACTCGTTGCGCGCGATGCGGCGCTGCGCGCGCTTGAGCATGCCCTTGGAGCGATCGACGCCGATGATGGTTCCCGCGTCGCCGACAGCAGCGCGCAGCGCGTCGAAGCTCTGACCGGTGCCGCAACACACGTCGAGCACACGCGCGCCGCGCTCGGGCGCCAGCGTCTCGACGAGCGCGCTGCGGTGCGGTCGGTAGAGCGCCTCTAGTTGGCGATCGTAGGTCAGCGCGAAGACATCGTACCAGCCCATGGCCAGCACCATACACGGAGCGGGCCTTCGCTGGTGCCTCACGTTGCGGCATACTGACGTGCCGATGGGCTCTGACGTCGACAGTACCGTTCACAACCGCGACCTGATCGTCAACGCCGCGCTCGAGCTCGTCGACGAGGCAGGCGTGGCCGGGCTGACCATGCGCCGCGTGGCCGAGCGCAGCGGCCTCGCGCTGGGCACGGTGACGCACCACTTCATCAGTCGTGACGAGCTGGTCGAAGAGTGCTTGGAGCGCTTCTACCTGCAGCTCGAGCAGCTGCGGCGCGAGTTCGAGGCCGAGATCGAGGGCGAGAGCGACCCGCGGGCGCTCACCGAGAAGGCCGTGCGGACGCTCTTTCGCTGGGCGATCAAGAACCGCCGGCTCAACCGGCTGCGCGTGATCACCACCGCGACCCGCGGTGGGCTGGTGCCCGCGCGCTTCGAGTCGTCGATGGTGCCCTTCGTCGAGCTGGCCGCACGCTACTTCGAGCGCCACAGCCGGCGCAGCGCTGTCGAGCTCAAGCTGCTGTGCTACTCCACGGCGAGCCTGGTGGGTCGTTCGCTGGCCATGGACGCACCAGCCCAGATGCAGGCGCTCACCGAGACGGCGTCGATCGAGCGCTGCTGGGACGCCATGGAGACGTTCTACGTCGGTCTGGTCTGCTCGTACGTCTTCGGCGACTAGGCCCTTCGCGCGCGGCGCGGCGCGCAGTGATGGTGCCTTCTACAGCGTGCCGTCGGCGCCGGCGATCAGATCGCCCGTGAGCGAGAAGAGGTACATCTCGAGCGCCGTGTAGCCCGCGCTGTTTCGCACCTTGTAGCTGCCGAAGTCCCAGTCGGTCTTGATCTGGGTCGGCGAGCTGATGCCGTGCTGGGCCGCGAAGGCGTCGGGGATGCCGTCGCTGTTGGCGTCGGCGGGCGCGCTGCCGCCGTTGAGGCTGGGGAACGGCCCAGAGTAGGCGATGGTCCCGGTCTTGGCCTTGATGTTCGCGATCACCGCCGCGTCGACGGAGTCGAGCCCCTGCGGCAGCGTGTGGTAGGCGCCGCAGCTGTCTACCAGCATCGCCTTGAGACCGCTGGTGGGAAGCGGCATGTACTCGCTGCGGTAGAGGGGTTTGCTGAAGATGTACTTGGCGTCGATGCTGGGCTTGAGCGCGTTGCTGTAAGCATCGCCGAGGTCGTTACCGCTGACGTAGAGGTACGTGTTGCCGATGGTGTTGGGCTCGTTGTTGGCCGGGTTGGGCGCGGTCAGCGAGACGAAGCTGCTGCTCTGCACCGCGTAGTCGTTGGAGGCTTCGCAGACGTTGTTCTCGACGGTCACCTTGAGCCCCTCGGAAGGGCCGCCGGGCCAGTTCACGCCGTAGACGTAGTTGTTGATCATCTCGTAGGTCAGATCGAGGTGGGCGATGGTGTTGGCCCGCACCGCGCGCTCGTGCACCAGCGCGAAGATGTTGCGCAGGTACGACAGGTCCTTGGTGTTGGCGTTGATCAGGTTGGACTTGTCGTTGGCCGTAAAGAGGCTGTACTGCACGGTGCAGTCGCGGGTGTTGCGGATATCGAGATTGCCGTCCAGACCGTAGGAGATCGAGACGTGGTCGAGGATCAGGTTGGTGATGGGGCCATTGACCGTACCGTCGAGCGTCACGGCGTCATCGTTGGTGCCGGTGCTGTTGGCGGGGTCCTGCCGAACGCGCAGGTGGCGCACGATCACGTTGCCGGCCTCGATGCGCAGCCGCCCACCTCGGATCAGGATTCCGTCGCCGGGGGCGGTCTCTCCGGCGATGGTGAGGTCGCCGCTGCCGGGGGGCACGACGGGGTAGGCGGAGCCGCTATAGCGAATGGTGCCGCCGACGGTGAAGACGATCGTCCGAGCGCCGGTCATCTTCAGCGCAGCGTCGAGGCTGCCCACGCCCGAGGTGTTGAGGTTGGTCACCAGGACGACCTTGCCGCCGCGCCCACCGGTGGTGTGCTTGCCGAAGCCGAGCGCGGTGGGGAAGGCCCTCAGCTTTTGCAGCAGATAGGTCGTCAGCTGCGATTGGTCGGGCCGACCGGAGCTGGCGTCGGCGTCGGCGTCGGCGATGGCGATAGCGCCGCCGTCGGCGTCGCGTGACATGCTGACGTCTGCGGGCGTCTGATCCGCACGCGCCGTATCGGCGGCGCCGTCTGCAGCAGGACGGCTGAGCTCGCCGCTGCAGGCCGAGAGCGTCATCGCCGTCGCGACGAGGGCAAGACTAGCAACTCGCATCTTCACTTCGCTTTCGAGCTACGGCGCACAGCTCAGGTCGACTTCTTGGTAGTAGGTCGGGTTGATCGTGACGTAGCTCGCTTCGACATAGGTGTTGTCGGTATCGAGGGAGACGACGTCGGGCCCGCGGTAGGTCACCGCCCCGTAGTCGCTGATCGTCGATCCCGCTCCGAAGGTCGCCGAGCAAACGTCGAGCTTGCCGATGCCGCCCTTTCCGAAGGACGTCAGCTGCAGGTCCGCGCCGCCAGTCCAGCGGCAGTTTTTGAACTGCACGTTGGCGCTGTCGAACACGATCACGCGACCGTCGTAGCCCGCGCCGTTGAAGCTGCAGCCGGCGAAGATCTGGTTGTCTGCTCCGGTGGCGCCGCTCCCCGCGCCGACGACGACCATCCCCGACTTGTTGCTCGAGTAGAGGTCTGGATCGTTGGGGTTGGGGTCGGTGAAGCTGCAGCTGTTGAACGTGTTGTTGCCCGCGAAGGCCTTGATCGAGCGGCGCTCCCAGTCGAGGAAGACCATGTTGGTCCAGCGGGTCCCGCTCGAGCTGGCGCTGATGTCGAGCCCCGGAGAGAAGATCGCTACGTTCTGCGCGTCCTCTCCCCAGCAATCGCGCACCGTGGCGTTCTTGACGTCCAACGTGACCGCGCTGGTGGGAACCGCTCTCCAGTAGATCAGATACCCGTTTGCTGCGCCCAGCGAATCCGTCGTCACGCCGTTGGATGCACCGATAACGTCGTCGACGTCGCAGCCGTCAAACGTCCACGTCCCGTAGGCGTTCGGGTCGTCGTAGAGGTTGATATAGAAGCCCGCGGGGCTGCTCGACGTCGGCTGACGAAATCCCGTCGCGTCGACGTCGGCAAAGCTCACGCGCGAGTTGACCTCGATGCCGTGAGTCGCCTTCCGCCGGCCGTCCACGCGCAGGTTTCGCATCGTGGTCAGGCCGCCATTGCTGGACCGCTTGTCGACCACGATCATCGGCTTGAGGGCGGTGGCCGCCGCGATCGTCGCGCCGTTCCAGTCGATGGTGTGCGCGAAGGGCTGCTTGATCACCAGCGTGGCGCTGATCAGGAAGGTCGCTCCAGGATCGGCGATCAAGAAGGCCTCGGCGTCGAGGGCGGCCTGCAGCTTGGCCGTATCATCCGTCGTGCCGTCGCCGACCGCCCCGTAGACGCTGAAGCTCACCGCCGCGATGGCGCCAGAATCCGGCGTTGTCGCGTCGGCGTCTGCAAGGTCAGAAGCCGCGTCCGCGAGAGGAACGCTCGCGTCGGCGTCGCCGGCGGCGGCGTCCGGTGATGGGGCGGTGATCTCGTGTCCGGCGAGATCCGCTGGCGCGCCGACGAGATCCCCAGAGCATCCGGCGCAGAGCAAACACAGGAGCAAGCAGCGGCGCATCTGCATGCTGCTGACCTGCCACAAGCCCTTGGAAAACGCAAAAGCGAGCGCCGAACAGCGTACGGCTCGGCGCTCGCGTGGTGCGGGTGCTGCTGAATGCGCGCTAGTAGATCAGCACCTGCGTCCAGAGGCGCTTGCCGTTGCACTCGGCGAAGCCGACGCCGGCGCGCTTCCACTGCGTGCCGAGCATCATCGAGGCGTGGGCGCTGCTCTGCAGCCACGCCGCGAAGGCGCTCTGTCCGTCGGGTTGGCCCTGGGCGATGTTTTCGGCGGATCCGCTCCACGAGGCGCCGGCGCGCGCGAGGCGGTTGGTGACGGTGTCGCCGCTGGGGTTTTGGTGCGCGAAGAAGCCGCGCGCGCACATGTCGTCGCTGTGGGCGCGGGCGGCCTTAGCGGCGGCGCTGTCGCAGGTCAGCGCGGCGAGGCCGCGGGCACGCCGTTCGGCGACGAGCGCGTCGAAAGCGGCCTGCTCGTTGCTGGTCATGCCGCACTGTCCCGCGGGCGGCGTGGGCGGCGTGGGCGGCGTGGGGGGCGTGGGCGGCGTGGGCGGCGTCGGCGGCGTCGGTGGCGTGGGTGGCGTCGGTGGCGTCGGCGGCGTG
>JAGQIK010000104.1 GCA_020431405.1 Myxococcales bacterium
ATGCCTCGGCAAACTCAGCCAAGCCGTCGAGATCGTCCATCACCGACACGGTGATGACCATCGGACCTTGCTCGGCCACCTTCTTGATCAGGTGCAGAGGCCAGTGTGGACGACTTCTGGCAATGCGCGAGCCCGATGACACACTTCAGTTTAGTTTGTACTGAGTACCAACGCAAGTCGGTGGGAGCTGGCATCCTACGGGCGCGTCGTCTTGCGTCGCGTCGGCCGTCTGTATGTCGTGGTCGGAGTCGCGACCTGACATTCGAGCGTGAGCGTCGTGCGAGAGTCGCGTGCGGCGAGAGGTCTGGGGCTCGGTCGTCAACGTAGCGTCGTTGGGCAGCCGAACGTCTACAAGTTAAGCTGCGGAGCGCGGCTCGCGAAGCGAGCCGTCCGGGCCGCGCACCTTGTGTCATCCCCACGATGACGTGCGCGGCCCGGATTGTGGATGGGCGAAGCCCATCCACAACCTCCGTCAGCTTCAACGGTTTGTTGGGCTGCGTCGTGCGAGCGATGTCCGACTGCGTCAGTTCAGCGAGAGCTCAGCCCACAGGAACATGTGGTTGCTCGCACCACAGGCAAGCTTCCAGTCCTCTGGTGCGTCGCTGCGACTCGGGTAGAAAAGCGCTCCGTCGATTGGATCGCCGAGTGTCTTCGACGGCAGCAGGTAGTCGAGACGGAACTGCTTTCCACCCGCGGGATCAGGCGAGCCATCAGACGGACACACGGATGCCGTCGTATTGAACTCTGGATTGACGCCGACAGTGCCGGCACCTGTCGGATTGAAGGTTGCCAGACTGGGATGACTGAGCAGGCTCTGGATGGTGTCCATGAAGCCGTCACCGTGGTCGGGATCGGCATTGAAGTCTCCTGCCAGCACGAATCGTGCGTCGGTTGGCAACCCGTCGTGATTCGGCAGCTGGCCGTCCACGAACTGGCGTAGGCCGAGCAACTGGTCTCGATTTCTGTATTTGTTGATCTCTGGATTCAGCGGAGGCGTAGTGTGCAGGAGGACCATGTAGACGATGGTGCCTTCGACATCGACGGGCACGACAACAAGAGCGTTCGAGAAGACCGGATATCCGGCGGGAACGCTCACGCCGAGGTCTTGTTGGAGCTCAGCGACCTTGCTGTCCTGCAGGTCACCCCACGGGACATCGACGATTACCCGCACCTGGTCTCGTACGATTGGGTACCGCGAGATAATCGCAGAGTTGATAGCGCCAGGGACGCTGCCGTTTGACGTGGAGCGAAAGTACGCATCATGCGTGGCGGAGTCGTAGCCATCCCACTTGTATCCCCAGTTGCCGAGCGTGATCACGACGTGGTCATACTTGGGACCTCCAGCAGCACTCAGTCGATTCGCGAACGTCCGGGCATTCGTCTCTCCGTAATCTCGATCACCCGGCATCGAGTCGTTGGTGACGGGATACTGGATTTCGTTGATCGCGATGATATCCGGCGTGAAGCGGTTGATGACCTGTACCGCTGCGTCGACTTGGGCATTTTCCTGGTCGGACAGCTTGAATGTGTTGAGGAGTTCGATGTTGTACTGCCCGACACGAATGCGTGAGACCGAGGTATCGCTGCCGCAAGCTGCGAGGCATAGGGTCAGAGATAAGGCCATGTGGCGCATGCGAATTCCTCGTGAGCGGGTTTGCTGGAGATGGCGCTTTCGCTGTTTGTACCGTACGTCGCCGTGTTGGGAAAGGGGGTGTGGGGTGGGAGCGTCGCGTGAGGGAAGCGTTCAGTGGTGGGCGAAGCGCGAGACGTCGGTGAGCAGCCCAACGTCTACAAGTTAAGCTGCGGAGCGCGGCCTGCGAAGCAGGCCGTCCGGGCGGCGCACCTTGCTGCTGTCATCCCCACGAGAACGTGCGCCGCCCGGATTGGTCGCGGCCGAAGGCCGCGGCCAACCTCCGTCAGCTTCAACGGTTTGTTGGGCAGCCCGTTGCAAAGCGTCGGTCAGTGAAGAGCCCGCCTAGCGTTTGCCATGACCCACATTCGCCTCGAAGAAGCACCGTGGACATATCGCCGTGAAGAGAGTGAAGGCGCCGAGGTCGCGTGGTGGGTCGCCGAAGTCCATCATCTCCACCTCGAGATCCTCGGAGGACTGACACTGAGGGCACGCTACTCCCAGCGTGCAGATGTTCAGGCTGAAGGGACCACCTGAGGCCGAGTTTTTCACCCTCATGGGACCACCCGATTTTCAGGGTCATGGGACCACCCGCAGCGGCTGACTCGAGTTTTTCAGGGTCATGGGACCACCCGATTTCAGCCTCATGGGACCACCTGAGGCGTCGATCGCCTGGGTCAAGCGACCACATCTAGGACAGGCTCCGCCACTTGGCGCCGCGGGTGCGCCGAGTGGAGGAGCCGATGGCCTATCGGGAGCTGACCATGATCGACGTCAAGGAAGTGCTGCGCCGCTGGCAAGCGGGGCAGCGAGTGCGGCAGATCGCGCGCGAGAGCGGCGTGGACCGCAAGACGGTGCGACGCTACATCGACAGCGCGCAGGTGCAGGGCATCGGCAGTGATACGCCGCTGAGCGATGTGCTCGTGCATGTTGTGGCGCAGTCGGTGCAGTCGCGCGCCGCGGTCGCGCCGAGCGAGCAGCGCGAGCAGCTGAGCAAGCACCGCGAGCAGATCAAGCGGTGGCTCGAGGCGGACAAGCCGCTTCGGCTGACCAAAGTGCACGAGCTATTGTCGCGACGCGGCGTGCAGACGAGCTACGCGACGCTGCGCCGCTTCGTCATCGACGAGCTCGGCTGGCGCAAACGGCCGGTAACCGTGCGCGTGGTCGACCCGCCGCCGGCGAGGAAGCGCAGGTCGACTTCGGCCGCATGGGCACGATCGTCGAGCGCGACACGGGCAAGCGGCGTACGGTGTGGGCGCTGCTCGTGACGCTCAGCTGCAGCCGGCTGTCGTTCGTCTACCCGACGTTTCGTCAGACGGTCGACGAGGTGTGTGCGGGGCTCGACGCAGCATGGCGCTTCTTCGGCGGCATTGTCGCTCGCATCGTCGTCGACAATCTCAAACCCGTCATCGCCAAGGCCGACGCGCTGTCGCCCAAGCTCGGCGAGACGTTCGTCGACTACGCACAGGCGCGTGGACTGTTCGTCGACGCCGCACGCGTACGTCACCCCAAGGACAAGCCTCGTGTGGAAAACCACGTGCGCTACGTGCGCGACAGCTGGTTTGCCGGCGAGTCGTTCGAGGCGCTCGACGAGATGCGCCAAAGCGCGAGCACGTGGTGCCGAGACGTCGCGGCGCGCGCGTTCACGGCACGACGCGGCGCGTACCGCGCGAGCACTACGAGCTCGACGAGCGCGCGCACATGCGGCCGGCGCCGACCGAGCCATACGACGTGCCGCTTTGGCGCGACGCCAAGGTGCATCCCGATCACCACATCCAGGTGGCCAAGGCACTCTACTCGGTGCCGACGCGCTACGTTGGCCAGCGCGTGCGCGTTCGCGCCGACAGCAAGACGGTGCGCATCTACTTGGGCACCGAGCTGATCAAGATGCACGCACGGCAAGCCGTAGGCGGCCGCAGCACAGATCCGAGCGACTATCCGAAGGACAAGGCGGCGTACGCCTTTCGCGACATCGACCGCTTGCTCGACGAAGCCGGTCGCCGTGGCGATAGCGTTGGCGAGTACGCCCACGCGCTGCTCGGCGCGCCGCTGCCGTGGCGTCACATGCGTCAGGTCTACGCGCTGCTGCGCCTTTGTGAAAAGTACGGTGCGGCGCGCGTCGATGCCGCGTGCGCACGCGCGCTCGCCTTCGATGTGCTCGATGTGCGCCGCATCAGGCGCATGCTCGAGACGAGCAGCGCTGCTGAGGCGCAAGCCGAGCAGCGCGGAAAGCTCGTGCAGCTGCCGCTGCTGCCCGCGCGCTTCGCACGCAGCGACGACAGCTTTCGCACACTGAAAAACCGCGACGACGAAACCGGAGGTGCCCGATGAAACGCCCGAGCATAGAGCCCGAGCTGCGTCAGGCACTCAAGCACCTCAAGCTGGGTCGCATCCTCGACACGCTCGCTGACCGACTCGTCATCGCCGAAAAGCAGGACCTCAGCCGAGAGGACTTCTTGTTGCTCGTCCTCACCGACGAGGTCACCCGCCGACAAAGCGCCGCCGCTAGCAGACGCGCCGCCGACGCTGGCCTCGAAGCTGACATGCTCTTCGAGCGCTGGGACAAGTCGGCGAGCGTCTCCTTCGACAAGCGACTGCTCAGCGAGCTGACGAGCCTGCGCTTCGTCGGCGCGTAACCGTTCAGTGGGGTAGTTGCCGACCAATCGAGTCAGCGGCAGCTTGGCCGCATGAAGACCATCCAGACTCGAATTGAAGAGCGGGTCGAGGCGTTCGTCGTCGACCTTCAGCAGCTGGTG
>JAGQIK010000105.1 GCA_020431405.1 Myxococcales bacterium
CCGCGGTCCTCGAGAGCGGCGTCGCCGACGCGAAGCTCGTGCACCTCGCCCTTCACGCCAGCGTCAACACGCGCGCACCGTGGGAGACGCAGCTTCGCCTCGGCGACGGACCGCTCGCGCTGCGCCGCGTGCTCTCGCTGAAGCTCGGCGCGCAGCTGGTCTTGCTGTCCGCTTGCCAGAGCGGCGTCGGCGGCGACGGCAGCGGCAGCGCCAGCCTCGCGCGCGCGTTTCAGCTCGCCGGCGCGCGGCGCGTGCTCTCCACGCTGTGGCGCGTCAGCGATCTCGCCACCGCCGTGGTGGTCAAACGTTTCGTGCGCGAGCTCGCCCGCGGTCGTGACCCCGCCGTCGCGCTGCAGCAAACACGCCTCGCGCTGATCGCGCGCTGGCCCCATCCCGCCTTCTGGGCCGGCTTGCGCCTGCACGGGCTCTAGCGAGCGCCCGCGCTTTTTGTTGAGCCAAAAGGCGCGCGCGGTGGCTCCTACATGCGAAGCGGAGCCCCGATGAAGACAAAAACCATCGCAATTGCAGTCGTGTGGACGCTCTCTTTCGCCGCGGCAGCCGCCCCCGCGAGCGCTCAGACTGTCAGCGGCGAGCTTCGCGTCTGGCACCGCGTGACCGTCACGTTCACGGGCCCACAGAGCAGCGAGGGGGCGTCGCCGAACCCGTTTACCGACTATCGACTGCTGTGCACTTTCACGCGCGGCAGCACCAGCTACGTGGTGCCCGGCTTTTTCGCCGCCGACGGCAACGCAGCCGACAGCGGCGCGACATCCGGCAACAAGTGGCGCTGTCACTTCATGCCCGACGCCGCGGGCAGCTGGAGCTACAGCGCGTCGTTTCGCAGCGGCAGCAATGTCGCCATCGCCACCGCCGCCAACGCCGGCAGCGCGACGAGCTTCGACGGCGCCAGCGGCCAGCTGACCGTGAGCGCCAGCAACAAGACGGGTCGCGACATGCGCGGCAGAGGGCGGCTCGACTACGTCGGCAAGCACCACCTGCAGTTCGCGGGCAGCAAGGGCTACTTCCTCAAAGGCGGCGCCGACAGCCCCGAGAACTTCCTCGCCTACTACGAGTTCGACGGCACACCGACCAACAAGCACCGCTACCAGCCGCACGCCGGCGACTACAAGAACGGTGACCCCGGCTGGCAAGGCGGCAAGGGCAAGAACATCATCGGCGCGATCAACTATCTCGCGTCGAAGGGCATGAACTCGATCTACTTCTTGACCATGAACGTCAACGGCGACGGCGACGACGTCTGGCCTTGGACCGCCAAAGGCGAACGCCAGCGCTTCGACGCGAGCAAGCTAGCGCAGTGGGAGATCGTCTTTTCACACATGGACCAGATGGGCGTAGCGCTGCACGTGCTGACGCAGGAGACGGAGAACGACCAGCTGCTCGACGGCGGAAACCTCGGCAACCAGCGCAAGCTCTACTACCGCGAGCTCATCGCGCGCTTCGCGCACCACCCCGCGCTTTTCTGGAACCTCGGCGAGGAGAACACCAACACCGACGCGCAGCGCAAAGCCTTCGCCAAGTTCTTCGCCGATAACGATCCCTACCGTCACCCGATCGTGGTCCACACGTTCCCCGGCCAGTACAGCCAGGTCTACACGCCGCTGCTCGGCGACAACAACTTCGACGGCCCCTCGCTGCAGATGGGCAGCATGCAGGCGACACACAGCGAGACGATCAAGTGGATCGACAGCTCGGCGCAGGCCGGGCGGCCGTGGTTTGTCTCGCTCGACGAGATCGGCCCTGCCGGCACTGGCGTCGCCACCGACGCCAACGATCCGAGCCACGACAGCGTTCGGCGCTACGCGCTGTGGGGCAACCTGATGGCGGGCGGCGCCGGCGTCGAGTGGTACTTCGGCTACCAACAGCCGCACGACGATCTCGACTGCGAGGACTGGCGCTCGCGCGACAAGATGTGGGACCTCACGCGCCACGCGCTGACGTTCTTTCAGACGCACCTGCCCTTCTGGGAGATGAAACACGCCGACAACCTGACGTCGCGCAGCGACGACTACGTGCTCGCCAAGGCCGGCTCCGTCTACGCCGTCTACGTGCCCAACAGCAGCAGCAACACCACGATCACGCTGCCGGCGGGCAGCTGGACCGTGAAATGGTACGACCCACGCAACGGCGGCGCGCTGCAAGACGGCACCGTCACCTCGGTCAGCGGCGGCAACGGCGCGAACATCGGCCGCGCGCCGAGCGCGACCGGCAACGACTGGGTCGCCCTCGTCACGGGCAGCTCGGTGACGCCGCAGCCCGACAGCGGCACGCCGCCCGCCGACGCCGGTCCGACCCCCGACAGCAGCACGCCGCAGCTCGCCGTCACCAGCTTCACGCTCTTCGACGCCGACAGCGACACGCCCATCACCAGCTTCGACCCGCTGCGAGACGGCGCCACGCTCAACTTCGCCTTCCTGCCCACGCGCAACCTCAACGTGCGCGCCAACGTCAGCGGCGCCGTCGCCAGCGTGGTCTTCAGCCTCGACGGCCAGAGCAACTACCGCACCGAGAGCACCGCTCCCTACGCGCTCGAGGGCGACACCAACGGCGACTACAACGCCTGGACGCCCACGCTCGGCCAGCACACGCTGACCGCCACGCCCTACGATCAGAGCGGCGGCAGCGGCACGGCCGGCACGCCGATGACCATCAACTTCACGGTGGTCGACAACGCCTCGGCGCCCGACCTGGCCGTGCCCGACAGCAGCGTCGACGCCGGCGTGGGCGCAGAAGGCGGCGTAACGGCGGACTCGGGCGTGCTGCCCGCCAGCGACGGCGCAGCTGCCTCACCCGACGGCGCTGCAGCAAGCGGCGATGCCGCCAGCGGCTCCGACGACGGCGGCTGCTCGTGCTCGACCACGTCCGTGGGATCGCCGCCGCTGTGGTTGTTGCTGTTGCTCGTCCTCGCGATACGCCGCCGGCGACGCTAGCGACGACGCCTGACCAGCGGCAACATCAGCATCAGCATCAACAGCAGCACCAGCACCGCGACGCCCTGCGTTCCCCCATTCCCCACCGCGCAGCCGCCCTTGGCCACGCCGCCCGTGCCATCGCCCACGCCGACGCCTCCATCGCCGCTGCCCGCGTTGGCGTCGAGCGTCGGAGGCTGCATCTGCAGGTCCGGCGGCACGCCAAAGTCAGGCGCCATCTGGCTCGCCGTGATGTTGACGCTGCCCTCGCCGATCACGTCGCGCTCGTCGCGCGCCGTGACGCGAAGAACGTGCGGCCCCGGGCCGACCTGCGCGAAGAAGCGATACGGCGCCTGGCTCAGCGAGTTGACGGGCGTATCGTCGACGTAGAGCTGGACCTGACGGATCGCCTTGTCGTGCGTCACCGTGACGTGGATGTCGACAGCCAGCGGCGTGGTGGCGCCCTCGCTGGGCACGGTGATCGCCACGTTGGGCTTCGTTGCTGGCGCACTGTCGCCGGGTGCTGCACCGTCGCCGGGCGGCGGCTGCACCGTGTCTGCCGGCGGCGGGCCGCTATCCTGCGGCGGCGGCGCGCCACCAGCCCACTGGACGTTGTTGCCGCTCTCGCTGTCGAGCCAGCTGCGGAAGGCGTCGACACGGATGTGAAACGAACGCTGCCAGTCGGTGGAGCTGGTCGAGATCACCGAGAGCAGCTGCTTGCTGCCGCCGATGGTCGCCAGCGCAGCGCCGCCGCTGTCGCCGTTGGCGGCGTTGCCGTTGTAGCCGTCGACGACGTAGTGCGTCGCCGAGACGTTGCCGACCGTCATGTTCGACGAGTGCTTGTTGCGCCCGCTGGCGCCATCGTTGGGGTCGGTGCGGCCAAAACCAACCAGCTTGATCGCCTGTCCCGCCACGGGCGCCGAGGCGGCGGCGATCTGCGGCGTGACCGGCGCGACGTTGTCGAGGATCACGAGCCCGATGTCGTTGAGATACGCCGAGGCGGACTTGTTCCAGGCCGGGTGGCGTACGATGCGCGCGACGGTGTGCACGGCGCCGTTCATCTCCACGAGCGTCTTCGAGAGCGTCGTCAGCTCGATGCAGTGCGCGGCGGTGAGGACGGTTTTGGTGCCGACCACCGTGCCACTGCAGTAGTAGGTCGCCGTGCCACCGCTTGCATCGAGCAACACCTTGACCACTGCAGGCTCGCCGCTCTCCGCGGTGCCCTGAATGATCGCGCCGCGCGAGCGGCCCAGCTCCGACCGGGGCGAGGTGCTACAGGCGACAGCGCCTAGAACGAAGGCGAGCCAAGCGAGACGGACAGCTGAGGGCATGCACCAGAGTATAGGAGAGCCTTCGACCGCGGCTCAGGTGGTTTTGATGCCTACACTGTCGCCTCGCGCGAGCGCCGCCGCCAACGCGAGTAATGCGTGCTGCACAGGCCGCGCGCCTTGCGCGGCTTGTCGCAGCCGATGATGGCGCACTCGCTCTCGGGCTTGAGCGACGCCGCGAGCAGGTCCCACAGATAGCTCTCGATCTCCGTGCGCTGCTGCTGCTCGGCCGATAGCAGCTCCACACCGCCGCGGCGCGAGCTGGCATGCACCACGCGCCCACACAGCGCCAGCATACCGCGCGGCAGATCGAGCTCGATGGCGATCACCGCCCCCACCGGCACGTCGAGCGAATCGAAGGTCAGCCCGTTGCTGGAGAACTCGACCACTCGCGCCTGCCGCTGCTCGTAGCCCCAGGCGAGGCGCGCCTCGACCTCGCAGGTCACGCGCAGCGCCAGCCTTCCCCGTCCGTGCGCCGCCAGCGCCGGTGCAGCTCTCGAGCCCATCGGCCAACGAAGCCAGAGATGGGCCCCGCGGTCAACCGTCCTCGAGGTTGCGCACCGTCGGAATCGACTCGAACTCCTCGCTCGCCTCGCGCGCTTCGCGTGCCGCGCGCGCGGCGGCGCTCTCTGACGCGGCGGCGCGCTCGGGCGCGGCGGCGCGCTCGGGCGCGGCGGCTCTCGCCGGCTCGACTGCGCTCGCGGCAACGGCCTGAAACGCAGACGTGGCGCTGTCTTCCTGATGCTGCGCGCGCACCGAGATGAACTCCTCCTCGCTGGCGAGGAAGGCGTCGACCACGTCGGGGTCGAAGTGGGTGCCCGTGCACTCGGTGATGCGCTCGCGCGCCACGTTGTGCGACAGCGCTTTCTTGTAGACGCGCTTGGACGTGATCGCGTCATAGGCGTCGGCGAGCGCGACGATGCGCGCCGGCAACGCGATGTCCTGGCCCGAAAGCCCGTAAGGGTAGCCGCTGCCGTCGTACTTCTCGTGGTGCTGCAGCGCGATCGTGTGCGCCATCTGCAGCCAGCCCTTCTGCGCGAGGCTGCCCCCGGTGGCGGCCAGCACGTTGGCGCCGATCACCGCGTGGGTCTCCATGATCTTGCGCTCGGCGTCGTCGAGCTTGCCTGGCTTGAGCAACACCGAGTCGGGGATGCCGACCTTGCCGATGTCGTGCAGCGGGCTGGACATGAAGATCGACTCGACGAACGCGACGTCGACGACCTTCTCGTATTTCGGCCACGACGAAAGCTCGCGTGCGATGACGCGGCTGTAGCGACGCATGCGCTCGAGGTGTGCGCCCGTCTCGGGATCGCGATACTCGGCGAGCTTGGCCAGCGAGAGGATCACCTCGTACTGCGCGTTGCGCTCGGCAGTCTGCAAGCGCCGCTCGGCAGTCACGTCGCGCTCGACGGCGGCGTAGGCGTAGGCTTCGCCCGCGTCGTCGGTGATCGACGAGATCGAGAGCAAGCGCCGGCGGCCATCCTGCTCCAGCTCGCTCGACCAAACGCCGCTATCTGCCAGCTCGCGCTTGGCGATGCGCCAGCGGCTGCGATCGGTGACGATGTACGGACGCAGCCGCATCGCGTCGTCGCGACTGTCACCATAGAGCTTGATGAACGCCTTGTTGACGTCGAGCACGTAGCCGTCGAGATCGGCGACCATCATCGCGTCAGGCGCGCCGAGAAACAGGTGGCGATAGCTCTGCAGGTCGAGCTCGAGCTTCTCCGAGCGCTGCTGGCGGCGCTGGCGCTTGCGGCGCTCCTCCATCGCGCGCGTAATGCTCTCCTCGAGCTCGTCACGACCACACGGCTTGGACAAGAACAAGAAGATGCCCGCGTCGCGCAGGGCCCCTTTGACCACGTCGACATTTCCGTAGCCGCTGATGAGGATGCGCACGCTGTCCGGCCAGCGCTCGCGAACCTTGCTGAGAAACGCGTCGCCGCGCATCTCCGACATGCGGTAGTCAGCGATGACGATATCGACGGGCCCCTGCTCGAGCAGGCGCAGCGCCTCGGAGGGCTTGCTCGCCGTGAGCACGTCACGGCCTTCGTGCTCGAGCACGCGCTTGTGCGTTCGCAGCAAGGCCGGATCGTCGTCGACGAGCAGGACGCGCGTAGGTGTGATGCCGGGGTTCGATCCGCTGCTGGGCATGGCGCCATGGTAACGCGAGCACCGGGGGGCGCACACGTGGTAGATATGAGCTTCGATGATCCTGTCTCGTCGCTCCTCGGTCGCCACGATCGCCTTCTCGCTGTTGCTCTCGCTGCCGCTGACCGCCTGTCGCGTTCGAACGCGCGATCCCGGCGCCACCAAGCGGCTCACGCAAGCGCCCGACTTCACGCTCACTGACGAGAGCGAGCTGCCGGTCAAGCTCGCCGACCTGACCGGCTCCGGCCACGCCGTGCTGGTCTTCTATCGCGGTCACTTCTGCCCGTGGTGCCGCAGCCAGCTCTCCAAGCTCAACGCGATGTTCGCGCGCTTCAAGGCGGCCGGCGCACGGCTGGCAGGTATCAGCGCCGACTCGCTCGCGCACTGCGCGCAGCTGCGCAAGAAGCTCTCGCTGCGCTTCCCGCTGTTGTCGGACCCCAAGCTCGAGGTCATCAAGTCCTACGGCGTGGCTCAGAAAGACCAGGACGTCGCCGTCCCGTCGATCTTCATCGTTAGCCGCAACGGCCAGATCGTCTACCGCTACGTCGGCGAGAGCATCAGCGACCGCCCTGATCCCGAGAAGGTTTTGGCCGCTGTGCCGCCGCCGCCGAAGAAGCCGCCGCCGAAGCTGCCCGAGCCCAAGGACGAAAAGACCGAGCCCGCCGACGAGCCCGCCGACGAGCCGTAGCTCGTCCGCACGCGTGGTACGATCGCCATCGTGGCGCGCCGGGGTATCGCCTGTTTCTCGCTCGTGCTGCTGAGCACCGCCTGCGCTGGCGGCGAGCGGCTCGGCTCATCCGCGCACGCCATCGTCAACGGCACCGACCACACGGGCCACGCCGCCGTCGGCAACTTCACGTTCCAGCAACCGAACAAGACCAATCGCAGCACCTGCACGGCGACGCTGGTCGGGCCGCTGACTGCGATCACGGCGGCGCACTGCGTGGTGCTGCAGATGAGCGACGCGCGCCTCGAGCTCGACAGCGGCAACATCGACGTCACCGACGTGATGTCTCACCCGAGCTACGACCCGCAGATGCCGTGGCTGGCCGACCTCGGCCTGCTCTTTCTGGCGACGCAGCCATCGGGCGTCAAGCCGCTGCGGCTCGCTGTCGACCCGCCGCTGCAGGACGAGCCGGTGACGCTCGTCGGCTACGGCAAGACGGGCGACAACAACGACGACGACGGCGTGAAACGCATCGCGACCAATCGCGTGGCGCAAGTGCTGACCCAGCACATCGCCGTCGCGCCGGCCACCAAGACCAGCGGCGCCCCCTGTCACGGCGACTCGGGCGGCCCGATCCTGCGCCTCGATCCCCAGCAGACGGGTACCGACGACGACGTGGTCATCGCCACCGTCTCCTACGCCACGGGCAACTGCGGCAGTCGATCGTTGCATCCGCGCGTCGACTACTACCGCAGCTGGCTCGAGTCATCCCAGCGCGAGCTGCGCTGGTACGACGTCGAGGCGCCCAGCGTCTCCATCGACGCGCCCACCGACGGCGAGGTGCTCGACACGCCGCGCGACGTGCCCGTCGCGATCACGGCCAGCGACAACATCGGCGTGCGCGAGATCGTGCTCAGCCTCGACGGTCAGCCGCTGGCGACGCTCGCTAGCACCCTGTACACCTACACCATCGCGCGCGACGCCATCGCCAAGCTCGCCGCGGGCAAGCACGCGCTGGTCGCCGAGGCGCACGACGCGGAAGGCAACCGCAGCAGCGTCACCGCCACGTTCGAGATCGCAGCCCAGGCCACGCCGGATGCTGGCGCACCCGATGGCAGCCCCAGCGACGCCGGCGACGGCACCGACATTGGCGGCCCCCCTCGCGCCGAGGGCGGCTGCGCGCTGGCGGGCGCCGACGTCGCCGCACCACCCGTGCTGCTGCTGCTGCTGCTGCCGCTGCTGCTGCGGGCGAGGCGCGGCCCGCGGCGTTTGATCGCGTTGGTGATCGCCATCGCCGGCTGCCAGCCTCCGCCCGCTCGCCAACCCACCAGCACGATCAGCCAGCGCCAGCCACCTGTCGCGCAGCCCCAGCGCCGCCCGCGCGCCATCTACGCTCGGCGCGAGAAGCGAGTGGTCGCTAGACCAGCTCCAGTGCTGCATCTGGCCACGCCCCTCGGCGTGCTGCGCCGCGGCAGCACCCTCGTGCTCCGCGGGGTTGGTTTTCAACCGAGCAAAGCGACGATCCGTCCCGCCTCGCGGCCTGTGCTGGATGGTCTGGTGCGCGCGCGCGCGATCAGCCCGAGAGCCGTGATCCAGATCGAAGGACACCTCGGCTTCTTCCACGGCTACGCGCGCAGGCTCGGCCGCGATCGCGCCTGCGCCATCGCCCGATACTTGGTTCAACACGGGATCGCTCGCGACCGACTGCGCTGCATCGGCTTTGGCGAAACGCGGCCGCTGGTCGCGCCGAAGACCCGCGCGGCGAGACTTCGCAATACGCGCGTCGAGATCCGCCTGCTCTGAGCGTATCCTTCACTGATGCGCTACGCACTTTTCGCCGCGTTGGTGCTCGCGAGCGGCACCGCCGCCGCGGCGCCGGCGAGCCGCTGGCCACTGCTGTCCGTGGGCAAGAACACGCGCTGTGGCCCGTTCAGCAAGCGCGCGTTGAAGCGGCTGCCGCTGCTCGACGGGCGCCTCTCGATCAAGGCGCCTCGCGGCAGCAAGGACATCCCCAAGACCTTCAGCATCATGGGCGCGCCAGAGCCGAAGGCGCACGAGTCGCGCCTGCTGCTCGACGTCGCAGGCACCAAGCTGGTGGTCTACGTGCGCGAGCTGTTTCACCTCGCCGGCGGTGGCTACCGCAAGGCCGCGCGCTCGTATTTCTTCAAGGCACATCGCAGGCCGCCAGCGGCGTTCGACCTGGGCCGGCTAGCCGTCTCGGGCGGCGTGCGCGTGCTCGCGGCGCGGCCGAAGGTGCCGCTGCGCATCGGCAGCGAGGCCGCGCTGCTTCTCAGCACGTTGGTCGTCAGCCCCGACAAGACGGTGCAGAGCGTCGATTTCTACGTCACGCCGCGCGTGCTGAAGAACAAGGGCAGCGGCTGCTCCGCCTACGCGACGCGCCTCGCCAAGACCATCGCGTCGGGTGCCAGAAAGCTCGACCGCGCCGGTGGGCAGCGCAAGCTCAAGGCGCTTGGCGTCGGCTTGAAGCTCAAGCTGCCGCGCGGGTTCGTCATCACGAAGAAGCCTGCACGTGACTTTGTCGTGCACTTCGTACGCGAGCTCGCGCCGTTCGGCCAGCCGGCGAGCATGCTGGTGCTCTATGTGGGCGGACACCCCAATCGCTCGATGCCGCGTGGTCCGGGCAAGCTTTCCAAGCAGCGCAGCACGCTGCTGGGCAAAGGTGTCGAGTGGTCGGGGCGCGTGTCGGCAACGTCAGGCTTGTTGAAGGCGACCGTGCCGCTGAAGCCCCACCTCTATCTGCAGGCCGTGGCGATCACGCGCTCGGGCAAGGCGCGGCTGCAGCAGCTGCTCGCCATCGCCAAGACGCTGCGCGCTGCACCCTAGGGGTCAGAAAGCATCATATCGAGAGCGCGCCGTAGCGCGTCTCGCCGCCGATCACCGTTGCCCGCACGCGCATCTCGGCGCCGTCGCCGAGGCGCTCGAGATCGCCGTCGACGAGCACGAGATCGGCTTGCTTGCCTTGCTCGAGGCTGCCGTGCGCGTCGTCGCAATCGCAGGCCCGCGCGGCGCCGCGCGTGTACATGGCGAGCGCTTCGTCGAGCGTGACGCGCTGGTCGGGCTCGTGGGTCTCGCCGCGTGCGCTGTGGCGCGTGATCGCGCGGCGCACACCTTCGAGCGGGTCGAAACCGGCAACCGGGTAGTCGGAGCTGCCGGCGACGACGGCGCCGGCGTCGAGCAACCAGCGGTGCGGAAAGAAGCGCAAGCCGGGGATGCTGACGGCCGACTGGTAGGCCTCGAGCGAGAAGAAGTAAGGCTGCGAGACGACGACAATGCCCGCGTCGGCGATGCGCGCCGCCTGCGCTTGATCGATGAACGCGGCATGCTCGAGGCGCGCCGGCCCCGGACCGTGAAGCCGCGCTCGCGCCGCGCTGTAGGCGTCGAGCGCCACGTCCACGGCGGCGTTTCCCACGGCGTGGGTCGCCAGCGCAAAGCCGCGCTCGAGCGCGCCATCGACGATGGAGCGCGCTTCGTCGGGCTGATACATGGCGATGCCGGAGCGCATCTGCAGGCGCGCGGCGAGGCGCGGCTCGATCGACATCGCCGTGCGCCACGGGTCGAGCGAGCGCTCCTGCAGCGCCCGCAGCGAGGCGCGAAACAGCGCGCCGAGCGCTTGCCACCAGCCGAGACACATCGAGCAGGCCGGCGCGCCGTCGAAGACGAGCTTCACCGGCCCCACCACCAGCGTGCCGCTCTCGTCGCGTTCGCCCGTGGCGGGCCCTTGCAGCGCGTCCCACGGCTCTTCGAAGTAGCCGCGGATCGACACCGGGCAGGCGATGGTCGGCACCAACAGCTCGCCGCGCCGCGCCGACTCTCGATAGAGCGCCATCAGGTCCGCTGGCACCGTGGTGTCGCAGACGCGCGTGATGCCGCGGGCGAGCATGGCGTGCTGGTGCTCGTGAAGCCGCGCGAGGTACGACTCGCGGTCGTGGGTGACGAGGTCGGCGCGCGCCAGCGACTCCACGGCCCCGATGCCGCGCTCGATCAGCAGCCCATCGGGCTCGCCGCCCGCGCCGCGCGAGATCTTGCCGCCCGCTGGATCGCGCGTGCCACGCCCGATGCCAGCCGCCTCGAGGGCCGCGCTGTTGGCGAGCGCGGAGTGGCCGGTGTAGTGCAGCGCGAAGAGCGGTCGGTCGGGCAGCGCATCGTCGAGCTCTTGCCGCGTGGGCGGACGTCGCTCGGCGAGCTGCGCTTCGTTCCAGTCGAGGGCCACCAGCCAGCGGCCGGGGCTCAGCGGGCGCGCCGCCTCGACCAGCGCGCGCTGAAGCGACGCGATGTCGTGCACCGCGGGCGGCACGAGGCGCAGCTGGCCACCGTAGAGCGCGGCGAGGCTGACGTGGTGGTGCGCGTCGATGAAGCCAGGCAGCACGTGCGCGCCGCCGACATCGATGACACGCGCGCCGCGGCCGCAACGTGCCAACACGTCGGCGCGCGAGCCGACAGCCACCACCCGCCCGGCTTGCCAGCCGATGCTGTGTGCGCGGCGCTGCGCGCTGTCCATGCTGCGCACGCGCGCGTTGACCAGCACGGTCGCGCCGCTCACCACGCCCCCAGCTTCTCGCGCGCCACCTCGAGACGACGCGCGCGCGCCTTGCTCGCCACGTCGAGCAGCGGGCGGTCTCGCTCGAATCGATCTCGCGTCTCGCCATCCATCTGCTCGGCGGCCGCCTCGACCAGCACGCGCGCGCGCGCGATCAGCGCGGCGAGGGCGACGTGCAGCGACGGCGCGCTGGCGTCGCCGCCGCACAACGCGTAGGCCGCCACGCAGGCGGCGAGCAGCTCGTCGGCAAGCGGCGCCGGCCAGCGGGCAGCGCGCGCCAGCCGCAAGAGCCAGCCGAGCAGCGCCGCGTGCACGTGCACGTCCTCGATGGTGCGAAACGGCTTGAGGTAGCGCGTGTAGCCGTCGCCGGGACAGACGTGCGCGGCCGCCACGCTCACCGCCTCGAAGCGCACGCGAGCGTGTGGGATCTCGGGCACCATCGGCAAGGCGGGCAGCGGCTCGACCTCGACGCCCGGCTGATCGGCGCGCACGACGCACAGGCGCAGATCCTTGCGCCCTGCCCCATCGCTGCCGGCGCTCGCCACGCTCGCCACGACAAGCAATCGGCGCGCCTCGCTGCCAAACGTGACAAAGCGCTTCTCGCCGTCGAGCCGATAGCCGCCACCCTGCTCCGCCCTCAAGGTCGCCTCGATGGCGCGCGGATGGGCGCCCCCCGCCTCGGTGGCGCACAGCGCCGTCAGCTCGGCGGACGACACCGGCACGCCGGCGGCTTCGAGCAGCGCCTGCCCGGCGGCCTGGTAGCCCGAGCCGAAGGCGTAGCCGAGCCTGTCGGCACAAAACCCACCGGCCAGCGCTACGTCGGCAGGCGCGCTGAAGCGCTCGCCCAGCGCGCGATGCTGCTGCCACCAGCTCGCGAGCGAGTCGAGCACGGGCAGCGGCGCCGGCGGCGTGCGCAGAAGGAAGTCGATCACGTCGAGCATCAGTCCTTAGCTCCCTAGCGCTTCGACACCCGCGTAGCGGCCATGCAGGTGCTTCTGCTCGGCCTGCCACAGCGCCAAACGCCAGCTGGCGATCGTATCGTCAGCGGGTGACGGAACAAAGGGCGCCCGCTCGAGCGCCTCGCGCCACGGCAGCTCGCCGCAGCCCGCGTCGCGCACGCGGTGCACCAGCTGCAGCGTGCGCAGCGCGTCGAAGCGCACGAAGGCCTGCCGAAGCGCGCGCTTGACGTCCGGCGCGCGCGCGATCACGTCGGCCACGGCGGCGCGCAGCGGGCCGGCCCCCGCTTCGAGCCAATCGCCCAACGGGGGCGGCGCTGCTGGGATCGCCACGTCCGCGGCGCGCGCATGGATCTCGGCGTGAAACGCCGCGAGCACCTCGAAAACCTGCGGCGAGTAGCAGTCGAGCGAGCCCTCGCCGATGGCCGCCATGGCGGCGCCCGTGCCGAACGGCACGCGCTCGGATGGCCGGCACAGCAGCGTGATCGGATCGCGCGCCATCGTCAGCACGCGACCGACCTTCGCTAGCTTGTCGAGCAGATGAAAGTCCTCGCCGGCCATCAAGCGCGGCATGCCGTGCACGCGGCCGTAGGCGTAGAGATCGACGACCAGCGTGCTGCCCACGGTGTGAAAGGCGTAGGGCGACCCCGCGTGTGCGAGGCCCAGCGCGTAGTAGCGCAGCGATAGCTCGTAGAGCGCGAGCGCCCGCGACGGCGCGTCACCTTCGGCGATGCCGCGCTGCACGTCGTGCCAGAACGGGTAGATCAGCGCCGAGCAGCCGCCAAGCGCGCGCTCGGTGGGCAGCGCGAAGTAGTCCGGCGGCACGCGCGCGTCGGCGTCGGTGTAGTGCAGCCAACGCGTGCTGACGACGCCGCGAAGCGCCAGCGCGGCGGCCACGTCGGCGCCGACCTTGCGCGCGAGACCCACGCCGTCGCGCGGCCCGAAGCGACGCCCTTCGCTGGCGCGGTCGACGAGCACGAGCTCGACGTGTTGGTCGAGCGGCCCGCTGCAGACGCCGTCGCACACGATCTCGCGCGGCGC
>JAGQIK010000106.1 GCA_020431405.1 Myxococcales bacterium
TAGCGCGGCCGACGTGCGCGCGCGGCCGAGGCGCAAAAACAACGGCGGGCGCCATCGCGCGGGAAACCTCGTGGCGCGTCATCGTAAGAAAAAGCCGCCGCACGGCGCGTCGCCAGGCAGCGGGCGTGCGGCTGTGGTGGCGAAGAAGCCGGCAGCGAAGGCGGGCACGGCGAAGGGCAGCACCAAAGGGCCACCCAAAGGCAGTGGCCACGGCGCAGAGGAAGCGATTCGTCGCGGTGGGACCCTGGATCCATTCGGATCTAGTAAGTAAATCGCGAACCCGATCATTATCGGCAACAGTTTCCGTAGCGCAGAATACATATAAAGTAGCGCGAGTATCGCGCTATACTGGTGATAGATGGGTGACGCTAGGGGGAAGCATCGTCCGCGGGGCGTGATGTATGTCGGCAACGACACCAGCACGTGCGAGCTCGTGCACGTCACCAGCAAGACGGCGTACGTGGTGGCCAATCTGCCGGCGTCCGTCGGCGGCTTCGCGCGCATCAGCGTCACGCCCGAGGGGCTCGCTCCGGTCGACTTCGACGGCATCATCCGCAGCGTCGGCGAGCAGGAAGACGAAGCGCAGCAGCTGATCGAGCTCGCGCTGCACGAGCCGCCGGCCGAGACGGTGCGCCTGCTCGAGCGCCTGCTCGGCAGCCAAGACAAGCTGCGCGCCGTCACGCCGGTCGAAGCGCACCACGCGCTGCCCGCCAAGATCACGATCGTCGCCGTCTATCTCGGTCGGCGCCTGATCGCGCTGCACTCGCTGGCGCGCTCGGTGACGACCGTCGGCCGCGCGTCGGAGTCGAGCATCCTGCTCGATGACGCCACCGTCTCGCGCAAGCACTGCCGTATCGTCGAGCGCGACGACGGCCTGTGGATCGTCGATGACGGCGCCGCCAACCGCACGCTGCTCAACAACGTGCCGGTGGCGCGCGCGCCGCTGTCGCGCGGTGACGAGGTCACCCTCGGCAAGTTCCTGCTCGTCTTCGATCCCACGCCGAGTCAGCTCGGCAAAGACGTCGTCGAGGCGCTCGACATGACGCCCGCCGGCGAGATCACCACGCAGGCGCTCGACGAAGCGCAACTGTTCGAGCTGTGGCGCAACGTCGCCGACGAACGTGGCGCACACCTCAAGCGCCTCGATAGCTCGGGCCTCGAGCTCGGCAAGCCGCTGCTGCTCGATAAGGCGCGCTTCGTGCTCGCGCGCGATCCCGGCGCCGACATCGAGCTCAAAGCCGGCGGCTGGCTTGGCCTGCGCAAGGCGCACATCGAGCTCGTACGCGTCATCAGCGGGCGTGACGAGCTCCATCGTCTCGAGGCCAAGTCCGGCGGCAGCAAGGTGCGCATCAACGACAAGCCCATCGCGGGCTCACCGGTGCTCAAGAACGAAGACGTGCTGCAGATCGGCGACGAGCGCTTCCGCTACTACCAGTCGGTGGAGCGCAAGCCGCGCGACGACTCCACGCGCGGCTCGACACAGGTCGGTTAGCAGACCGCGCCGCGGCGCGAGAGCGCACAGCGCTACATCGCCTCGGCGAGGATCGCGCTCAGCTGCTCGTCACTCAGCTCGATCGGGTTGTAGCGCATGCTCGAGCCGCGCGAGCCGGCGACGATGGTGGGGATGTCCTCGGCGCTGAGGCCGAGCTCGCCGAGGCGCGGGATCTGCAGCGCGTCAGCGAGCGCCTCGACGCGCTCGATGCCTGCCTCGGCGTCACGCTCGGCGCCGAGCGCCTGTGCGACGTCAGCGAGCCGACGCGCGATGCGCTCGCCCTGCGCGCTGCCGCGCGAGCAGCGATAGTTGGCGCGCATCACCGGCGCGAGCAGCGCGGCGCAGCAGACGCCGTGGGCGATAGGAAAGTGCGCGCCGAGCGGCGAGGCGAAGCCATGCACCGCGCCGAGGCCGGCGTTGGCCAGGCACAGACCGCCCAGCACGCTGGCGAGGGCCATCTCTTCGCGCGCCTCGAGATCGTCGCCGTCGCGGTAGGCGCGCTCGAGGCCGCGCGCGGCGGCGCAGATGCCGGTCAGCGCGAGCGCGTCGGTGATCGGGCCGGCGCCGCTGGAAAGATACGGCTCGATCACCTGCGTCAGCGCGTCCATGCCGCAAGCGGCCGTCAGCGCCGGCGGCGCACCGCGCGTGAGCTCCGGATCGACAAGCGCCACGTCGGGGATCATCGAGGCGGCGCGCACGCTCTTCTTGAACGGCTTGCCGCCGTGCTCGCCGCTGACCACGGCGTTCTTGGTGACCTCGCTGCCGGTGCCAGCGGTCGTCGGCGCGGCCAGCATCGGCGCGGGCTGCACGCTGATCGCACGCCCGGCGCCCACGCCTTCGAGATAGTCGACGAGCTCGCCCGGGTTGGTCAGCAGCGCCGCGGCCGCCTTGGCGCAGTCGAGCACGGCGCCGCCGCCCACCGCCACGACGTGGTCGCAGCGCGCCGCGCGCGCCGCCTGCACCACCGCGTCGACGTCTTCGACGCGCGGCTCTCGCGTGCAGCGCGCCGTCGCCGCCGGCGAGAGCTGCGCCTCGAGGCGTGCGAGCAGCCCGCTCGCCTCGGCCGAGCGCCCGCCGACCACCAGCAGCGCGCGTGCCCCGAGCCCTTCGGCGAGCGCACCGATACGCTCGGCCGCGCCGCGCCCGAACACCAGCCGCCCCGCGCTGTACAGCTCGAAGCGGCTACCAGGCGTCATCGATGTCGGCGGGAAAGCAGCTCGCGTGCTTTACGCCCTCGCGCGGCGAGGCCATCCAGTCGGCCACCGTGTCGCGCCAGGTCTGATAGTGCGCGGTGTCCTTGTGCGCCTTGGCCGCCGCCTCGTCGCGATAGACCTCGTAGAGCACGAAGCGCGTCGGATCATCGAGCTGCTGCAGCACGTCGAAGCGCAGCGCCCCCGCCTCCGCGATGGTGCCCTCGTGGTTCGGCTTGCAGGCCGCCTTGAAGTCCTCGACGTGCGCATCCTTGACGTGCACGTGAACGCAAACGACGTACATGGTGCTCTCCTCGTCGTCCGGCCGCCCGGAGACGCCGCCCGCACGCACCGGCGAGCAGGCTACTTACAGGCCACTTCGCGCCCGCGATCGAAGCAGACGTCCGGCTCGGGGTTGCCCTTCTTGTCCCAGCGCTTCCAGCGACCGTGCCGCTCGCCCTCGACGAAGCGGCCTTGCTCGTCGCGCTTGCCGTGCAGCCAATAGAACGTCCAGCTGCCCGAGCGCTGGCCGTTCTTGTACTGACCGCGCTCGGCCATCGTGCCGCTGTTGTGCCACAGCTGAAACGGCCCGTGCAGCATGCCCTCGCGGTAGCTGCCGCGCACCGACGAGCCGCCCCACTTGTACCAGCAGCGAAAGTGCCCGTTGAGCACGCCGCGCCGATAGTTGAAGAGCACGAACGGCTTGCCGCTCTCGGACCAGACCTTGTACGGCCCGTGCTTGACGTGGCCGCGTACGCACCACGCGACCTCGCCGAGGTGGTTCTTGCCGCTGCGTTTGCGCGCGCCGGCCGGGCAACGGAGCTTCTTGTCGGCGTCGGCAGCGCGCGCCTCGGGCGTCAGCGCGACCAAAAACCCGACGACCAACAGAGGCGACCAGAATCCGCCGCGGACGACCGCTCTGCGGCCAGCGAATCGCCTTCCCAGGCTAGGCGGAGCCTTCCTCGATCTCATGGCGCGCAGCCTACTCGCGTTTGACCGGGCGCGTCGAGCTATCACCTCGCAAAAAGCGCCGTGCTACCTTCCGAAGATGGTCAAGGGCGAGGCGCTGCTCGCGGCGCTGGTGGATACGCTGCTCGACAGCGTCGACAAGAAGCGCCAGCCGCGGGCGCTGCTGGTGCAGAAGAACCGCCACGACGCGGTCGTGCTCGTCGGCGCGAGCCGCGCCACCACCTTCGTGCTGGTGTGGTCGCCGCTCGACGACGACGCCAGTCTGCCTGCGCGCCTGCGCGCCTGCGTCTCGAGCGAGCGCGAGTCGGTGCGCGCGGGCATCGCCGACGACGCGGCGGTGGTGGTGCTGCTGCCCGAAGACGAAGCGCCCGAGCCCGCGATCGTGCACGCGCTGCCGCTGCGCGACGAGACGCTCGACTGCGCGCTGCAGTATCAGATCATCGATCCCGAGAGCGGCGACGTGTGGCCCGTCGAGCACGTCGCCTACGGCGAAAAGAAACACGCCGCGCTGCGCGCTGTCGGCAAGGAGGTGGCCACCGTGCTCTCCGAGGCGATGGCGCGCGTGCGCGAGGGCGACGCGGCCAAGCTCAGCGACGAGCAGCTGCGCGCCTCGGAGCGCGCCGGCGAGCACGTGCTCGGCAGCGAGGGCGACTTCGAACGCCGCAAGGCGGAGCTTCCGCTGTGGCGCACGCCGGTGCTGTGGCTCGCCGCGTCGTGGGTCGCGCTCTACGCGCTGCAGGTGGCCTTCGGCGGCACCAGCACACCGGCCGCCGTGGGCATGGGCGCCTTCGAGCGTCACGCCGTGCTCGACGGCGCGTGGTATCTGATGCTCAGCGCCGGGCTGCTTCACGGCAGCGTGCATCACGTCATCGCCAACATCTACGGGCTGGCGATGACCGCACCGCTGGTCTACGCCATCGGCCCGGGTCGCTTCAACGCGCTGTTCGCGATCACCAGCGTGGCGGGCTTCGGCGGCGCGCTGATCGCCAAAGAGCCGCTGGTCGTCGGCGCGTCCTGCGGCGTGTTCGGTCTGCTCGGCGCGCTGTTCGTGCTGGCGCGCTCGGGCTCGCGCTCGTTCTTTCCGCTGCGCACGCGGCGCGGCATCTACATCGCGGCCGCGGTGTACCTCGGCATCAACGTGCTCTTCTCGTTCAAGAAGGGCGTCTCGCTGGGCGGCCACTTCGGCGGCTTGCTGTGCGGCATCGCCATCGCCGCCAGCGGCTTGCTCACGCGCGGCGTCGATCTCGACGGCAGCGGTCGCGAGGGGTCTTCTCTCGACGGCTGGCGCTCGCGCCGCTCGCGGCTCGTCGGCGCCCTCGCCCTGGCGGCGCTCGGCGTCGCGCTCGCCTACGCCGTGCTCACGCGCGCGCCGTGGCGTCTGCGCTGGCCCGCGCAGCCCACGCCCATCGCGCTCGGCGACAGCGGCTTTTCGCTGCTCGTCCCGCCCTCGCTCGGGCCGCCGCACGAGACGCGCGCCGGCAAGACGCGCGTCTTCACGCTCGGCAGCATGCTGCGCACGCCGCTGGTCTACACGGTGAAGATCTTCGACGACCCCGCCGGCAACATCACGCTCGCCGCGCTCGAGCAAGTCGTCTCCAAGCAGCCGCCGAGCAAGCTCGTGCTGCGCGTGCAGCCGCCGAGGATCGTCTCCGAGGGCGGCGAGCGCTTCGTGCACGTCGTCGACGTCACCGCCAACAAGCTCGGGCGCGAGGAGACGTGGCTGCTTCGGCGCGGTCGCTGGGTGGTCAACATCGGCGTGGCGCGCTGGCAGAAGATCCCGGCCGCCTGGCGCGCGCAGGCGCTGCGCGGCCGCAAGGCGCTGCGCTGGCCGCAGCCCGAGTGATCCGATGTAAGTGCTGTCGTTACGTGGGGATCACGATCGTGGACAGCTGTCTACTGCCGTGTGGGGCAAGGCCCCCTGGATTTGGCCCTGGCATGGCTTTTCGCCCGTGATTTCGAGGGACATATCGTGGCCTGGCGCTTGCTCAGTATGAGCACGCCGCACGGGAGACCCTCTTTTGTCACATCGCCACGCTGTCCGCTCTAGCCTCGTCGCTATCGCGCTCTTTGCCTCGGCCTGCGCCGTGGATCAGCCGATCGAGCTCATCGGCGAGCGCACCGCCCAGATCAGCAACGGCTCGCTGTACACCGGCCACCCGCACGTCGGGCGGCTGATCATCGGCACCAGCGGCCTCTGCACGGCGACGCTGATCGGCAACACGACCGTCGTCACCGCTGCGCACTGCATCAAGAGCGGCTCCACGCACACGTTCATCCTCGACAGCGGCGAGCAGATCGCCGCCAGCTCGACGCACGTGCACCCGCAGTACCAGGGCGAAGGCAGCTCCTACGACATCGCCGTGGTGCGCCTCTCCAAGCAGCCGGCCAACGTCGCGCCGGGCGTCGTGGCGACCAGCGCGCCGGCGGTGGGCACGGCGATCACGCTCATCGGCTACGGCGTGACGATGTGCAACTCGGTCGGTCAGTGCAACAACGACGCGAACGTCAAGCGCCGCACCACCAACAGCATCTCCAAGCTCTACCAGGTCGAGTTCCGCTTCGACGGCGGCCAGAGCACCTGCAAGGGCGACTCGGGCGGCCCCGCGTTCGCGACCCTCGGCGGCCGCGAAGTGCAGA
>JAGQIK010000107.1 GCA_020431405.1 Myxococcales bacterium
CCTCGGCCGGGCGCACGGCCTCGACAGGACGCACGGGGGCAGAGTGCAGGGGCTCGGGCAGCGGCGGGAGCACGCCGAGCGCCATCAAGCGCGCCTGTACGATCAACGCCACGGCCGAAGCCAGCGCGCTGCAGTCGTGGCTGCGCAGATGGCGCGTCAGCTCGAGCTTGCCAGGTGCGCCTTCGCCGCGCGGCGTGCTGCGCAGCTCGAGGCGTGCGCCAACGGACGTGGCGCGTACGCGCAGGTCGAAGCGCTGGCGAGCGGCGGCTGCAACGGCCTGCACTGCCCGCCGCACGGTGGCCGCGTCGGGACAGGGGCCTTGGACGTCAAAGGTGAACGCCGGGTCGGCTCGTGGGGGCGCCGCCTGCGCGACGTGTGCCGTCACGACGAGCGCGAGCGCGAGCGCTGGGCTCGCCGCGCGCGCGAGCCAGCCAAGAACCACAGGGCCAGCCATCGTGACCTCTGTCGCTCGGCGAACGCGGATCGTTCACGCGGCCGCTGTCGTTCTCGAGCGCGCCGCTACGGTCGATCGCTTGGGAGCTAGAGCTCGACCTTGGGAAACTGCGCGCGCGTCGCGGGCCGCTCGAGCAGCGCAGCGCACCAGTCACGCACGCGTGGCGGTAGGCGCTCGGGCTCGAAGCCTGCCTCGAGGACGCGGTACAGCAGCGGCGGCAGCGACAGATCGGCGATGCTGAGCTCGCCGCCGAGCGCGAAGCGGCCGCGCTCGTCGAGCAGCGCCAGCGCCTCGTGCGCCAGCTTGCCGATCAGCGCGGCGTGGCGCTCGCGCGCCGGGTCGTCGAGGGGCGCGCGCGCGAACTGGCGCATGGGCGCACCGATCTGCGCGTCGGAGAGATCGTAGAGCAGGCGCATGCGGGCGCGGTCCGCGGGGCTCGTCGGCAGCAGCCGCTGATCGCTGGCGGTCTCTTCGAGGTACTGCAGGATGATGAACGACTCGCCGAAAGCGAGGCCGTGTCCGGTGTCGTAGGTCGGCACCGTGCCGCGCGGGTTGAGCGCGTCGAGCTGCTCGCCGTGCTGGTCGGGGTCGAAATTGATGATCTCGATCGCGAGCTCGCGCTCGTCGAGATACACCATCAGGCGGCGGCAGTAGGGACACAGGCGGCGCATGAAGAGGCGCGGCGTGTGTGAAGCGGAGTCGGCCATGGGCTTCCTTTTGTTGCGTGGCATTGTGCCTCATGCCACGCGCAGCCGCACCACAGCTGTCTGCGGACCCTATTCGGTGCAGATGCCGCTCGTCGGGCCGGCTGGCGCGGAGGTCGGCAGGCAGGTAGCCGGCTTTGGCGCGGCGCACCTGATGCCGCACGGCGGCTGGGTCAGATGGCAGCCGAGCGCCGTCCACTGCTGGCGCAGCGCCTTCATCTTGGGCGTCACCAAGTTGACCTTGGTCTCGCAGCCGCAGCCGAGCGGCGGCGCGACGGTCTCGCACTGCAGGGCGGCGCAGAACGGGCAGCACACCTTAGCCTTGCTCGTCTCCAAGACGTACTCCGCTTCGAGCGCGGCGCAGGTCGACGCCAGACACGCGCTGGGTGTCGCCACCGAGACGCCGGCCGCGTGTGCCTCGCACTCGCTGCAGTAGGTCTGGCCGTCGCAGCCGCACACGCTGGGGCAAACGTAGTAGTCGGGGCAGGTCGTCGGTCGCGCCTGGCAGATGCCAGCCTTGGCGCCGCTGACGACACACTGTCCGTCCAGCATGCAGAAGCGAGCCGGGGCGCAGTCGGCGTTGCTGTTGCACGGCTGTACGGGGGTAGGGTGAGGAAACGGTAGGTCGCCGCTGTCACAGCTCGTGCAGCCGACGTCGGGCGAGACGGTGTCCGGGGGCGCTTGGTCAGAGGCGAGGGTCGGTGCGCCGTCGCGGTTGCCGTCGTTGCCGTTGCCGAGCGGCGTTCGCGAGCCGCAGCCGAAACAGAGCGCGAGCGCGGCCGCGAGTCCGGCCGCGCGAAGCGTGAGGGTGAGCGTTTTCATCGAGCCGCCAACAAGCAAGCGCGGTGCCGCCACGGGTGGGCGAACGATTCGGGCGGCTTGTCCGCCAACAACATCAGAAAGCTGAGGGTCGCGCGTCGGCGTGGCTGACTAGCGCAGGTACGCGCCGTCCTGTCCGACCTTGCCGGGGCCGCTCTTGATGTACACGCCCGCCGAGCCGCCCTTGACGTAGAAGCTGAGCGTGCCGCCGTTGCTGACGGTTATCACGTCGCCGGTGACGGCGTCTTTGTAGGTGCCGGCCGGCAGGCCGCCAACGCTGATGCTGCCGCCGCTCTGCGAGAGGCCGACGACGGCAACGTGCTGGCCGTTCTGATAGTTGCGCACCGTCCAGAACAGGTTGTCGTTGTCGCCGAACTTCTCCATCACGCCCTTCTGCAGCGCAGGGGAGGCGGCGCGGATCTGGTTGAGCCGCTTGATGTGGGCGAAGAGCTTATGCGCCTTCGTCTGCGCGATGGCGCCGGGCAGCAGGTGGTCACCGAAGTAGGCGCGCCCGCTGTCGTCGTGGGGCGCGTTGCTGCCGTCGATCTCCTTGCCCGCCTTGAAGCGGATCTCGGTGCCGTAGAAGAGGCAGGGGATGCCGCGCACCAGCCAGATCAGATTCAACGCCGACGCCAACGCGCTGTCGCTGCCCGCGAAGCGGTACTTCCAGTCGTTCTGCGGGCCGATGTCGTGGTTGTCGATGAACGTGACGAGCTTGGTGGCGTCGCCGTAGAAGTGGTCGCGCGCGAACACCGACGACAGCCCCGAGAAGCGGCCTTGGCTGAGGTTGTCGCGGAAGGTGCTCATCAGCGAGAAGTCGAGCACCGAGAAGCCCGAGTCGTCGTTGCCGCTGCCGCAGGTGTCCTTCGTCGTGCGCGTGTACCACCAGGGGCGAATCTCGGCGGGGCCGTTGTCGCTGGCGTCGACGCAGGTGCCCCAGCCGGTGCCTTTGACGAGGTTCTCGCCGAAGACGAAGAGCCCCGGCTTGTGCGCCTTGAACGCGTTGACGTACTCGAGCAGGTTGCCGCGCGCCATGTGCTTGACGGTGTCGATGCGCAGGGCGTCGACGCCCATGTCGAGGTAGTGGTTGTAGGCGTCGATGATGTACTTCTTGACCGTCGGGTGCTCGGTGTTGAGGTCGATGGTGTCGCCGGCGAGGTGCTTGCTCTGCAGCGCCTTGGCGTTCTCCCAGTCGCCGCCCGCGATGAAGCCGTCCTGGTGGTACCAGGTCTTGTCGAGCTTGCTGGCGTCGATGTGAAAGAAGTGGTTCGGCTCGTGGTTCTGATAGCCCGAAAAGCCGCTCACGGGGATCGGCTTGCCGCACACCGGACAGTTGATCTGCTTGTTGCCGTCGGGGTCGAGATCGCGAAACTGCTGCGGCGCGAGCGGGTTGTCGTCGTCCTCGCGGTTGGGTCGGTTGTAGGCGCCGAGGTGCTTTTTGTAGGGGTAGGCCGGATCGGCCGAAGGGAAGGCGCCGCTCTTGCGGTAGTACTTGATCGGCGCGCGCGTGTTCCAGACCTTGCCGCGCAGGCCGTAGTTGGAGCTGTGGTTGATCACGATGTCGAGCACCAGGCGCATGTTGCGCTTGTGCATCTCGCAGATCAGATCCTGAAAGGTCGCGCCCGCGGACTCGAGCCGCGGGTCGACCTTGGTGAAGTCGTAGCCGTGGTAGCCGTGGTAGTCGAGGCCGCTGCGGTTCTCGACCACGGGCGTGATCCAGACGGCGGTGAAGCCGAGCTCCTTGATGTAGTCGAGCTTTTGGATGAGGCCTTTGAAGTCGCCGCGCCAGGTGGGGTCACCGAGCACGACGCGGCTGCGGTTGTAGAAGTTGTTGCTCGCGTCGCCGTCAAAGAAGCGCGTGGTCATCAAGAAGTAGATCGTCTCTTCGCGAAAGTCGCCGAGGGGCTTGGGCGCCGGACACTTGCCAGGGGTGGTCGTGTTGGCGTCGGGGCCGGGCTGCCTCTGGTCGGCCAACGCGCCTTGGTCTGATCGCGGCTGTGTGCCCGCGTCGACGCAGGTCGGCTCGCAGACCACGTCTCGAATCGAATTTTCGAAGCCGTCTGTCGTCTTGTTGGGGTTGCCCGGATCGCTGACCCAGTCCTTGCCATCGACGAGGAACTTGTAGAGCACGCGTGCGCCGTGGTCGAGCTCGAGCGCGACCTGCCAGCGGCCGCCCGCGCGCTGCAGCGGCTTGCCGGCACCCCAGCCGTCGAACGTGCCTTTGAGCGTTACCGAGCTGTGGCTCCCGCTGGCGGGGTAGCTGAAGGTCACCGAGCAGCGACTAGGCGTCGTGCAGACGTCGCGTGCGGGCGCGTCGCGAATCGCAACGTCTGCGCCAGATCCGCCGTCCGCTGTCGACGCGCCGTCGCTGCAGGCAGAGCCGCCGAGGGCGAGCGCGGCCGCGAGCAAGATCGCGCAGGTGCAGGCGATGAGACGGTAACGCATGACGGCTCCGCGGCAGGTGGCACAGCGATCCCATCGTTGCCATCGGCAACGTGGGAGGTATGGCTGCGTTCGACTACGCATAGGCTGTGCCATCGCTAGGCTGGCGCGCTCATCTCGCGGCCGGTAGGATGGCGACTGAACAAACCTGCCCCCTGCTCGTCAATAGAGAGCCATGACGGCACGCAAGACCCTCGCAATGCTCCTCTCGCTGGCCGCGCTCGTTAGCGCCGCGCCGTCAGCCGAGGCCTTCAAGCCGGCGCCACCGCCCAAACGCGTGCGCTTCCGCGACCGCAAGGCCAAGGCCACGTTGACGGTGTTCAACAAGAGCTGGCGGCCGCACAAGGTCACGCTGAGCTACGCGGGCAAGACGTACACGTGGCCCAAGCCGTTCGCGCTGCCCGCCACGGTGATCATCTCGGTGTCCACGCAGCGCGTGGTGGCCCTCGGCGGTTACGGCAACAGCTGCGGCACTCTCGGCAGGATCGGGGTCTATGACTTCAAGGGCAAGCTGCTCAAGTCGATCGATCTGCGACGGCGTCTGGCCAACCTCGAGAACGTTTCGCGCGCCTACACCAAGATCTGCTGTCCGTGCCGCTGGATCCACAAGCTCTCGCTGACCAAGGACGGCAGCACGCTGAACATCAACGTCTGCAAGAAGCACCTCGTCAGCCTCGCGCTGACGTCGCTGCGCCTGAGCGTCGTGCGCTAGCGCCGGCAACTGAGTGCAGACCGTCGCGAGTCCTCGCGCGTTGAAGAGCGAAACGTAACGCAACTCGCCGAGGACTCGTGAACATGAGCACGACTTCATCCCGCAGGCGCGCGCGGAGGCTTGGCCTCGTCGCGGCGGCCGCGGCTGCGCTCGTCACCGCCAGCATCGCCTACTCGCGCACCCGGAAGGTGCCGGCAAAAGCGCCGGCAGGAGCTCCGGCGATAACGCCGACAAAAACGTCGGCGAAAACGCACGGTAAGCAGTCCGTCACGCCGCGCCAGAAGCGCTTGGCGAGCGCCGCCGCGCCCCTCGCGGCCAAAAAGCGGCTGCTCTACACGACGTACTTCTACACCGCCAACGAGGCTGTCGTGCACGGCTACGCCAAGGATACGCACGTGCGCATCGTGTCGCTCGAGCGCAAAGGCACCGTGTGGAAGGGCGTGGTCGGCGTGGGCGAGACGCGCCTGGTCAACACAGGGCGCGGGGCGTTCGCCTTCGTCTCGGACAAGAAGGCGTCGATCCTCGTCGGCACGCCGTCGCGCTGCGCGGTGGTCGGCTACTGGGTGCGCGACGAGCGCGGGTCGTTTCTCTCCAAGCGCTTCTTCACGCGCCTGCCGTCGGCCGTCAGCAACGGGGGCGAGCGCGTCATCGTCTGGGCCTGGGAGAACACGCGCATCAAGATCATCGACCGGCGCCCCAAGAGACAGTCGCGCACGCTCTACTCGGCGCGAATCCGGGCCAACGGCCACTACGAGATCACGGGCGCCGCGCTGCGCCGGCTCAACGGCGCGGTGCTCGAGATCCGCGCCGACAAGCCCGTCATCGGCGTGCAGGTCTACTACGACGAGGGGTTCTTCGTGCAGTCGAGCAACGGCAACGCCTCCGGACGGCACTTTCTGACCTTCGTCGGCCGCATCACCGACGGTCGCAACGACCTGTCGATGTTCGCCTACAAGCAGGCCGCCAAAGTGGCCGTCACCGACATCAAGAGCGGCAAGGCGATCTGGCGCGGCACCATCAAGCCCGGCAAGCTGCACACGCTGACGCTCACCGACCGCTACGTGCGCATCGACAGCGACGTCTCGATCTCCGCCGCCGTCGCGCCCTACGCACATCACCTCGGCTCTTCGTACATGGAGCATCACTTCGCCGCAGGTCAGGAGGGCACCGGTGTCGAGGATGACCTGATGCTCACCACGCCGCGCGAGCTGTGGCTGTTTTCGTATTTCGACCAGAACCCGATCACCGTCACCGACGGGCACAGCGGACGCGTCGTGTGGCGGGGCACGCTCGACGCCGGCCACGCCGCTCCGGTTCATCCGGGTCGCGGCTTCTACCGCGTGCGCAGCCTCAAAGGCGTGAGCGCGATGGGTGGCGCCATGGCCTGTGGCGCCGAGTTTTCGCCGGCGGGGCGACTGTTCGCTCTCGACGAGGCGCTCTTCAAGGTGCTCGCGCAGATCCGCCGCGCGCGCCAGAAGCGCGCCGCCGCGCGAGGCCAGCGCTGGACCCGCGCGCAAGCGCAGGCGCCGCTCACCAAGACAGAGCTCGATCAGGTCGTGCACGCGGCGCGCAGGCACACGCGACGCGCCGCCCCCGCCGCGGCCGCCGAGGTGCGCGAGCGCATCAAGAAGATGCAGTCTCGCTGACGCGCCCCCCGGCATCCGCGCTATGGCGTGGGCAGTCGCCGCGGGTCGAGGCGCAGCACGATGTGAAAACCGAAGCGCGTCTCCACCGGTCCTCGGCACTCGCCGTGGCGCAGGCTGGCGATGGCGGCCTCGAAGGGTTTCACCATGCGACCCGGCGGCCACGCGCCGAGCAGGCCGCCGCGCGATCGCGTCGGGCCATCGGAGTGCGTGCGCGCCGCCGCCGCGAAGCGCGCCCAGGACGGCCGCGGGCAG
>JAGQIK010000108.1 GCA_020431405.1 Myxococcales bacterium
CGACGGACATGCGGGACGTGCTCGCCGCCCTGGCGCTCAGGCTCAGCGACCCGATCACCATCACCACCTCGCTCGGTGGCGTCGCGGCGCTGTGGCGAGACCGCGAGCGCGGCGGTTGGCGCGTGGTCGCTGCGCTCTGCGCGCTGCCGCTGCTCAACCTCGTGCTGCTCGCCGGCGTACGACATATCTTCGACCGCCACGCGCTGCCGCTTTTGCCCTTCGTGGCGCTGTTTGCCGGCCTCGGCTGGGCCGAGGCGCGTCGCGCGATAGCAGCCCGCGTCAAGCGCGTGCCGGCGCGGCAGCTGCTCGTCGCCGCGCTGGCGCTGGCGATCTTCGCCTGGCCGGCGTGGCGCTCGCTGCACCTCGACTGGAAGCGGCTGCAGCCGGATACCCGCACTGTCGCCGCGCGCTGGATCAACGCCCACGTCACGCCGGGCGCGCGCATCTGCAGCGATTGGTACATGCCGCCGCTGTCGAGCAGCCGCTATCGCATACGCCGCGTGTGGTCGCTGTGCGGCCGCCGGCTCTCCGATCTGCGCGCGCGCTGCGATGTAGCCATCGCGAGCTCGGCGAGCTACGCGCGCTACTTCCGCGATGACAAGCCGACCACGCTCTCGCTGATACGGCGCCTCTGCTACGACGAGCTGTTTCGCGGCTGGCCGCGCCTCGCGCGCTTCGAGGCGCCCGGCAAGCCGACCATTCAGGTGTTCCGCAGGCCGTAGCTACAGCTTGGCGCTGGGCGGCGTGTCGGGCTCGGATGCTCCGTGCGCCGAGGCCTCGTCCTCTTCGCTGTCGCGCGAGCCACGCGCCGACGAGGCACCGTTTCCGTTGCCGCCGTGGTGAGCGCTCCACTGCTCGCGCAGCGCCGACAGCGCGGGGCGTATCTCGCCGTCACGCAGCGCCTCGACCATACGCTGCGTGGCGAAGGCCACGGCGCGGTAGGCCTCGGCGCGTCCCAGGCCCTCGCTCAGCTGCTGCATCTCGTCGAGCGTGAGCAGCTGCCCGATATGTGCGCCGACCTCGCGCGACTTGATCTTGATCATGCGCGCGCCCTTGGGCAGCACGTCGTGCGTGCCCTCGAGATACATCGGCAGGATCGGCGTGCGCGCTTGCAGCGCGAGGTAGCCGATGGAGGCCTTGAAGTCGCGCAGCTGACCGTCCGGCGAGCGCGTGCCTTCGGGGAAGATCAGCAGGCTGTAGCCCTGCAGCAGCAGATCGTGAGCGCGCCGCAGCGACTTGCGCAGCGAGCCGGCGCGATCCATCGGCACGACCTTGGTGAAGTTCTCGAAGAAGGTGCGCTTGGCCTTGCTGTCGAAGAAGTAGTCAGTGGCCGCCAGCGCGCAGAGGTTCTTGCCGGCGTCGCCGAGCGCCTCTTTGACGAGGCCGATGTCGGCGTGCGAGCAGTGGTTGGGCGCGACGATGAAGTTGGTGTGGTAGGGCACGTGCGAGCGCCCCGTGATCTCGGTCTCGAGCAAGCCGTGGTAGGCCAGCCGGCGACCGGCGTCGAGCACGCGCTGGCCGAGCCAGGTGATGCTCTCAGGCAGCGTCACGCCTTCCTCGCTCTCCTCGTGCCCGTCGTGATCATCGGTGGCGCGCACCAGCGCGGCGCCCTTGGGCACGCGCTCGACCATCGCTGCCAGCTCGCGCATGTCGCCCGCGGCCGTCAGGTCCTC
>JAGQIK010000109.1 GCA_020431405.1 Myxococcales bacterium
CCCCCCCCCCGCGCACCACGCCCCCGCACAGCCCCGCGCGCCCGCGCTCCCCTTGCACCTCGGCGGGCGACAAGGTCCGCGCGGCCCCCCGCCTCCACACCCGCGCCATGCGCCCCTCCACCGACGACGCCAGCGCCTCGCCGCGTCCCACGGCGCGCACCGTCATCGCCACGCGCACGCGCCCGTCCACGCGCGCGCTCATCACGCGCTGCTGGGCTGGCCAGCGCCCCGCGCGCAGCGTCACGCGCAGCAGCACCGCGCCGATCTGGCGCTGGCCGACGAGCTCGGCGCCGACCCTGATCGCGCCGGCCGCCAGCGTCAGACCGCGCGCGCAGTCGAGCCGCACCACCCTCAGGCCCGCCGGCAGCGACAGCGCCGCCGACACGCGCGCCCGCAGCGTCGCACACCCGAGCGTCTGCGCGCGCGTCTCGACGAGATAGGCGCGCGCTGCGGTCTTGGCGCCCGGAACCAGCCGCCGAAGCCGCGTCGCTTCGATGCGGCGCCGAAACCCTGGCTGCGGCGCCATGCCAAGATCCACTGCCGCCACGCCGGCGCCGAGCACGTCGCGCGCCGAGACGCGCGGGCCATCGACGCGCACCACGTGCACGGCCCTGGCGTGCGACGTGGCGGGCGTCAGCGCGATCGCGAGCAGCAGCAGCGTGATGAGAGCGTGTCGCTTCATGGCCACTACCTCAACCTCGCCGTCGCCTGCAGCATGTCGTCGGCGGCCTTGATCACGCGCGAGCTCGCCTCGTAGGCGCGCTGGCCGGTGATGAGCTCGATCATCTCCTCGACCATCTTGACGTTGCTCATCTCGAGAAAGCCCTGCGCCACGGTGCCGAGCTCGTTGCTGCCCGGGTTGCCCTGGCGCGGCGAGCCCGAGGCGGCCGTCTCGCGATAGAGGTTGCGGCCGAGCTTCTCGAGGCCGGCCTCGTTGGCGAAGGACGCGATCTGGATCTGACCGAGCTGCGTCGGCGTGGTCTGGTTGCCGACCACCACCGAGACGGTGCCGTCGCGCGCGATGGTCAGCTTGCTCGCGTCGGCGGGCACGGTGATCGGCGGATCGAGCAGGTTGCCGTCCGACGTGGTGACCTGGCCCTGGCTGTCGATCTTGAACGTGCCGGCGCGCGTGTAGGCGGCCTGGCCGTCGGGCGTGGTGACGCGAAAGAAGCCCTTGCCCTCGATGGCGAGGTCGAGCGGGTTTTGCGTCTGCCGCATCTGGCCCGTCGAAAACACCGTCTGCGTCGCCGCCAGCTCGACGCCGTGGCCGATCTGGATGCCGACCGGCACCTCGCGACCCTGCGCCGCCGACGTGCCCGGCTGGCGGATCGTCTCGTAGAGCAGGTCGGCGAAGTCGGCGCGGCTCTTCTTGAAGCCCGCCGTGCTGACGTTGGCCAGGTTGTTGGCGACGACGTCGATCTTGGTTTGCTGCGCTTCCATGCCGGTGGCAGCGGTGCTCAGTGCTCGGATCATCGCCTACTCCTAGCGCCGGTCCGCGATGGTGGTCATCTTGCTGTCGACCTCTTTGAAGGTCGAGATGACGCGGTGAAAGGCCTCGTAGCTGCGGCTGGCTTCGATCATCTCGGTCATGCCGCGCACGAAGTTGACGTTGGACGACTCGATATAGCCCTGGCGCGCGCGCGTGCTCTGCGCCAGGCGCAGCTTGGCCGCCGGCGTCGCCGCGAAGAGCGTCTCGCCGCGCCGCGAAAGCGACTGCGGCGAGAGCGCCTCGACGATCTGCAGGCGCGCCAGCTGCTTGTTGCCCACGCGCACGCTGCCGTCCTCGCCGATGCGAACATCGGCGTTGGGGTCGGCCACGCGGATGACTTTGTTGCGTTCGTCGAGCAGCGCCACGCCGCGCGTGTCCATCAGCGTGCCGCGCTGATCGACGCGCAGGTCGAGCGCGCGCGTGTAGAGCGTTTCCTTGCCGCGCTTGACGGCGAACAGCCCGGGACCCTCGAGCGAGACGTCGCTCTTTTTGCCCGACTGCCGCAGCGCGCCCGGGCGCAGGTCGATCTTGGTCGTCGTCAGCTCGGCGTAGCGCACGTCGGCGGAGCCGCTCGACGCGCCGGCGCTGCGCGCCAGGATCTCGGCGAACGCCGCGCGTCCGCCCTTGAAGCCCCTGGTGGAGACGTTGGCGAGGTTGTTGGCGACGACGTCGAGTCGACGCGCCTGTGCCACCGCGCCGCTTACCGCGCTGTAGATGCCGTCAGCCATGGATCAGCCCCTGCGCGCCGAACGCCTCCGCGGCGACCGCCGAGCGGCGCTTGCGCTTGCTTTCGTGCGCGCTGGCTTTGCGCTCGCGCTGCGTCGCGCCGATCTCGCTGCCGAGCCGCTCGCGCAGCGTGCGCCGCGTCTTGGAGAGGATCTGCGAGACGCGCGACTCGGTGACGCCGAGCATCTCGGCCACGCGCACCTGCGGCACGTTGTCGAGGTAGACCAGGCTGAGCGCGATCTTCTCCCGCTCGGGCAGCTCGTCGATGGCTTGTTTGATCAGCGACACGAGCTGCTTTTCGGCGAGACGCTCCTCTTGGTCGGCTGGCTGCCCCGGCAAGCTCGACATGTCGACATGCATCAGGTGCGTGCTGGCGACCACGTCGGCGCGCTGTCCACCGGCGAGCTTCACCGCGCGCTCGAGCGTCGCGCTGTCGGGCGCGCTGCCGGTCTGCGCGATGATCTCGCGCTGGCACTTTTCGATGCGTCGCTGAGCACCGCGCGTGGCGCGGTTGAGGGGATCGAGACGACGCAGCTCGTCGAGCATGGCGCCCTTGACGCGAAACTCGGCGTACGTCTCGAATGAGCGGCCGCCGTTTTCGTCGTAGCGCTCGAGCGCCTCCATCAGACCGATGGTGCCGGCGCTGATGAGGTCGTCGAGCTCGACGGTCTCGGGCAGCCGACGCACCAGCCGGCGCGCGATGCGCTGCACGAAGGGCATGTATTGCTGTGCGTCTAGCATCATGGCTACTGGCCCCCGTCGCGCCCCTCGGCCTCGTCGACCCCCATCAGGCGCTTCCAGAACAGCGAGGGTCCGGCGGCCACGCTGCCGTGCGGCGGCGTCGGCTCGGAGAGCAGCCGCTTGGCCAGCGCGCGCAGCGACGACGAGGCGCTGGTCGACGGCAGCGAGCTGACCAGCGGCTCGCAGGCGCGCACGCTGCGGCTCACCGCGGCGTCGGCGTAGACGAAGCCCACCGGGACGACCGTCACGTCGAGGAAGCGCTGCGTCAGCGCCACCAGTCGGTCGACCACGCTGTCGGCTTCCACCGCGCCGCTGGCTTGATTGACCACCAGGGAGACGCGCTCGACGTGGCAGCGCTGGCTGAGCACCTTGATCATCGCGTAGGCATCGGCCATCGAGGTCGGGTCTGGCGTGACGACGACCACCACCTGCTGCGCCGCCGAGGCGAAGCCGGTGGCGTTGGAGCCAACGCCGGCGCCGGTGTCGACGATCACCGTGTCGTAGCGCTGCTCGAGCGAGTCGATGGCGTCGAACAGGTTCATGCGCGCCTTGCCGCCCAGCGCGGCGAGCTCGACGTCGCCCGAGCAGGCGGCGAGCAGCGACACCCCGCGCGGGCCTTCGACGATCGCCTCCTCGATGCTGGCCTTGCCGTCGAGCACGTCGCGCACCGTGTAGCGCGCCTCGACGCCGAGCAGCAGATCGAGGTTGGCCAGCGCCAGGTCGGCGTCGATGAGCAGCACGCGCCGCCCCTGCGAGGCGCAGGCCACCGCCACGTTGGCGGAGATGACGGACTTGCCGACGCCGCCTTTGCCCGAGGTCACCGCGATGACGCGCGGCTCGTACGCCGTGGGCTCGGGACGCAGTGGGGTTGGTGTCGTGTGCATGTCAGCAGCTCCACATCACCGGCGCGCCGCCACCGCCGCGAGGGGGCGTGTCGAGCGTCGGATCGTCGTCTCGGTCGAGCAGCAGCCGCGCCACGCGGGCGGCGTCGGCGGCTTCGATGTCGTCAGGGATGCGCGGGCCGGCGGCCACGTACATCAGTGGCGCCGGCGCGTCGGCGAGCGTCTGGTAGAGCGCGCCGAGCTGGTGCGCGCGGTCGACGCGCGCGAGGATCAGCGCGCGCGGCTCGAGGGCCGCGCAGCGGGCGATGGTCGTCTCGATGGTCTCGGCCGCCGCGTCGGCGCCGATGACGAGGTGCACCTGGGCGCCGGCGCTCGACAGCGCACGCCCTAGGGCGGCGGCGCCTTCGTCGTCGCGCACGGCCGGCGTGTCGATGAACACCAGCTCGACGCTCTGGCGCAGCGCGCCGACGGCGGCGGCGAGCACGCGCCCGTGCTCGTCACCGCGCGCGCGCGTGGTCACGATCGGCGCGGCCAGCGCGCGTGCCAGCAGCGCCAGCGGGTTGTGGCCCTTGGCGCTCGCCGACTCCGCGGGCGACGCGTCGTCGTAGCCGTGGCCGATGAAGGCCACCGAGCGACCCTCGAGCAGCGCAGCGCGCGTGGCGATCTTGATCAGCGACGTGGTCTTGCCGCTGCCGCGCGCGCCGACGTAGGCGATGACCGCGCGGCGCGCGCGTTTCTCGAGCGGCGCGGTGCAGCGCAGGCCGCGGCCGATCGCGTCGCGCAGCGCCTGCTCGACACGCGTCTCGAGCCCGTCTTCTGCGATCGGTGCGGCCACGCCGCCGGGCAGCGCCTCGATGGCAGCGACGAGCAGCGCTTCGCGCGCGCCGCCGCGCACGCCGAGGCTGTCGATGCGCGCTTCGAGCGCGGAGAGCAGCGCGTTGGCGGTGGCGGCGGGTGCGTGCGGCTCGGGCCTCGCTTCGGGCCTCGGGCCTCGGGCCTCGGGCCTCGGGGGTGTCGTGTTGCGCGAGAGGCCGACCAGCGAGATCGGGGTGACCACCGGCGTCTTGATCGGCGCTGGCTGCGCGGCGGCGATGTCGGCGGCGACCTGCTCGACGTCGGTCGGCGGCTGCGGCTGAGACGATCGCGGCTGCGCTGGGTGCTCGGGCTCGCGCTTGGCGGCAGCTGCTGCCGCGGCCGCGGTGTGCTCGGCCACGCGGGCGATCTCGCTGCGCAGCGCGCGGATCTCGCCGCGCAGCGGGGCGAGGTAGCGCGTGATCTGATGCAGCGCGAGGTTGTTGCTCTGCGCGGCAGCGGAGGCGGCGCGCTCTTCGGGCGGCAGCACGCGCACGCCTTCGCGCCGCGGCGGCGGCTGCGCGCTGACCTTGCGCTGGCGCGTGCTGCGCGAGGCGGAGGCCGTGTTGCTCTTGGTGGCGCTGCTCGCGCTCGAGGGCCTCGACGCGTCACGCGCCGTTGCGGCGCTGTAGCCGCGCACCGCCGGCGGCAGCGCGGGCAACGTCGCCGTGACCTCGAACTGCGTTCGCATCAGGCCGGAGCGCACGCGCTTGGTGGACAGCACCGTCGCGCGCTCGCCGAGGTCGGCCTTGATCTTGGCCAAGGCGCCCTCGAAGGTCTTGGCTCTGTAGGTGCGAACGAACATCGGCGCGTCTGATTCTCCTGGCCGCGGAACCGTCGTCCGCGGGGATTACCCTTCCGCGCCCACCACGCCGAGCGTCTGAATCTGAGCGTTCGGCGCGATCTCGCGGTAGCTGTACACCTGTAGGCCTTGCACGTGGCGGGCCGTAAAGGCGCTGAGGTGCGGCCGCACGTCGGGCGATACCACCAGCACCGGCATCACTGGCGAATCCGCGAGGTTGCCGATGCTGCGCTCGATCGCGCCGAGCACGCGCGGGATGGCTTGACCGTCAAAGGCCGCCATTTCGCCGCCAGCGGCGCGCAGCGCGTGTCTGAGGTCCTGCTCGAGGCCTGGATCGAGCACCAGCGCGTGCACGCGACCGTCAGCGTCTTGAACGCGCGCCGTCAAATGTTTGGCCATGCGCTGGCGCACGAGCTCGGTGAGCGCGTCGGGATCTTTGACCTGCGCGCCGTGGTCGGCGAGCGTCTCGAGGATCGTGCGCAGGTCGCGGATCGAGATGCCCTCGCGCAGCAGGTTGCGCAGCACCTTGATCACGTCGCCGAGGCTGAGCAGGTTGGGCACCAGCTCGTCGACCACGTTGGCGTTGGTCTTGGAGAAGATGTCGAGCAGCTCCTGCACCTCGGCGCGCCCGAGCAGCTCGTGCGCGTTGCGGCGCAGAAGCTCCGACAGGTGCGTGGCGATAACCGTGCTCGCGTCGACGACGGTGTAGCCGAGCGACTCGGCGGCGGGCCGCTGCGCAGAGCCGACCCAACGCGCCGGCAAGCCGAAGGCCGGCTCGACGACCGCCTCGCCCTCGATCGGCCCCAGCACGCCACCTGGATCCATCGCCAGGTAGCGACCCACGCGCACCGTGCCGCCGCCGATGGGATTGCCGAGCAGCAACAGCCGGTATTCGTCGGGTGCCAGCGAGAGGTTGTCGCGCACGTGGATCGGCGGAACGATGATGCCGAGCTCCGTGGCGAACTGGCGCCGGATGCTCGCGATGCGTCCGAGCAGGTTGCCCTGCGGCGCGCCGTCGGCCATGCCGACCAACTCGTAGCCGATCTCGAGCGCGAGCAGATCGATGGGCAACAGCGCCTCGACCGACTCGCGGTCGGCGGGCGAGCCGTCGGCCGAAGCGAGCGAGCCGGCGCCCGCGTCCTGGCTGCTGCCGTCGCCCTTCTGCGCGCCGTCCTTCTTGCCGCCGCCGAAGTAGGCGATGGCCCCGGAGGCGGCGGCGATGACGAGAAAGGTCAGGTGCGGCATGCCCGGCACCAGCGCCAGCGCGGCGAGAAAGAACGCGGCGATGGCGGCCGGCCGGCGATGGCGGCCGAGCTGCTCGACGAGCGCCGTGCCGAGGTCACCCTCGCCGGCGGAGCGCGTGACGACGATGCCCGCGGCCGTCGACATCAGAAGGCCCGGGATCTGGCTCACCAGGCCGTCGCCCACGGTGAGGATGGTGAACGTCTCGCCCGCCTCGCCGATGGCCATGCCGTGCTGCAGCACGCCGATGGTGATGCCGGCCACGACGTTGATCGCCGTGATGATCAGCCCGGCGATGGCGTCGCCGCGCACGAACTTGCTGGCGCCGTCCATCGCGCCGTGAAAGTCAGCCTCGTCCTGCAGCCGCGAGCGGCGCGCCGCGGCCTGCGTGTCGTTGATCAGCCCCGCGCCGAGATCGGCGTCGATGGCCATCTGCTTGCCCGGCAGGCCGTCGAGGGCGAAACGCGCCGAGACCTCGGCAACGCGGCCCGCGCCCTTGGTGATGACGACGAAGTTGATCACCACCAGGATCAGAAACAGGATGATGCCCACCACGTAGTTGCCGCCGACGACGAACTGGCCGAAGGCCTTGATCACGCTGCCGGCGGCCTCGGGCCCCTCCGAGCCGCGCATCAGGATCAGCCGCGTGGAGGCGACGTTGAGCGACAGGCGCAGCAGCGTCGCCACCAGCACCAGCGACGGGAAGACCGACAGCTCGAGCGGGTCGCGCAGGTAGATCGCGACGAGGAAGGTCAGCAGGCTCAGGCACACCGAGACCGACAGGAAGAGGTCCATCAGCAGCGGCGGCAGCGGCAGCAGCATCACGGCGAGGATGCTGACCATCGCCGCCGCGATGTAGATGTCGTGCTTGGGCGCGCGAGAAGAGATCGTGGCAGCCTGGCTCATCGCGAGCTCCTGCTATTTCTGGCAGCCTCGGCCTTGGCCTTGGCGGCGCGCGCGGCGTGACCGGGCAGGCGGTAGACCAGCGCGAGCACCTCGGCGACGGCGTGGTAGAGGTTCGGCGGCACTTCTTGGCCGGGCTCAGCTGATGCAAACAACGCACGAGTGAGCGGCGGATTGTGCATCACGGGCACGCGATGCTCGCGCGCCACCTCGCGGATGCGCGCCGCCAGCGCGTCCTTGCCTTTGCCCACCATCATCGGCGCGCCCATCGACTCGACGTCGTAGCGCAGCGCGACGGCGTAGTGCGTCGGGTTGACCAGCACCACGTCCGCCTTGGCGACCTCGGCCATCATGCGGTTGCGGCCGATCTCGCGCTGGCGCGCGCGCTGTTTGCCTTTGATCTCGGGGTTGCCCTCGGTGTCCTTGTACTCGTCTTTGACCTGCTGCTTGGTCATCTTCATGTCCTGCTCGAGCTTGCGGCGGTTGAGCAGGTAGTCGATGGCGGCGAAGAGCGCCAAGAAGACGCCGATGGTCACCGTCATGCGCAGGATCGAGGCGCCGAGCGCGACGAGCACGTCGCCGGCGCGCTGCTGGCCGAGGCTCGACAGCTTGTCGAGCTCGTTGCTGAACGTGTTGTAGGTGAAGGCGACGATGACGATGACCTTGCCCGCCGACTTGAGCAGCCCGATGAGGGTCTCCTTGGAGAAGAAGATCTGCTTGATGCGCGGCAGTGGGTTGAGCTTCTTGAGATCGGGCGTCATCGCCTTGAGCGTGAAGAGGCCCTTGGTCTGCGAAAAGCCCGCGATCAGCGCCGCGGCGAAGCCGGCCAGACCGATCGGGATCACCGCGATGGCGGCCGCGCGCAGCACCGGGTCGAGCCACGGCTGGTTGCCGGCGACCACCTGGTCGAGCCGCCCGAGCAGCGCGCGGCAGGCGCCCTTGATCGCCTCGGCGGCAGGCGTCGCCATGGCGTAGGCGGTGGCGACGGTGGCGGCGAGCACCGCCACGGCGAGGATCTCGCGGCTCTGCGCGACCTTGCCGTCGTCGCGAAAGCGCTCGCGCTGTCTGGTTGTTGCCTTTTCGGTCTGTTGGTCGCGGTCCTGCATCGTCTAGAAGCTCAGCACCCGCGACATGTGCTCGGGCAGGCGCCGCATCTCTTCGAGCACGATCGAAAAGCTCGGCCACGCGGCGCTGGCCATCATGAACATGCCGACGCCGATCGAGATGCCGAAGGCCATCACGAACAGGTTCAGCTGCGGCGCGGCGCGCGAGAGCAGGCCCACCGCGACGTTGGTCAGAAGCAGCGCCGTGACGATCGGCGCGGCGATGCGCAGGCCGGCGAGCGAGACCACCTGGAGCAGCTCGACGACGGTGGCGAGGCTGGTGGCGTGCGCCAGCGCGGCGCCGGCGGGCACCGCGTCGACGCTGCGGGTCAGCGCGGCGATGACCAGCCGCGGCCCATCGAGGCCGATAAAAAGCGCCATGGCGATCATGCCGTAGAGGCGGGAGGTCACGGCGCCGCTCTCGCGCGTCATCGGGTCGACCACGCGGTTGAAGGCAAAGCCCATCTGCATGCCTGCCAGCTCGCCGGCAAGCTCGGCGGCGATCATCACCAGCCGCACGCACAGCCCCATGGCCATGCCGAGCAGAAACTCGCCACCCGCGAGCAGGCCCAGCTGCAACGCGCCCGGGTTTTCGGTGCCGCCGACCTTGATCGTCAGCAACACGGCGAACAGCCCGGCGAGCGCCGCGCGCAGCCTGCCCGGCAGCGACTCGCCGCCGAGGGCCGGCACCGCGACGAGCAGCGCGGTGGTGCGCGCCAGCAGCAGGCCGAAGGTCACGGCGTATGGCAGGAGCAGGTCGATCATCGTCGTCGCCGCTAGGGCCCCGAGCCGCCGAGGCTCGCGATGGTGCTGAACAGCTGCGTGGTGAAGGTCTGCAGTCGCTCGAGGATCAGCGAGCCGAAGACCACCAGCGCCGCGGCCATGCCGAGCAGCTTGGGCACGAAGTTGAGCGAGGCCTCCTGGATCTGGGTCGCCGACTGGAAGACGGCGATCAGCAGGCCCACGACCATGCCCACCAGCAGGATCGGCATCGCGCACCACAGCGCGGTGTTGAGGGCGCGGTAGCCCAGGTCGACGACGGCTTCGGGCGTCATGACACGCTCCTGACCAGTGACGTCACGACCAGGTGCCAGCCGTCGACGAGCACGAAGAGCATCACCTTGAGCGGCAGCGAGACCAGCGCCGGCGGCAGCATCACCATGCCCATGGACATCAGCACCGAGCCGATGACGAAATCGAGCAGCACGAAGGGGATGAAGACGAGAAAGCCCATGTGAAAGGCCGCCGTCAGCTCGGAGATGACGAAGGCCGGCACCAGCGCCGACAGCGGCACCTCGGCGCGCGACTTGGGCAGCGGGCCACCCGACAGATCGAGGAAGAACTCGAGGTCCTTGGTGCGCGTGTGGTCGAGCATGAACTCGCGAAAGGGCGCGACCGTCTTCTCGATGGCCTGCTTCTCGCCGAGCTTGCCCGCGAGGTAGGGGCCGAGGCCCTGCGAGTGCGCCTTCTTGGCGGCGGGGGCCATCACGAAGATCGTCAGCAGCAGCGAGAGGCCGACGATGACCTGGTTGGGCGGCATGCCCTGCACGCCGAGCGACTGGCGCACGAAGCTGAGCACGATCACGATGCGGGTGAACGCCGTCATCAGCATCAAGATCGCCGGCGCCAGCGAGAGCACCGTCAGCAGCGCCAGGATCTTGAGCGCCGACGAGACCTGCTTGGGGCCGCCGCCACCGCCGCCCAGCGAGATGTCGATGCGGGGAAGCGAGCTCGAGACCTGGGCCAGCGCGTCGGAGCCGATCAGCAGCAGCGTGCAGGTCACGCCGAGCGCGAGGAGGATCGAGAGCGGGCGCGGGCGGCGAAGCGGCATGTGGTCGCGAGTTGCAACCGCCGTACCGCCGAGGTCGTGCGTGGCGTCAGGTGCTTAGCGGCTAGCGCGGCGCGAAGGCGCCAGCGCCATGACGCTCGGCCGACGGTGCGCTGACGGCCCGCGCCGCGACGCTGGCCGCGCGCGCGCGGTACTCCGAAAAGAGCGCGCGCGCGTCGGCGGGCGCGAAGGGGAAGCAGGGCTCGGCGGCGTCGAGCACGCGGCGCGCCGCCACGTGGTCACCGCGCGCGAGCAGCGCTACAGCGTAGTACAGGTAGGTGTCGGGGCCCGCGAGGGGCGCGAGGTCGACGACGCGCGCCAGATACTCGCTGGCGCGCGCCCCGTCACCGCGCCCGAGCGCCGCGCGCGCGGCGAGCTCGGCGGCGGCGAGATCGTGTGCGTCGCGACGGCAGAGCTCTTCGGCGACGGCGCCCGCCTGCTGCGGGTCGCGGCCGACGAAGGCTTCGGCCTGAAGGCGGGCGATCACGCAGCCGAGACGCTGCTCGGCGGCGCGCGCGCTCTCGGCGAGCGCCTGCTTGCCGCGCGGCGAGCGGGCCTGCCGCACCACGCGGTCGTAGATCGCCTCGAGCG
>JAGQIK010000110.1 GCA_020431405.1 Myxococcales bacterium
CGCATCTACCGGGCATGACCAACAACTCGATGACCTGGTTGCGCGCGGCGAGCGTGTGCGTGGCGCTCAGCGCCGTGGCGGTGTTGGCCGAGACCAGCGGCTGCGGCGTCGGCGAGGTGGGCGGCGGCCCAGGCGAGGTGACCAGCCGCAGCAAGAGCAGCGGCGATGGCGGGCTGAAGCTCGACGTGTGGCTGCAGCCAGACGCGCTCACCTGCGGGCCGACGCAGTGCGCCGACGGCGAGACAGCGGTGCAGATCGGCGAGTGCACGATCTCGTGCGGCTGCGAGGCGGGCACGGGTTCGGGCACCGGCACCGGCACGGGGACGGGCACGGGCACGGCTACTGGGACGGGCACCGGCACGGGGAGCGGGGATGTGCCTCACACGTGCGGGCCGAAGAAGTGCATCGACGGGGCGTTCAAGTGCCCGGTGGGGCCGGTCAACGGCAAAGACGACAAGATGCTCTACAACTGCGGCACCGGCTGCTGCAACAGCTGCGTGCCCGACGAGAAGGCCTTCGACTGCGACGACTTCTCGCTCGCCTGCGCCGACTGGGGGCAGGGGCAGGGCAGCAACGTCTGTCAGCTCACCTACTGCGGCACGCGCACGCGCGACACGAGCGGCTGCAAGAACTGTGGCCGGCCAGGCGGCAAGGCCGGCGGACGAGGCTGTCACGCGATCAACACCGCCGAGTTCTGCCCCGGCTCTTGCCCCGACGGTATCGGCGACACCAGCGAGGGCTGCTACTGCGTGGTCGAGCCGCAGAGCAACAAGAAGATGTGCTGCTGGCCCAAGAAGGGCGGCAGCATCGGCAGCCCGCCGCAGCGCTGCCTGCAGGGCGAGATGTGCACCAAGTTCGGCTGGAAGGATTGCACCAAGAGCCAGAGCTGGTGCTCGCTGACGCACTCGCCCAACGCCGGCGAAAAGCCGTTTCACCTCTTCATCGACAGCGACGCGTGCAAGATGTTGGCGGGCCGCTGCAACTACACGTGGAAGGGCGACACCGGCTGCAAGGCCTGCAAGGCGACCAAGCCGCGCACCGACCCCAACAAGTGCCCCGACCGCAAGAAGGGCGAGCCCTACTCGGAGCCCACCTGTCCATGCCGCTTCAGCAGCAGCTGTCGCTGCGGCAGCCAGTGCACGGGCCTCGTGGCCAACGACGAAGGCGTCTACTGCGGCAAGGAGCGCTCGGACAGCAAGTTCTGCGAGGACTACTGCAAGAGCCACCCGCGCCCGTGATCGCGCGAGCGCCTCGAGCTACGGTCGCACGTTCTCGAAGATCACGTTGTCCACCAGCGCGCGCGCGCGCCGAAGGTCAGCTTCGCTGCGCACGGTCCAGGCCAGCAGCGGCAGCGACAGCGCGCGCCGCCAAACGGTCACCGCCCAGTAGGGCAGCATGCTCAGCTCGTAGCCGATGAAGCTGGGGCGGCTGACGGGACAGAGCATCAGTCGGCGCAGCAGCGCCTTCTTGTAGAGCGCGAGGTCGGGCTCGTCGAAAAACGACCCGGAGAGCTGTCCTCGTGCGATCTGCGGCGCCTCGCGCGCGAGCGCCGCCATCGACAGCGGGTTGAACGACTGCACCGCCGCTTCGCCGCCATAGCGCACGAGCGCGCTGGCCACGCCGCGCTCGAGCGCGCCCACAGCGCCGCGGTTCTTGATCTCCACCAGCAGCGGCGCGCGACCGGCGACGAGCTCGAGCACCTCGTCGAGCAGCGGCACGTGCTGGTCGCTCGCGGCCAGCCGCAAGGGCGCGAGCTCGGCGCGGCGCAGGGCGTGAATCGGGCCGCGCGCGCCGGTCATGCGCTCGAGGGTGTCGTCGTGAAAGACGGCGATGCCCCCGTCGGCGAGCAGCTGCACGTCGAGCTCGATAGCGTAGCCGGCGCGCGCGGCGGCCTCGAAGGCGGCGAGCGAGTTTTCCGGCCGCTGCGCGTCGTGCAACCCGCGATGGGCGATGGGCTGCTCGCGCACCCAGCGCGGCGCTGGTGGTGCGAGGGCGATCACGGCAGGTCGACGCTGCCGCTGCCGTCGAGCCCGACGCCGTGCTCTTTGGTCGTCGTCGTGTTGGTGCTCTGGTAGATCCAATCGCTGTCGTCGCGCGTCTCGTCGTTGCCGTCGATGCGATAGGTGTCTTTGCCGCCGCTGTCGACGAACACGCCGACGTTGAGCACGTTGGCGCGTGCCGCGGCGGCCGAGGCCGCGCTGATCGACGCGCCGCCGAGCGTGCGCTTGCCGCGCGTTTCGTAGCGGTCGTCGCCGCCGAGGTTGAAGAAGAAGCCGAAGCCGTTTTCGTTGCCCGCACCGAGCGAGAGCCCCGGCGCCTGGTAGACGTCGTTTCCGCCGCCGTCGATGTGGAAGCTGACCGAGAAGTCGTGCCCGACGCCGATGGACGTCGCCGCCGGCACGAGCTTCTGGTTGTAGCGGTCGTCGCCGTCGTCGTCGATCTGCAGCGAGAGGGCGAAGTGCGCGCTGGCGCCCTGCACGTACCACAGGCCGTCGTACTGATCCTTGCCGCGCTTGTCGGCGAGGATGCCGGTGCCGAACCAGTAGCCGGTGCCCTGCGCGAAGACCGAGGCCTCGTAGCGGTCGTCGCCGTCGGCGTCGCGCAGCACGCCGAGCCCGCCGCTCATGAAGACCTGGTCGCTGAAGTCCGCGCGGCGGCCGAAGCCCGCGCCCTGCACGAAGCTCGAGTTGCCCGTGCCGGCGCGCTGCGACGAGAAGTAGAGCGGGTCGCCGCCCTGCGCCGGATCGCCGACGTCGGCGAGGTAGGCGTCGTCGCCGGCCGCGTCGTAGAGCACGCCGACGCCGAGCACGAAGGCGAAGCCCTGCGAGGCGTGGTACGTGCGATAGGTGTCCTTGCCGGCCATGTCCAAGAGCAGGCCGACGCCGAAGATGCCCGCGCCCTGCACGCCGGCCTCGCCCTCGTAGAGGTCATCGCCCCCGTCGTCGTAGAGCACGCCCACGCCGAGCGCGCCGAAGCCCTGCGAGAGCCGCAGCGATCGATAGCTGTCCTTCGACTTGCCGAGATCGAAGAGCAGCCCTACGCCGAGGCGCGCGGCGCCCTGACGCGAGGTCTCAGACAGCGAGACAGGGCCGTTGCCGGTCTTGGGATCGCCCGCCGGCGCGCGCCCGTCGGCGTCCGATGGCAGGCGCGCGCCATCGTTGGCGTGCGGGACCTCGTCGTAGCCGTAGCGGTCGTCACCGCCGAGGTCGACGTGCACCGAGACTGGGTTTTCCGCGCCGCTGGTGGCCCCGGCGGGGATGCGATAGGTGTCCTTGCCGCCGGTCTCCACCAGCAGCGCGATGGCGGTGCCGTGCGTCTTGGGCTCGTAGGTGTCGTCGCCGGGGCCGCCGACGATCACGCGGCCGAGAGGCGTCTGTACGTCGAGCTTGGCGTCGACGCCGGCGAAGCGCTCGAGCTGCGCGCCTTCGACCGTCGAGGCGAGCTTGACCGCCGCCGAGTAGAGCACTTTGTAAGCGAAGCCCTTGCCGCTGGCCTCGCCGCGCAGCAGGTTTTGCACCCACGTCTCGCGCGGCGCGATGGTCACGCCGCTCTTGGAGCGCAGCATGATCGAGGTCAGGTACTGATAGAGCGTGGGCAGCTCCACGCCAGGGCTGGTCTGCGTCTTTCCGAGGTCGGCGTCGCGCAGCGCGAGGTCGCGTGCTTTGGCGGTCGCCGCGATGGCGTCGATGATCGGCGCCAGGGCCGCGCGCATCGACGGTGGCACGCCCGCCGCGGCGCGCTGCAGGGCTGCGCGATCGGCGCTGCCGCCCGCGCCGTCGATGAGCGCCACCAGCGCGTCGACTAGCGGCGCGTCGCCGCCGGTGCTGGTCGCTTCGCTGCAGACCTCGCCTTCGTCGCCGGCAAAGTGCGTCGCGACCTTGAGCGCGCGCGTCACCGGCCGCTCGGCGGCGACCGCGTCGTCGAGCGCGGCGAGCACGGCGCGCGCGAAGGGCGGCGCGCGCAGCGCGTGCTGGTGCACGGCGTCGTAGAACGGCAGGCGAAAGCCGTCGTCCCAGATCGCGGCGCCGGCGAGCTTGTCGCTCTCGACGTAGCCGAGCGCGCAGCGGTCGAGGCCGATCTTGCCGAGGGCATCGTCGAGCAGATCGGGCTGCGCCGGCTTGTTGACCGCGCAGCTCGACGAGCCGTAGCTCGGCATCGCCGGCGACGGCGCGCAGTAGCGCGCCACCACGCTGGCGTCGCCGCTCGCGGGCGCGTCGCCGATCGCATCGAGACCCGCGTCGGCGTCTGCGTCGGCGCTGCGCCCGTCGGCGACGCTGCTCGTGCTGTCCGAGCAAGCGGCGACGGTGAGGGTGGCGACGAGCAGGGTGGCCAGCAGAGGGGCGCGCATGCGCCGAAGCTATGGCCGCCGCGCCTCGACGGTCAAGGCGCGCCGACTGGATGGGCCGGCGGGGCTACGAGGCGCTGGGCGTGCAGGAGCTGGGGACTTCGATGAGCAGGTCGAGGAAACGGACGTAGGACATGACGACGATCGCGGAGAGGTATGCGGTCATGCTCGGCTCCTTGGTTGGCGACCATTCTTGTTGTGTCGCGCCTATCACTACGTTGACCCGCGCAGGTCGTTACATTCATCGTTACGTTTATGCTCCCCAGCTCCGTTGCCATCGTGCTCGTCGACCACGGCAGCAAGCGCGAGGCGGCCAACGCCATGCTGGCGCGCGTCGCCGAGCGCGTAACCGCCCGTGTACCCGGCTCTATCGTCGAGATCGCGCACATGGAGCTCTGCCCGCCGACCATCGAGCAGGCGCTCGAGCGCTGCCGCGCGCGGGGCGCCACGCGCGTCGTGGTGCACCCCTACATGCTCGCGCCGGGACGCCACGCCAGCGAAGACATCCCGCGGATGGTGCGCGAGGCCGCCGACAAGCTCGGCATCGAGGCGCAGGTTAGCGCCCCGCTGGGCGTCGACGACCGCCTCGCCGAGCTCGTCCTGGCGCGCTGCGCCGAGGCTCTGGACGAGGGCTAGCAGCAGCCGCCAAACCTCACTGGTCACTGCAGCCTGCACACGGCTGTCTGCAGTTGTCCCCAGCGGCGGGGCTATCAATGCGGGATCACTTACCGCTTCGCGTGGCACGGGCGTCGCAATAGACGCCTCGCAGTGCCCATCTCCACGCCGACGCGCTCGTCTCGCCTCTCGCTGCTGCTGTCGGCCGGCGCCGTCGCGTCCGTCGCCGCGGCGCTCGCCGTCGCCTGCGGCCCCGGCTTCGACGACGACGACATCGCCGCCCGCCGCCTGCCGATCAGCGCCAACTGCTCGGTGAGCGTCATCGGCAAGGGCACCGTCGACATGGAGAACGACTACCTGCCGCACGTGATCTCGTGCGAGAACGGCGGCGCCGACGACGAGGCGCTCAAGGCGCAGGCCGTCGCGGCTCGCACCTACGCCTACTACAAGATCGCACACGGCGGCAGCATCAAGGACGGCACCGGCGACCAGGTCTACACCTGCTCGCGCAAGCCGACCCAGCGCCACTACGACGCCGTCAAAGCCACCGCGGGTCTGGTGCTGCGCTACAAGAGCACCGTCATCGCCGCCTTCTACGTGGCCGGTGCCAAGCCGACCACCACCAACTGCGTCGCCAAGGGCGGCGACCCCGATCCCACCAGCACCGAGAAGTACGTCACCTACAACGACGGCAAGAGCGGCAACGGGCTCGAGCAGACGACCCTCGGCTGGGTCAACTCGGGCAACCTCGCCAACCGCGGCTGCAAGTCGCAAAACGGCGCCCACTGTCTCGCCCAACGCGGCAAGGACTTCCGCTACATCCTGCACTTCTATTACGGCGCCGACATCGAGATCCATCAGGCCACTGGCAGCTGCGTCACCGCGCCGCCGCCACCGCCGCCGCCGCCGCCACCGCCGCCACCGCCTGCCGATGCGGGCGTGCAGCCCGACAGCACGCCGCCGCCTGCGCCCGACGCCGGAGGCAGCGGCTGCGATGCGACGCAGTGTGCGGGACAAGGCGGGATCTGCTGCGCCGGCGTGTGCGTCAACTGGCGCAGCGACAATCAGAACTGTGGCGGTTGCGGCAACACCTGCCCGATCGACACCACCTGCCAGGTCGTGGCGGGCACGGGCGGCGCCGCCTGTCTCGGCACGCAGTCGCAGCCCAACAACCCCGACAACCCCCTCGCGCCGCACAACCCGAGCACGCCGCAGCCCAACATCGAGGCGCGCGGCGGACAGCTCGACGGCAGCTGCAGCGCCGCGCCGGGCAGCGCCGGCGCGGGTGGCTTGGGATTGTGGTTGCTGTTGGCCGTCGCCGGCTTGGCGTTGGCGTCTAGGCGGGCGCGGGCGCGGGCACGCTAGTCAGCGACTAGCGGTTCAGCTAGCGACCCCGCACGGTGCGGAAGATGAACGGGTAGCTGACGTCGACGAGGCCGGCGCCCTTGGGCTGCGGGAACTCCCAGCGACGCACGGCCTGCGTCAGGCAGCTCTCGACGTTGTTGTTCTTGAGCGTCGTGCGCTTGACCACCGCCGAGCCAACGCGGCCCGAGCCCGTGATCATGAAGCGCACCACCACGCGGCCGGTCATGCCGCGGTTGTTGCCGAGCTCCTTCTGGTAGCAGTAGCGCACCTCGTTGAGGTGCTTGCGCACGTGGCGGCGGATGATCGCCTTGCTCAGCCCGCCGATGGTCTCTGGGTCGCGCGCGATGATGCTGATCTTGTGGGGCTTGGGCTTGCCGCCGCCGGGCTTGCCGTCGCCGATGCCGGGACCCTTGTAGCGCCCACGGTTGCACGTGTCGCCAGGGCCGGAGCAGATCGTCGCCAGCTTGCCGGTGCCGATCAGCCCACAGTCGGGGCCGATGCAGCCGCCGCCGCTGTTGCCAGTGCCCTGCACGCCGAGGCCGCCGTCGCCGCGTGCGTCGCCGGGCAGGATGCCCTCGAGGTTGCCGAGCGCGGTGAGGTCGTCCTTGCCGAACGCCTTCTTATTGGGATCGAAGATCGCCGCCGCGTCACCGCGCAGCGACGCGATCACGCCGAGGATCGCGGTGCGCTCGGGATCGACCGCGCCCGCGGGCTGCGTCGACTTGGCCGTGCCCTTGACCGCCACGCGGCGATTGCGCCGCTGCGACTTCTTGTCGCCCATCTTGCTCTCGGGGCCTGCCGCCGCCTTGCTCGCGCCGCCGCCGCCGCCGGCCACCGGCTTCTTCATCCACGGCGGGATCACGTCCTGCTCTTTGGGCATGGTCAGGATCTTGAGGTAGCGCGCGTTGATCTCTTGGTTGTTGCCGGTGATCGCGTAGCCCGTGGGCGGGATCGCGGCGACGAAGATCAACACCAACAGGTGGATGCCCACCGAGAACGCGGTGCCGCGCTGGCTGCGCCAGTCGAAGCGCTTGCGCGAGCCGACGCGTTCGGCCGCCGCCGTCCAGCGCATCTCGATGTTGACTTGACCCAGCTCGAGCATCGCGCCGCAGCGGCTGTCGATGGCGAAGCTGTTGCCGCTGCCGGGCGCGCTCGTCATCAGGCCGTCGGGGTCGACGTGTGTCGCCGTGCAGCCGAGCGGCGCGCCGATGGTGGCGCCCGCAGCGTCGACGCGCACCAGCTCGGTGGGCGTGTCGACCACCTCGCTGCTGACGATGACGTCGCAGTCGGCGGAGGGACCGACGGTCAGCGTCTCGCCCGGCGCCAAGGTGTGATGCGCGAGGGGATCCTCGCCGAAGCGGATGATGACCTCGAGGATGCGGGTTCCTGCGGGCACACGTCGACGCTGAGAGGGCATAGGCAGTCCTCCTGTGGAGCCTTCGGTTTGTCGATGAGCTTCAAGAGAGCGACGGGCTCCACCCGAGACGCGGGTGGCGTTTCGTCATCGCCTTGCTGCGTTGCTGTCGTCGCTCCCAAGGTCTGACAGCGAAGACCTTGGGGGGTTCCGTCGTTTTTTTGCGGGCGGCGCCGCGACAGGCGCTAGCGCAGCCCGAACAGGTCGAGCGCAGCGCTGACGAGGAAGTCTTCGACGCGCTGGATCGCCTCTTCGGCGGGCGCGTCCTCCGCGGTGCCGGTGACGAGCTTGAGCTCGCTCTCGGAGTTGAGCACGAAGCGCGCGATGAGGTAGTTCATGGCGAGCAGCGCCAAGCGCATCTGCTCGGGCGGCTTGCCGAGCAGCGCGCCGAGCACGCGGCCGCCGTCCTCGAGAAACGGCTGCAGAAACTCGCGCCGGCGCTTCTCGTCGAGCTGCCCGGTATCGAGCACCGTGCGGTTCATTAGGCGCACGGCGTTGCGGTGGCGGCGCGAGAAGTGGAAGGTCTGGCGCACGGCCGCGTCGACCACGTCGCGCAGGTCGCTGGCGCCCATCACCGCGCGCTGGATCTCGCTGCGCAGCGTGTGAAGCTCGTCGTACATGGCGGCGACGCAGGCCTCGTAGAGGTCGTTCTTGCCGCCGTAGTAGTGGTGCACGGTGGCCATGCTGACGCCCGCCTTGGAGGCGATCTCGCGCATGGTGGTGCTGGCGAGGCCTTTGGCTGAAAAGAGCTGGCTCGCGGCGTCGAGCACGCGGCGGCGGGTAGCCTCGGCGTCGGCGTGAATCGGTCTGGCCATGGACACAGCATAATCGGACAATCGTCCGATTTCAACCCTAAGCCGTCTATATTGCCTAGATTACGGCAG
>JAGQIK010000111.1 GCA_020431405.1 Myxococcales bacterium
GCTGAAGACCCCTTTGGCCTCGAGAAAACGCGCCAGCCGCGTCGCCGTCTCGCGCGTCACCGGCGCGCGGTAGTAGACCTCGGCGCCGCCAGCCGCGGAGACGCGCTCGCCATGCTGTCGCGACGCGAAGATGCGGATCATCAGCCCCGCGGCGAGCACCACGGCGCCGACGATCAACAAGCGCTGGTTGCGGTTGCCCCGGCTGACAGCGGGCGATGTATCGCGGCCGACGGCCGCTCCGCGGCCAGGACGATCGTCCACGGCGCTAGCGGCGCGCGCGACGGCGGGCCTTGCGCTTGCGCGGCGGCTGGAAGCCCTGCTCCACCGGGCCGATGACGAACAGGCCTGGCCGGTGGGTCGCCTTGCGGTCGCGCAGCATGCTCCAGACACCTTTCCAGCGCCAGCCAGAGTTGAGCTTCTTGGCGAAGTCCTGACCGTCCTGGACGATGTAAACGTAGCTGCCGATGCGCGGGCCGTACTTGCTCGAGTGGCGCGTCCGCAGGATCACGCTCTTCTGGTCCATGTAGAGCGCGGCGAAGTTGAGCCGGAAGTCCTTGGGGTAGGGCCAGAACTCTTCCGCGTTGGACGTGTAGACGATGCGCACCGGCACCTTGAGCTTGTGCGAGACGGCGCCGATGCCGCGCAGCGTCTTGTCCTTGAGCAGGTCGCCCTTGAGGATGCGCACGCGGCCGTTCTTGAACATGCCGCGCACGTACTCGTAGTCGCCCTGGTCGTGCAGCCAATGAAAGCGGCGCCCCTTGCGGCGCAGCACCTGCCCGAAGTGGCCGCCGATCTCGCCGCGGAAGCGGCGGTAGGCACTGACGATGCGGCGATAGTCCTTGTGCTTGCCCTTGTAGTACTTGGCCAGCACGGCCTCGCCGGCCTTGCGTCCGCGGCGGCCCCACAGCTTGACGTAGCCGGCGATGTCCGGCGACTCGAGCACGAAGGCGCGATGGGCGTGGTTGATCCACACCACCACCGGGTCGTAGTCCATCAGGAAGGCCAGCTTGGACTTGGCCCAGGCCACGAACGTGAAAGCCTGGTCGGAGGCCACGCCAACGTAGGCGCCGCCGAGGTCCTTGACGTAGGGGTGCCACACGTCGTGCCACCACTCGTTCATGCGCACGTAGTGGCGCACGTCGCGGCACTTCAGCGTGACGCGCTTGCGCGTGCCGATGCAGGGCTTCTTGTCGAGGTTGTCCTCGGCGCTGCCGTTGAAGATCGCGCGCTGCGCGGCCGACAGCGGCGGCGGCGCGGGGTGCGCCCAGGCTCGGGACGCGCCCGCGAGCAGCGCCAGACCGCACAGAGACATCGACAGCTTACTCATCGTCGTCACCCTTGCGCTTTGACTTGGGCTCGGCTTTCTGCTCGGCCGCCTTCGTGGGCTCGACCGTCGCGGGCTTGCGCTGCTCGGTCAGCTTGCGAACCCACTTTCCGTACCACGCCAGACCGAGCGCAGAAAGCAAACCGACGCCGCCCATGGCGTACCAGACGCGCGATGGCCGGTGCTTGTCGAACAGCTTGCGCGCCAGTGTCCAGCGCTTGCCGTCGTAGTCGGTCTTGGCGAGCGCTTCTTGGGCCTGCTTGAGCTCGGCGAGCGCTTGCTTGCCAGCCCCATCCTTGGCGACGTCGACGCCCTTCTTCTTGAGCACCTCGATGGCCGCCTTGGCCCTGTTGACAGCCGCGAAAGGCGCGCGCGTCTCGGGGTGGTCGTGCTGCACGGCCACGTCGAAGGCCTCGCCGCGCTTGATCTTCTTGATCGCGTCGGCAGCCACGCCGCGCTCCTCGAGATACTGGCGCGAGAACTTGCCGCGCGACGCGAGCTTGCCGTAGAGGCGGAAGCCCACCTGCGCCTCGATGCCCCAGCCCGCCGCGATCGGCAGCTGCGAGAAGCCGAGGTACATCGCCTTCTTGTCGGGCGGGGCGAAGTTGCCCATGAACTCGTTGAACTTGGGGCTCGAGAGCATCTCGCCCACCGAGAAGAGCAGGATGCCGCCGGCGACGGCGAGCCCGTTGGGCGTCGACGAGAAGATGAACATCGAGCAGGTCGCCATCAGACAGCCCACGACGATCGACGTCGTCGCGCGCATGCGCGCCGACAGCTGCGCGAACAGGAAGCAGGTCAGCATGATGCTGAAGGCGTTGAGGTTGAGCAGGCCGGCGGGCTGGATCTGAGTGCCGGCGTCGTTCATGCCGAGCAGCGACTTGAACAGCTCGCTGCGCGTTCCGCCGGCGCCGAACAGCGTGTCGACGACCACGCGCGTGTCGACCCAGTGCTTGATGTAGAGCACCAGCACCTCGAACAGCGACATGAACATGAACCAGAAGCCGGCGAAGACCACCAGATAGCGCCAGACGTGCGGTTTGGCGAGCTCGCGCAGCGAGTCGGCGATGAGGCTGCCCTCTTGCAGCTTGCCCTCCTTGCGCAGGCGGGCGCGCTCGAGGCGCTTGTCCTTGCCGATCTCCTTGTAGGTCAACAGCAGCAGGAAGTTGATGCAGATGATGCCGGCGTTGGCGAAGAAGACGCGCGTCCAGGCCATGCGCCGCAAGCGCGCCGCCACCAGCGGCCCCATCCAGCCGCCGATGTTGACCGTCTGATAGAAGATGCCCCAGGCCAGCGAGCTGTTCTTGCGGTTGGTCGCCAGCACCAGCGTGCCCTGGATGCCCGGCTTGAAGATCGCCGTGCCCGTGGCGA
>JAGQIK010000112.1 GCA_020431405.1 Myxococcales bacterium
ACTCGCAGTTGGCCGTCAGCTGCACGACGTCATCGATCCCGTCGATGATCGCCTCGGCGAGCAGAAAGCCGACGGCCAGGTCGAGGTCCGCGCCAGGTGTGCGCATGATCGTGTAGCTGTCGCTGCCTTCGATCTCGATGACCAGCGGTCGCTCGCACACCAGCTCGCGCTGCTGCGCCTCGCGCCGGATGCCGTCGGCCTCGCGGCGGAAGTGGACCATCTTCGCCGCGGGCTTCACCGCCAGCGCCTGCGCCGCGGGGTTTGCCATCGGCTTGGTCGGATCGCGATCCATCTGGCAAGAAGCATAGCAGCGCTATCTCAGGCGTGATATCGACCGTCGCTGGTGCTAGAAGACTTCCGTGTCTCTGTTCGCCGCTTCGCTCCAGTCGCCCTCGCTCAAGGGGCCTGCTGCGCTGCTCCTGTCGCTCTCGCTGCTGTCGATGCCGGCCGCGGCACGCGCCGCTCCGCCGCAGCGCGGCGCGCGGGTTGGCAAGCGCATGCCCTGGTTCGAGCTGCCCAACCTAAAGAACGGGCGCAAGGTCGGATTGGCGCAGCTTCGCGGGCACACCACGATGCTGGTGGTCGGCCGCAGCAAGCGCGCAGCCCCACGCTGCCGCGCTTGGGGCGTGGCCCTTCATCGGCGCTTCCGCAGCTGGCTCGAGGTCTATCAGGTCGCCGTGATAGACAAGCCTTGGTACATGCCGCGCGCCCTGGTGCTGCGCAAGGTGCGCACGTTCAGCCCCGCTGGCCTGCATCACCGCGTGCTGCTCGAGTGGTACACCGTCTTCGCAGACAGCGCAGCCATCGCTCGCCACGATGACCCGGTGCTGCTGCTCGTCGGCCCCGATCTGATCGTGCGCTGGCGCTACCGTGGGCAGCTCGACGCCGCCGCGCTGGCGCGGGCGCACCGCGTGCTCGCTGCCTACGCACCAAAACGCAACTAGCCGCGCGCGGCCCTACCAAGGGCGCTTGGGCGTGCCGATGTAGGCGATCGAGCGAGCGGTGCCGGGTACGGTCGTGGCCACGGTGGCGAAGCCGACATCCTTGTTGTAGCGCTCCACGCGCAGGCGCAGCGTGATGTTGCTGCCAGTCTTGCTGCGCAGCGCCTGCGGTGTGGCGCTCCAGCCGCCGCCGCAGCGATCGTGCGGATAGCCAGCCATCCTCAGGTCGCGGGCCGTCGGCTTGCGCAGACTGCAGCGATTGACGAACACCAGGTGCGCGCCCGGCCGCAGCCCGTGTCGCAGCGCCGGCCTGTGCTTGACGTCGAGCTTGTTGACCTTGACCACCACGTACGTCTCGCGCTGAGAGCCCTTGCGCCGCACGTAGCGTTTGACGACGGTGCCGCTGACCAGCAGCTGAGTGAGCGCCTCGATGCGCGACGGCTCGAGGATGCGGATGCCGGGCGACGCGGCGGCGCTCGAGAGCGCGAAGGTGCAGATGAAGGCGGCGACGATGGTGTGGGCATGTTTCATGGGAGGGCTCCTCGTTCGGTTGCCCGTGCCTACGCGCCAAGGTGCTCGACGATCTGCTCGAATTTCTGAGGTGGCACCGGCGCTACACCCGAGCGCAGGGCCGTTCCGCAGCTCAGCGCTCCGCAGGCTGGCCGTCGACAGCCTGTAGCGTGTTCTACGCCACTGCACGAGATGGAAGCTGGTGATGGGCACCGGGGCTGCCCACTTTTCCACAGGCGCGGAGGGCTGTTTCGAAAGCCCATTCGCCTGTGGACAAGTGGACAGCCCCTACTGCCTTCCAAGGCCAGGCGGAGCCTTCCTCCCTTTGAACGTCTAGGGCATCGCCCTTCGGCGGCGCCTGTCCGAGGCGCGCCGTGCGGGTATCTC
>JAGQIK010000113.1 GCA_020431405.1 Myxococcales bacterium
CAGCGCCGAGGCGAGCAGCGCGGCGCGCGGCGTGCGCGGCCGGCGGCGACTTCGGTAGCCGAGTGGCCGCCGCCGGCGAGCGCAGGCTGCGAGGACGACGAGAAGGAGCGCCTCCCAGCCGAATGGAGGTCGCGACGGCGCCTGCTGGCAGCCGCCAAAGACGATCTCGTCGTTCGCGCGTTGGCCTGGGGTGGTGGCCGGTGGCTCGCCTGCGCCCGCCGGCGGGGTGGGTGGAGTCCCCGGCGGCTCTGTGTTTGCTGGAGGCGTGTCGTTGTTGTTTTCGGGCGGCGGCGGGGGCGGCTGTGCGCTCGCGCCGGCGGCGACCGTGATCGTTGCCGTGGTCATGCCGAAGCGATCTCCGCCGGCGTCGCCGTCGCCGTTGCCGAGGATCGTCGCCGCGTAGATCGTGTAGCTGCCGGGGTCTTGGGCCTTGAACTCGAACGTCCAGCTGTTGGTGGCGCGCGGCGTCTGGTGGATCAGCTCCTGGCCCGAGGCGACGATGCCCGCCGCGGGGTTGGGCACGAGCTCGCCGCCGCTGGCTGCGATGCCGATACCGGCGGCGACGGCGGCCGCGCCATCGGTGGCGTTGAGCGTGAGCGTGATCGCTTGGCCGGGCTCGGCGCTGGTCGGTCCGTCGACGCTGATCGACTGCACGGCGACAGCGTCGCCGTGGCAGGTCGCGAGCGCGCAGGTGAGCGCGGCGATCTTGCCGCTGTGCCCCGGGACGCCGTTGTTCTTGGCAAGCGCGGGCGAGCTGGCGACCGCGAAGGCGAGGGCGCCGGCGAGCACGAGCAACCACCAGCCGACGCGCGCGATGCCGCCGTGCTGCCGGCGCCGACGTCGGCGCGCGCTCGCGACGAGCAACAACACGAGCAGCATCGGCGCCAGGCTCGAGCCGAACGTGCGCCACGGGGCCGCGGCCAGCGTGCAGGTGTAGCCATACTCGGGCTGCTGCGTCTCGGCACCGCTGTTCGACGAGGGCGGCGGCGGCGGTGCGGTCGCCGGCGGTGCGCTGGCTCCCGCTTCGTTCGCTGCCGCGTCGCCGCCGCTCGATGCGTCGCCGCTGGCACCGGCGTCCGTCGCAGCAGGAGGCGTAGCGGCGTCGGGGCTCGGCGTGGCCGGCGGTGGCGACGACGGCGCGCCTTGTCCGTCGCCGACGGTCAGCGTCAGTGTGGTCGTGGTGCTGTTGCCGCTCGCGTCGCGCGCGACCAGCGTCAGCTCGCGCTGACCCGGCGCCACGTCGCGCAGCTCGAAGACCTCCGTGCGCGCGGCCGAGGCGGGGTCGTAGCGCTTGTCGGTGAGCTTCTTGCCGTCGAGGGAGAGCTCGAAGCTGGCCACGCCACTGTCGTCGCTGGCGATGGCTGCGACCTCGAAGCGCGCGCCGAGGGCGCCGCTGGTGGAGACGCGCAGCAAGGCCAGCGGTCCGCGCGTGTCGGCGCCGTCGGCCGGCGCCGCTGCGAGCCACGCGTCGATGGCGGCCTGCGCTTGCGTGTTGTTGGCGAGGCTGGTCGACATCGGCTCCGATTGCGGCATCGGCAAGAGCTCGCTGCTCTCGCCCGGACCCACCGCGTGGCGCAGCAGCGAGCGGCCGCTAACCTGGCGCGCGAGCCCGGCGAAGGCGCCGTAGTCGGTGAAGTCGCGCGCCGTCGCGCGGTGACAGCCCGCGCAGTAGGGCGCGACGAGCGTGTTCCAGAGGTTGGTCTTGGCCTGCACCAGTGCCGCCTCGCCGGCCTGCCAGCTCGGTGGGATCAGCTCGGCGGGCGATCGGCTCTGCGGCGGGCTCTGGCCCGGCACGTAGAGGGCATCGAGGTGCGCGACGAGCGCCGACGCCGCGGCGGTCGCTTTGCCGCCCAGTGCCTGATTTGCCGAGCGGATGGCTTGGTTGAGCGTGTACCAGTCGGCCTGCGCCTGCGCGAGCGTCTGCTGCGGGCTGGCGACGAGGTACTGCGGGTCGAGCTCGCGGAACAGCGCTCCGAGGTCGCCGCTGGCGCTGTCCGAGCGGCCGCCGTGGCAGCTCGTGCAGCTCTCGGGCACGTGCTTGCGCCCTTCGGCGTCGAGGCCGGCGGATGGCGCGAGGGCGCCGTCGGGGCCGAAGCTGTAGAAGCGCGCGGCGCCCGACGCGTCGATGTCCATCGCGAGCGCCGCGAGCGGCGCGATGCCGCGGCCGCGGTCGCCTTCGGCGCTGAAGTAGCGCGCCAGGCAGCCGCCGCTGTCGCGGCCGACGCTGGCGCTGCAGACGACCTCGCTCCAGAATCCGAGCTCGCGCGCGTTGCGGAAGTAGGCGCTGACGAGCTTCTTGCAGCCGCCCCCGCCGCCGCCCGCGCCGGCGCCGCCGCAGGAGACGCACTGGCCTGCCTGCAGCACCTCGGCGGCCTCGATCTGCAGCGTCGAGAGCTCGCCGCTGGTGGTCTTCTGGCTGAGGTGGGCGCCGACAACCAGCGTGTGCTGGCCGACCTGCAACGTTCCGAGGTCAAGCTGCACCTCCTGCGTGCCCGTGCTGAGCTGGCCGCCGCCTGCGAGCTGGCGCACGTAGCCCGCGCCGTCGCCGTCGACCAGCGTGCCGTCGATGCTGGCGACGACGCGCGTGCGCTCGTCGGGCTCGAAGTCGGCGGAGATGGTCAGCGCGTAGCGCAGCCGCAGCGTCGCCGGACCCGCGGCGGACACCGTGAAGGTCTTGCGCCAACCACCGGCCATGCCCTGGATGTCGTCTTCGTCGACGCCACCGACGACGACCTGCAACGCTCCGTTCTGCACGCTGCCGTCGGCGTAGGCCGGCTGCTGCGTGGGGAGCGCGGCGAAGGGGTCGTCGGCGTAGGTGAAGCCATCGGGGCCGACGACGGCAGCGCCGCCGGCGTTGCCCGCCTGCAGGCAAGCCTCGGCGGTTCCACCGAACGCGCGCGTCTGCCACTGGTCGAGCGAGAGCTGCGCCGAGCCGCCGAGCACGCGGCGGTAGTAGCCCTCCGCGCTCGCGTCGTCGCCGCAGCCGTTGCGCACGAGGAAGCGCTTGCTGCCACAGGCGTCGTAGGGACCGAGCGCGCTGGCGCTCGCCGCGGGCGCAGCGGGGCGATTCGGATCGGGGGCGGTGGACGCACCCGAATCGTCGGCCGTGTTCGACGCTGCCGGGCCAAAGCTCGGCTCGCAAGAACACGACAGGAGGGCTGCTAGCAACACGACAGAACGCGAGGGCAAAATGACGGCTCCCATTGGGGCGACGGAGGTAAGCAAGGGTCGTACCCCGCGTATCTGCGCGAATCCCCGTCGCGCCGAGCGAGCAGCGTTGCCTATTTGCGTGGACGGCCTGCGACGAACGGGGAGACGAGGCCCCGATTAAGCGCATATGGGCACGCGGTTATTCGAAAATCGGAGAGCCTATGGCGTTAACGGCCTATGCGGCTAGCGCGGGGGATCCGGAGCGCTCGCGTACGCGCACGCGCGCGTATGCGCCTAGGCCCACGCGCGCACGCGGGCATATGCGCCTATGCGCGTATGCGCCTACGCGTGTATGCGCCTGCGCGTGTGCACGCGCGCGAGCGAGCGGGCGCGCCCACGTGAGCGCGTGCGGGCGCGTGTGCGCGCACGTGCATGCGCACGCGTGCGCACCCGCGTGAGCACGCACGCACACACGCGTGCGCGGGCGTGCGCACCCGCGCGAGCACGCACGCGCACACGGGCGTGCGCGCGTGCGCGGGCGTGTACGCGCGCGCGTAGTAGACGCACGTGCGACGGGTGGAGGACCTGAGGGCGGGGGCGGCGAGACGACGCGCGAGCTGTCAGAAGTGAATCGACGTGCGGCGCTCCGCGACGGTGCGCCGCGCGCGTTTGGCGCGGCGTCGTTTGTCGCGCGCGCAGCGTGCTTTGTCGCTGGTCCAGCGCAACTCGATGGCCGGCTGCGGCGCAGGCGTGCTGTGCCGCTTCTTGATCCGCGCGTGGCTCGAGAGCGCCGAGCCGAGCAGCGCACCGGCGAAGAGCCCCACGGCCGTGCCGAACGAGATCAGCGCGAGCAACCAGCGCCGCTGATGCGGCAGCATCGTCGGGCGAACCTCGGCCGTGTCCGCGTCGCCTGCCGCTCGCGACGGCACGGGCGTGCGCGGAGGCGGCCGCGGCAAGCGCTTGTCGCGCAGCGCTTCGGCCTCGGTCAGCACCACCGCGGCTCGCCACTCTCGTGTCGGCGCTTGCGCCTGTCTCGGTCGCGGCGCGCGCGGCGGCGGCGGCAGTGGCTCTCGGGCCTGTGGCTCTCTGTTCGCTGGCGCTCTGCCCGCTGGCTCTTCGCCTACTGGCTGTCTGCCCGCTGGCTCTTCGCGCATCTCGCGCGGCAGCTCTTCGCGCGGCAGCTCGTCCCGCAGCAGCTCGTCTCGCGGCTCGCCGAGCGGCTCTCGACGCGGGATGGTCATCGCGTGGCGCTCGGCAGTCTCGAAGCTGCTGTTGACCCGCGCGCGCATACCACGAATGGCGCGCGTAGCAGGCGTGCGCGATCGTTTGGCGCGGAAAGGATTTCCGCGCCCCAATGGACTTCGGCCAGGACGCATGGTGCCGATCGAGTTGCCAGAAGCGCACCAGATCGCGCGTACCGCCAATGGACGCGACGAAACCGCTGTCACCATCGCCCGTTGAGCGGCCTCGCGAACGCCTTGTTTCGTTTCAGTTACTGGGGGGATAGACCGTAGCGGTAGGGCAACAAGCCCGCGTGGACGCGTTGCAACGGGTGCCAACACTGACTTTGATCGCGCACCCTAAGGCCACTTCGCGCGCGCGCGCAGGCAGCGTGGCCTCGCTGTCACGCATCACGTGGACGCCCCCACCGCACTAGTGCGCGGTCGATCCGTCCTCGCCCTCGTCCGAGAGCCCTGCCGGCGCGCGCTCGAGCGCCTCGGACAGCAGGCGCTCGCGCAGCGCCGCGAGCTCCGCTTCTGCCTCGCTGTCGAGCTGCTCGCTGGCCCAGCGCGCGAGGGCGCGGCCGTCGACGAGGCCCTCCGGCGCGTCGCGCAGCTCGCAGAAGCTCAGCACGGCGGCGACATCGTCAGCCGGCGATCCCGCGGGCGGCTCCTCGCCGCTCGGCTCTGCCCACTGCACGAGCGCGTCGACGAGCGTCAGCACCGTCAGCTCGCCGATCTGTCGCACCGACTGGCGCGCCACGCGCCCGTGCCACAGGCCGGCGTCGTGGAGCGCGCCGAGCGCGCTGCCGAGCTGCTGGCAGACGCGAAGCGCCCGCCGCCGTCGCGTGCCGATGTCCACCGGCTCGCCGTGGTCGACAAGCGTCTCGAGGATCGCGCGGCCCTGCTCGGGATCGAACGACAGCACGCGCTGCAGGTGCTGGTCACCGGAGGCGGCCGCGGCGAGCAGTCGCGCCAGCCCGAGGCGCCGCGGTCCCGGCGCGATGTCGACGACGTTGATCTCGCGCGCCAGCTCGTCGTCGCGCGCGAGCAAGATCGCGAGCGCCGGCAGGTCGCCGCTGGTGCCTACCTCGCGCACCACCGACTCGACGGTGAAGCGCTCGTCGCTGCGCGCGCG